>JBPCVY010000064.1:0-6009 GCA_051010055.1 Hyphomicrobiales bacterium | reverse complement strand
CCGCCGGTGCCTTGCCTTTGCCGTAGGGCACGTCTACCACTTTCTCGGCACTCCCCCGGGCATCGACCAATGCCGCAGAAGTCAGATGGGTGAACGAGCCTTTGCCCGAACTGCCGAATTTGAGTTTGCCTGAGCCGGACTTGGCCGCCGCCACCATATCTTCAAGAGATTTCCAGCCGGATTTAGCGTTCACGGCTAACGCCGGTACTTCTGTTGAAATCCGGGCAATCGGCGTAAATGCTTCATAGTTAAAGCTCATATTGCCTTTATGGTGGGCGGTTGAAACCGAGTTCGAGTTCCACACGATGTTGTAGCCGTCCGCGGGTGTTCCCTGGACATGGGAATAACCGACCGCTCCGCCGCCGCCGGTACGGCTGACAGGCACCACAGGTTGAGACATGTTCTTTGACATCAAATCTGCCAGCAGCTGGCCAATAGCCTTGGCTGTGCCGCCGAACAGGATGGTCATTTCAACCGGCTTTTCCGGGTACTCCGCCCGGCTCCCCGATGCCGTTCCAAGTACCAGTAACGCCGCAGCCGAAACCGCGATGGCGCCGCGGCGCGTCAGTTTTATCAGATTAGACATGTTCTTCCTCCCAGTTGTGAACATTCAGTGCAGGGTCGTACCTCCTTGGGTTTTATGAGTATCTTCCCCAGCGTGTTAAGGGTCAGGGCCCATCAACGAGTCCTTTCCCTGGCCGCCAATCCGGCGAGGACTTTCTCCGGTGTGGCTGGCAACGACGTGATACGAACACCAATGGCGTCGTAAATTGCATTCATGATAGCAGGTGCGGTCGGCACCAGGGCCGGCTCGCCAATTCCCTTGGCGCCAAGGGGGCTTTCGGGGTCGCGATCTTCGATGATTACCGATGTGATTTCAGGAATATCGAGCGCTGTCGGCAGGATATATTTGGCGAACCCGTGGGTTGTGGTGTGGCCATCTTCAAGTTTGTAATCCTCCATCAGTGCCTGGCCCAGACCTTGGACAATGCCCCCTTCGATCTGGCCTTCAACGCCGCGCGGATTGATTGCGCGCCCCACATCATGGGCGGCCCAAACACCCAGCACCTGTGTTTCTCCGGTAACTGTATCAACCTCAACCTCGGCAACCTGGCAGCCATAAACATAAGCCTGCCAGGGGCTGCCTGAGCCATCTTCCGGGTCAAGGCCGGTACCGTGGGCTGTAAAGGAGCCTGAACCAACCGGCACCACGCCGCGGCTTTTGCATAAGGCCACAGCTTCTTCCATGGTCAATTTGAGATTGGTGCCTTTGGACCAGATTTCCCCGTCAAAGGCTTCTATGGTGGCCTCGTCAACGTCCCAAACCTCGGCCAGCTCTTTATCAAGCTTTGCGCGCGCATCCCGGCAGGCGACGGCCACCGAATTGCCGATCATATAGGTCTGGCGCGTTGCCCCGGCATGGGCAGCTTCCGGTGAACGGGCAGTGTCATTATCACCAATGGTGATGTCTTCCGGTTTGATGCCCAGTTCTTCAGCAGCGATTTGCGCAAGGACAGTCAAAATGCCTTCACCGATTTCTGTAACGCCGGTGACAATCTTTGCCGTGCCGCCATCATCAAGTTCTGCCCAGGCGCCGGCCCGGTCTATGGTTGCTGTGCGGGCAATACCATACCAGCTTGCAGCAACGCCCCGGCCTTTCATCTTGCGCTCCATCACGCCACCTCCTTGGCGGATTTGCCGCGCACGTTCTCAAACCGCGCTCCCAATGTGCAGGCGCGCCGGGTGCCGGACCCGCCAAGGTCGTCCCGTTCCTGTCCGCGCATTTCAGGCGGGCCTGCCTGCCAGGATGAAGCAGCCTCAGCAGCGTCCAGAACCTCACCCAGCGAGACAGAACCAAGCTTTTGCCGGGTGTGCGTGAGGGCGCCGTCCTGCATCATGTTGATGCGCCGGATTTCGAACGGATCAAGGCCGAGCTTTTCAGCTGCCATATCCAGCTGGGATTCGGTTGCGAATTGGGCCTGCATTGCGCCGAATGTGCGGAAGGCTCCGGACGGTGTGTTGTTGGTGTAAACACCGATGGTATCAATCTTGACGTTTGCAATGTTGTACGGGCCGCATGACAAGATTGCCGCTTTCCGCATGACCCCTTCGGTAGACATGCCGTAAGCGCCGCCATCTGAAATCATCTTGAAAGAGACAGCGGTGATGCGGCCATTCTTCCTCAAGCCCATCTTGTAGGTAATGCGGGCCGGGTGGCGCTTTGCAGTGGAGATGATGGATTCTTCGCGCGTGAAAACAAGGCGTACGGGCCGATGGGTTTTCATTGCCACCAGGGCCAGCATGCCCTGGTAGATCATGTCTTCTTTGCCGCCGAAACCGCCCCCCACCGGGCTCATGATAAACCGCACCTTGTTAATGGGCTTGTCGATGATTTTGGAGAGCATGTGACGGTGGTGAGTAATGTTCTGGCTTGGCGAAACAATTGTCACCACGTCTTCATGGTCAACATATGCTAGGCCTGCTTCCGGCTCCAGATAGGCGTGCTCAACCTGCTGCGTTTCATACGTCTGTTCAATCACCAAATCGGCTTCTTCAAAGCCCTGTTCCACATTACCTTTGCGGATGGGAATGTGTTTGACGATGTTGTTTACAGCATAATCGTGAACAACCGGCGCGCCATCCTTCATGGCCTCTTCCGGGTCGAACACGGCAGGCAGCTGTTCATACTGCACCTTGATTGCCTTTACGGCAGCGCGCGCTGTTTCCATATCTTCAGCCGCCACAGCTGCAATTGCCTCGCCCACATAGCGCACCGTGCCGGTTGCCATTATCGGCTGGTCGTGAACAAACACCCCAAAACCATCTTCACCCGGCACGTCGTTTGATGTGATGACGCATGCAACGCCGGGCATAGCTTCTGCCGCCGATACATCAATAGATGCAATTTTTGCGTGGGCGTGCGGGCTGCGCAGAACCTGCATATGCAACATGCCCTGCATCACCATATCGCCCGCATAGCGCAACCTGCCCGACACCTTGCTGGGCGCATCAAGCCGGCGCACATTGCTGCCGATGTAAGACGAGCCGGCGGTTTCAGGTTCCAGTGCTGATGGTGCCGTTTTGCCGGCAATCACATCACGGGCGATTTCAACCGCTTCGAAAATCTTGCTGTACCCAGTGCACCGGCAGATATTGCCACCCAGCCGTTCTTTGATTTCCTCGGTTCCGGCATCTGGGTTTTCACGAAGGGCTGCAGTTGCCGCCATAACCATGCCCGGTATGCAATAACCGCACTGGCTTGCGCCGGTCTTGTGAAAGGCTTTTTGCACTGGCGTTAAATCGCTTCCTGCCGCAAGCCCCTCGATTGTTTCGATTTTGCAGCCCTGCGCCTTGGCCACCGGCATAAGGCACGACTTGACGAGCTGGCCATCAACGAACACCGAGCATGTCCCGCATTCCCCGGCGCCGCATCCTTCCTTGGCGCCGGTTAAATCAAGTTCATCGCGCAAGAAATCAAGCAAACGCAAATGTGCGCCCACCTGTTTCCCGACAGGCCTACCGTTGACTTCCATTTCGACACTGAGATCAGGCATTGGCCGCCTCCTTAATCTCCCCGAAATTGAGTTGAACACCGCAATCAGCAAGGGCATCCAGGATTGCCGCTTCAACAAACCCGCGCACAACGGTGCGCCGGTATGCGCGCCGTGTGCGTGATGCCACCTTGTCCCCGGTGTGCGCGCATGCATGTTTTATGAGTTCCGCGCTGATGGGTTTGCCCTTGAGCGCCTCTTCCACATCGGTAAGGCGTTCGGGTACCGGGCCAACCCCGCCCAGCGCAAGGCGCACATCTTCAAATTGTGTTCCGCTCTTGTTTGTGCGCACCAGGCCGGCAACGCAAGCTGCCGATATGACAAGGGAGCGCCGTTGGCCGACTTTCTGGAATGATCCCCCATAGCCCTTCATTGAGCGGCAGGTAACCGCCACCACAATTTCACTTGGCTCCAGCTGCGTCTTGCCGGGCCCCAGAACAAAGTCTGCAACCGCCATCTCCCGCACCGCCACATTTTTCCCATCAAGTCGGGCGATTGCGATGGTTCCATTCATGGCAATCACCGGCGGCGTGCCATCGGCGGCAGGTGATGCATTGACAATATTGCCGATTAGGGTTGCCTGCTGGCGGATCTGGTCATCTGCAAACCAAACCGCACAATAAGGCATGCACGGCATGTGCTCGCGCAAGTCAGCATCTGTCAGGAAACTCTGATAGGGAACATTCGCTCCGATGCGCACTTGACCATCAGAAATTTCGTAACCTGATAGCTCGCGCACATTGGACACATCAACAAGGGTTGGGATGTGAACGTCGCCGGCGCGCCCTTCACGCGCCCAGGGCAGGATGTCTGTTGCACCCGCAACCAGCCTGACCCCATCAGATGCGCCGGCAAGCGAATGCAGCGCCTCTTCAAGGCTCTCAGGCATCAGATACTGGTCGCAGCTCAACATATCTCTTGCATCTCCCTACCCGTTTACTCAGCTGCCTGGCGCTTTGCGACCGCATGGTCGTTTTTCACAACAACCTTGATCGCGTCCTCAACCCTGTCTTTCGCGTAACGAAGGGCTTCGGGAAGTTCCGTCATCGGGAAAGTGTGGGTGTGGATGAGTGTGGCGTCGAACCTTTTTTGACGCATGAAGGCTTCGGCCCGGTGGGTGGCTGATTTTCCTTCACCGCGAATTCCGTAAAGGTAGATATTGTTGCGCACCAGATGGGCAACATCCACAGCTGGTGATTCATGCGGGAAGGCGGCCAGGCAAATCTTGCCGCCGCGGTTGACCATTTGCGCTGCCTCGTTGATGGCGTTTGAAGCAGCAGAACATTCGACCACATAATCAACGCCCTTGCCGTGGGTGATTTTGCGCACCGCTTCAACCGGGTCTTCCTTGCGTACGTTAATCACATGATCAGCGCCAAGCTTGGTGCCGATATCAAGGCGGTTGTCCCGTGTGCCGGTCAAAATAACCGGCTGGGCGCCCAGAGCCTTGGCAACCGCAACGCCCAAAAGCCCGATGGGCCCTGGCCCGGTAACAACAACACTTTCACCGGCAACCAGTCCGCCAAGCTCGGTGAGCCCATACATAGCCGTGCCCGCGGTTACCACCAGGGTTGCTTCTTCGTCGGACATATTGTCGTCCACGTGCACCAAGGTGTTGATGTTATTGACCTGGTATTCGCAAAACCCGCCGTCTGTGGTGAACCCGTTTGCGCGGTGGCCCTTATCGACGTCGCCGTAGTTTTTGCCGTAGTTGTGGCATGAGGTGTACATGCCCTCGCGGCACCGTTTGCACTGTCCGCAGCCGGCATGAATTTCAACAGTGACCCGCTCGCCGATGTTATGCTCATCCACCCCGGGGCCGAGCGCCACGACCGTGCCCATATATTCATGACCGGGCGTGAACCCTTTGTTGTGCGGGCCGCCACCCTGGATCTGAGCAGGCGGACCATGATGAATGATTTCCAGATCCGTGGCACAAATGGCCACCGCATCAATGCGAACCAGCACTTCCGCCTTGCCGGGCGCCGGCACGGGCTTGTCCTCAAGGGTCAATTCGCCCGGATCGCCAAGCACCCAGGCCTTCATTGTTTCAGGAACTGGGTAGTCAGCATCGGTCTTCACATTTGATGGCATTGCCATTGTTTACTTCCTCTCTACTTTCCGTGACTTTCGGCCAAGCCCTCTTCCGCTATCTCGCCAGGGCTTCCCAAAAGTTCAGACAGGTTCGTGGCGCAGGTTCTGACTGCCTGCTTCGTTTCTTCAACATGTTCCGGTGTGGCGCGCATCTGCGGCATTGAACAGCCTATGGAGCCGATGACCGCGCCTGCAAAATCGCGCACAGCACAGCCAACGCAAGTAACACCGGGCTGAAATTCTTCCCTGTCGATTGCAAAGCCATTGCGGCGCACATGGCGCAGTTCTTCTACCAAATCCCCCAATGTGGTGATGGTGTGCTCGGTAAATACGGTAAGGCCCTTTTCGGCCACCACCCTGGCAA
>JBPCVY010000063.1:0-4398 GCA_051010055.1 Hyphomicrobiales bacterium | reverse complement strand
TTCAAATGAGAGTTTTGCGCGAAGATTGGCGAAAATTCCACAAAAGCACTTGCATTAAAATTCATATTAAAAGTATGAATAAACTGAGATGAAGAACGTTTGGCGTGGCCGCGAATGAAGGTAACGGCTTCGGAAAACAGAACTATAGGTAGAGTAATACTTGAGTTCTGCCGGCGAAACCGCATGCAAGTAATGAATGGCATCTATGAGAGTTCATATAGAGTGCGGGTCAGCTGCAATGGTGCATAGTATAACATCAATGAGGGAGGTTACTCGATGAAAAGAACTTTACGTGCCGGGCTGGCCGGCCTGGCCGCTACGTTTTTGCTGGCTGCATCCGGCAATGCCGCTGAGTGGCGTTTCAACAATCCTTTGCCTGAAACACGTCCTGAATCAAAAGAATTGATGCAGTTTGCCGATGACGTGAACAAGGCGGTGGGCGAAGAGTTCAAAGTCAAGATGTACAATGGCGGCTCATTGGGCCTGAAAAACCCGGATGCGCTCCGGTTCCTGCCCAAGGGCGCGGTGGAGATGAGCCTTGTTTGGGCGAACTATCTAGGCCGCGATGCACCTGCACTGAGTGCTGTCTTCGTTCAAGGGTCTATTGGCACTGTCGATGAGTTGAAAAAGGCTCTGCCCGTGGTGCGCGAAATCTACAACGAAGAATTCGGCAAATGGGACGTTGTGGCTGCTGGTTACATGGCCATTCCTATGCTGGAAGCTTCAATCTTCTGCCGCGATGAGCCGGTGCGCACGCTTGAGGTTCTCAAAACCAAAAAGCTGCGCGTGTGGGCGAAAGACCAGGTTGATACATTCACCCGCCTTGGTGTTTCGGCCCAAATTATCCCGCAAGAGGAAATGTATGTCGCCCTGAAAACAGGCGTCGTCGATTGCGCCGTTTACCCGGCTCTTTATGCCCATACGGTGTCGTTGCAGGAAGTCGCCAAATATGGCGCGTTCCTCTATCCAATGGCGGCGGGTCCGTATGTTCTGGGTGTTTCGAAGAAGAATTGGGAAAGCCTGGACGACAAGTATAAATCGGCCATCACCAAGGCAGCCGGTGATGTGTGGGCGCGCACCAATGAATATTCCGACGATCATGAGCGCGAGCTTGCCGCCCGCAAGAAAATGGTTGAGGCAGGTGTTGAATGGCTCGAAGATTTTCCCGAGGAAGACCGCAAGGTGTTTCTTGAAGCGGTTGCGGAAACCTGGGAAAAAATGGCCAATGAAGCAGGCGGTGCCGCACCTGAGTACAGGCAACGCATCCTGAAAGCACTTGGACGTTAGCCGTTACTCTGGTCAAAATAGGCCATGATGACCAGATTTAGAGAATGGGTTGGTCAAGGGCTGGAGTATCTGGCCCTTGCCCTGGCTTTGCTTGCCGCCTCCGGCATAACGGCTATTGTCCTTATCATTGTGGTGAGCGTATTCATGCGCAAGTTCGCAAACGCGCCTTTCTACTTCACCGAAGAAGTTGTCGGCTTGCTGCTCAGCGTTTCGCTGTTTCTTGCCTTGCCCATGGTGACGCTCAAGGCAAAGCATGTTCATGTCTCTATTCTTGTTTCCTATATGGATGGCTGGAAACGGCGCTTCCTGAAGGTTCTTGGCGGAGTGATCGGGGTTGTCTTTTGCACCTGGATTTTTGTTGAAGCCATACCTTGGATGGAGTTTGCTTTACGTCTGAACCTTAAGACTGAAACCTCCCGCATTCTGCTGTATCCGTGGATGGCTGTCTTGCCGTTCGCGACCCTGCTTACCGGCGTAATCTTTCTGGCCCGTTTGTTTGGGGTTATTCCAGATGACGATAACGGCGCACCATCTGGCCATTGATGTTCTTCAGGGCAGAGTAGGAAAACTGAGCACATGTTCTGGAGCACATTAATAGGTTTACTGGTGGCAAGCGCCGGAACCGGGATTGCCCTTGGAGTAGCCCTTGGCCTCACCGGATTGACAATCCTGCACTTTTTTGCCGGCGGGGCGACGTCTCTGGCGATTGATGCGATTTGGAACGTTTTCAACTCATTCACACTGAGCGCCGTACCGCTTTTCATTCTGCTTGGTGAAATTCTCTTACGCAGTGGCGTTTCAGAGCGCGCCTATACAGCACTGACACCGCTTTTCCGCCGTGTACCGGGCGGTTTGCTGCACACTAATATTGCGGTGTGCACCTTGTTTGGCGCGGTTAGCGGGTCGAGCCTTTCAACGGCAGCTGCAGTAGGCTCGGTCGCATACCCGGAAATGGTAAAGCGTGGCTATGACAAAAGAGCAGTTGTCGGCAGCCTTGCCGGTGGCGGCACGTTGGGTCTGCTGATCCCCCCGAGCCTCTCGCTTCTCATATTTGGAGCATTGACTGAAACTTCCATTGGCAGGCTGTTCATCGCCGGGGTTATCCCTGGCCTGATGGTGAGTCTGATGTTCATGATTTACATTTTTGGTCTTTGCATCAGGCAACCGCATATTTCGCCGCGCAGCGATGAGCAAACTACCTGGCGGGTGCTTTTCGCCGGTTTAAAAGAGTTATGGCCGCTTTTGTTTCTGATTTTGGCAATCGTCGGCAGCATTGTTGTGGGACTTGCCACACCGACCGAGGCCGCGGCGGTTGGCGTCGTACTTGCCGCAGTTGTTTCCTTCATCTGGGGCGATCTGACAATGCAAAAGCTGGGTGAGGGCATCTACCGTTCAACCCTTTTGTTCACCTCAATCGGATTTGTCGTGCTTGGCGCGACAATATTGGCGCAATCTGTCAGCATTCTTGGCGTGCCCCAGGCTATTCTCGAAGCCACACAGGAAAGCGGTCTTGGCAAATACGGCGTCTTTATCATTATCATCGTGATTTACCTGCTGCTGGGCTGCGTGTTTGACGGCCTGTCATTGATGATAATGACGCTGCCGATTGTCTTTCCGCTGCTCACCAGCATGGGATTTGATCCTGTATGGATCGGCGTGATCATCACCGTCATGATTGAAATCGGACAGGTAACTCCGCCGGTGGGGCTCAATCTATCGGTGCTGGCTGCCTTGACCGGCAACGAAGTCAACCTGGGCCAGGTTGCCATCGCCACAATTCCCTACTGGTCCATTCTCATTCTTGCCGTGGCGATTTTAACGGTTATGCCTGCAATCGCACTGTTCTTGCCAAATCTGGCTTTCTAACGAGGTTATACTGCCTCTGCAGGCCCGCACGCCACCACTGCCACCTCGACCACCCAGTCAGGATGAGCCAGGCCAGATATGTGCAACAAGGTTGAGGCGGGTTCAGCTTCATCAAGAAACTTATCGCGCACTGAACGGAACAATCCCACCCCTTCAGCATTGGTGACATAGGCGGTCACATCGGCAATATGGTGAGGGCCAAGGCCGGATTCGGCCAGAATGGCGAGGATGTTACGCCAAACCTGCTCATGCTGTCCCTCATGGCAGGAGGCGAGGTTGCCATCTTTGTCGACGCCCACCTGGCCAGAAACAAAGACCAGTTTTGATCCCTCAGGAACCTCGACAGCTTGTGAGTATTTGCTGAACGGAGGAGGGGCGTTTTGGGTAAAAACCGGTGTCAGGGCCATTTGGCTCTCCATTTTATGTCGATTGGCTTGTGCTTGTGGTGGTTAACTGGTATAGAACAAAAGAGGAACATAAAAACAATGCGCCGTTGTGGATAAGCGCGCCGTGCGGTGGTGCATACTCGAGCCATGGTCTAGGGTGGCTCAAAATCGGCGGTGCTGCAATCACACCATTGAAGGGATTATTGAAAGGACAGAATAATGGCGGGCTCGGTCAATAAGGTAATTTTGGTTGGAAATCTTGGTGCAGACCCGGAAATCCGCAACACCCGCGATGGCAAACCGATCGCCAATCTGTCGGTTGCAACTTCTGAAAGCTGGAAAGACCGCGCGACCGGTGAGCGCCGCGAGAAAACTGAATGGCACCGGGTTGTCATTTTCAATGAGGGCCTGACCCGTATTGCAGAGCAATATTTGCGCAAGGGTTCGAAGGTTTATCTTGAAGGCCAGTTGCAGACCCGCAAATGGCAAGACCAGTCTGGCGCCGACCGTTATACAACCGAAGTTGTCCTCCAGGGTTTCAACAGCACATTGACCATGCTTGATAGCCGTTCTGATTCTGGTGGTGGTTATGCATCCCAATCTGCCGGCAATGATTTCGGCCGCTCCGGCCCGATGGAAAGCTCTTCCGGTGGCAAGGCGCAGGACTTTTCTCAGGACCTTGATGATGAGGTACCATTTTAGGTTAGCTGGACTATACTTTGGTTGCGGTTTTTAGCAAAAAACAGCGGAAAATCGGCGCATTTTTGTGCGCTGCCACATTTTTGCCTTTTCTATTTACGACAACGCGCGCCGGTTGAGCCAGCAGTAGTGAAGTGATTCCCATAATGCGGGGCTCCCT
>JBPCVY010000062.1:0-3094 GCA_051010055.1 Hyphomicrobiales bacterium | reverse complement strand
CTCTTCGTTCTCCTGATTCAGTCAGGATAAAAATAGTCTTGTCACCTCGTAGCAACTCCTTATCGACCAGACCTGTGAAAGCATCTGACCAGTCTTCCTTGCAACTCGCATTACGGGTTCAGATTTGTTGCCGGTCGATAGGCTGTTCGACCGGGTTCGACCACTAACGGACCTAGAAGGCGGACGCCAGCACCTGGGGCTTAAGCACCAGAACGGTCATTCACGCGACCAGCATCTATGCGAGAATCTGTATACCGAATTTCATAAAAATCAGGGCACATTGTTTGGCTGCAGGAGTAGGTGAGCGCACAACTATCGGCGCATCGACAGTAAACGAATGTGGCGTTGCGTTCATGGGTGCCTTGGGCCAGGCATACTTGCAGTTCAGCGCTTGATCCGTTCCATCATTGGGTCATACATGGGTTTTAGCGAAGCGCGAGCTTTGACGCGCTCACCTGCAACCTCGATTTCCCAATTGCCTGTATTCACAACTTCCGCTGTTAAAGGCTCGTCCAGACAGGCAAAGCCGATTCCCACGGCCCCACCAAGAGTGTGACCATAGCCGCCAATCTGGAGGTAGCCGACTTCGTTACCCTCCAGATAGATCAGCTCCGTGCCGTAAAGCAGCGGTTCCGGATCCTTAAGTAGGAATTGCAGCATTCGGTTATGCGGGATGCCTTTGGCCTTGATTTCTGCCAGCGCATCGCGACCGATAAATCCGCCCTCCTTGTCCAGCTTCACGGCAAAGCCTAAACCAGCCTCGATCGGGTTGTCGGTATTGTCGACATCAACCCCGAAATCGCGATAGCCTTTTTCCAGCCTGAGCGAGTTCAGCGTTTGCATGCCCGCGTGGCGCAGCCCTAATTCATGCCCAGCCCCGACCAGCTGGTCATAGACTTGAACCGCATGAATAGTCGGGATGTGAAGTTCCCACCCAAGTTCACCTACGTAAGTCACGCGAATAGCCAGCACACTTGCATAGCCGATGTCGATCTCTTTGGCAGAAAGAAATGGAAAGGCATCGTTGCTCATATCAGCGTATGTGACTTGCTGCATCAGGTCGCGCGCCTTTGGACCCTGAATGTTGATCTGGGTTGTTGCCGAAGTAGCGTCAAAGATCGTGACAAATTCATCTTCTTTAAGATGGCGGCGCATGTGCATTTCGGTTTGGCCATGGGCATTCTCGCCACAGATCACCATGAATTTATCCTGCTCAAGGCGCGTGACGGTCAGGTCAGCCTCGAACCCGCCCCTTTCATTGACCCATTGCGTATAAACGATCTTGCCCGGTTCCACGTCGATCTGGTTGCAACTCAGCCGGCTTAGAAAGGCACAGGCATCACGGCCCTGCACGATAAAGTTGGACATGAAGGACATGTCCATAAGGATCACATCTTCGCGCGCCGCTTTGTGTTCTTCTGCATGCCAGTTCCACCAGCTCTGACGGAACCAGCTATATTTATCAATTTTTGCCTGTTCAGGTGTCGGTGCAAACCAATCGGTCATTTCCCAGCCATGGCCTTCGGAAAAGAACGCGCCCGCCGCCCTCAGCCGGTCATGCAAGACCGAACGCTTCACGTCGCGCGCGGTCTGTGCGGCATCGTTGTGATAGTGCTGCCCAAACAATCGCCCTAACAGTTCTGGCGTCCGATCGCGACGGAAAGCGCGGGTGCTTTCGCATTTTGTGAATCGGTTAACGTTGATCTCCGTCACGTCGATCGGCGGCAGACCGTCCACGATCCAGTGCGCCAGCACATTGCCAACTCCTGCGCCATTCAGGATACCCAGTGAATTCAGGCCCGCTGCCACATAGCAATTGCGCAATTCCGGTGTTTCTCCGACCAGCGGCGCCAGATCAGGGGTAAAGCTTTCCGGCCCGCAAAAGAATTTGCGCACGCCATGTTCCATTATCGATGGAACCCGGCTGTAGGCTTTTTCCAAATGGGGCACCATCCGGTCCCAGTCGGGTTCGATTTCACCAAAAGCAAAATCAGCGGGGATGCCATCCAGTTTCCAGGTCGCGCCAACAGTTTCAAATAGCCCCAGCATCAGGCCGCCGACCTCTTCGCGGTAGTAGGTATAAGTCGACGGGTCTTCGAGAACCGGCAGGTCGCGGGACAGTCCTTCGATATTCTCGGTGATCAGATAATAGTGTTCGGCGGCCTGAAGCGGCAGGTTGATACCCGCCGTGGCCCCCAATTGACGCGACCACATGCCCCCACAGATCACCACATTTTCTGCCGTGATCGTCTCGCCAGAAGCCACTCGCACGCCAATTGCCATGCCATTCCTGGTCATGATCCCGGTCACGGTGAGATCTTCGAAAATCTGTGCGCCGCCCATTCGAGCGCCCTTGGCTAGGGACATCGTCACGTCCACCGGATTGGCGCGCCCGTCTTCCGGGATGTAAAAGGCAGACAGAACATCGCTCAGATCGCCAATAGGGAACAGGTCTTGCGCCTCTCTCGCCGCAATTTCGTGGATGTTGATTCCATGACGGCGCATGAATGGGGCGAGCCGGCGCATCTCGTGAACACGCTCTTCGTTGCTGGCGATCTGCAGGTATCCAACGTCGCGAAAACCTGTGGAAACGCCGGTTTCCTCTTCCAGATTCGCGTAAAGATCGCGGCCATGTGTATAGATTTCGCACTCCGCCTCGGATTTCAGAAGCCCGGCAACAATCAGACCGGCGGCATGCCAGGTCGTGCCCGAAGTCAACTGCCCCTGCTCCAGAACTACGACGTCACTCATGCCCAATTTGGTCAGGTGATAAGCCGTGTTGCAGCCGAGCGAGCCGCCACCGATGATGACCGTCTGGGCATGGGTGGGAAGTGATTTCTCCATGTTGTGATCCTTCCAGAGGTTTGGCTTGCATTGCCCAGAGTTTTGAAACATCACACCGATCGCTGATAGCGGCGGGCGCCTCAGCGCACGGCCTGTCGAAATCTCCAGCAATGTCGTCCGGATGAGCGCAGATAATACATGTAAATCTGCAAAACAGATTGTTTTCATCATCGTCATCTAAGATTGAGATGGTCGCCTCCCACAGCGGGCCAACCCTTGCAAATAGCGTCGCGCAGATTGAACGGTAGAG
>JBPCVY010000061.1:0-3141 GCA_051010055.1 Hyphomicrobiales bacterium | reverse complement strand
GGGTAGGCTTCGCGAAATACCCATCGAATTGCCAAATCGGGAATATGCGCTCGTCCTTCACCGCGAGCGCCATATGACGGTGGCAGTGCGTGAATTGGTCAATCGCATTTTGGGTGATGCTAATCAGACAAATGCGCGTTAACTTAAACAAAGAACCCAAGCGCCGGGGCGGCGAAAACAAGGTGCAGGCTATGGAAACATTGGAAGAGCTGAGGCGGTTGACCACCGATTTGCCTGCGTCCCGCATGCTTCAACTCCTTATCAAGGAGAAGTTTCCCAACGAGACCGTTGTGACCGCATCTCTCAAATCGCCAAGTATTGTGGTTTTGAAGATGGTCTCTGAAATCTACCCCGCAACACCTGTCATTTTTTGCCACCCCCAACAAGTTTTTCCCGAAAGTGAAAAGTACCGGGACGAACTGGTTGAGCAGCTTGGCTTGAGTAATGTGAAAGTGATGACACGCGGCGACCCGTTGACTGGAAAGCGCGAGTTTGAGCGCTATGAGCGGTTGCTGAGCGATACGCCGAACAGCGCCGGTTCCAGCCATGAAACCATCCATCTTCATGAAACGCTGGCGCCCTTCAAGTGCTGGATTAAAGCCGTTTATCACACAACACCTGAGGGGCTTGGCCCGCACCGTGTGAATGTGCATGGCGGAATGGTCATTGTTGATGTCTTGCGGCGGCGGACAACTGAGATGGTTGACTGCTTTATGCAAGAACAAGGCCTGCCGCATCACCCGAAAATCCGGCGCCTTAAAAGGCCGCTCCAAGCCATCCAAACAAATGCGCCAGATGTCGGCAGCTACTACTAACTCAATCTGAAATCCGAAGAAATTTTCTCCTCAAAAGCACCTCAACAATCGCGCCGGGCAAAAGCAATCAAGGCCTCTTGAACAAAGGAACGGCAATGTCACAACTCGTACCGCCCCATAATTCCGACACCATAAAATCCCTTTTGCTGCCGGAGGGTGAGCGGGCAGAAGAACTCAAAAGGGCCGAAAAGCTGAAAAAAGTTCCGCTGGACAGCCGCGCGGTTTCGGATGTGTTTATGCTGGCAATGGGCGCCTATACGCCGCTTGACGGCTTTATGGGTGAAAAGGACTGGCGCGGCTCGTGCGATGACATGAAACTTGCCGATGGCACTTTTTGGCCAATCCCCATAACGCTCCCTGTGGACGAAAAAATTGCCGATGGCATTGAGGTTGGCGAAAGCATTGCCCTTGCGGATGCCCAGTCCGGAGAAGTTCTCGCGATTATGCATGTGGCTGAGAAATATAAAATTGACAAAACAAGGGAGGTTGAGAAAGTCTATCAAACCCGGGACCCGGCCCATCCAGGCGTTGCGAAAGTTCTGGAACAAGGCGGCGTCAATCTCGCCGGCAGTGTTTCGGTATTGAGCGAGGGGGAGTATCCCGCGCTCTATCCAGAACTTTACATTCGGCCGGCAGAAGCACGGGCCTTGTTCATCAAGAACGGATGGTCACGCATTGCCGCATTCCAGACGCGCAACCCCATGCACCGCAGCCACGAACACCTTGCGAAAATCGCAGCAGAAGTCACTGACGGCGTCTTTATCCACCAAGTACTGGGCAAGCTGAAAGAAGGCGACATTCCCGCCGATGTCAGGACACGCGCCATCCAGGCCATGATCGATAATTATTTCCGCAAAGGCACTGTGGTTCAGGCCGGCTACCCCATCGAGATGCGTTATGCCGGCCCTCGGGAGGCACTTTTGCACGCCCTCATCCGGCAGAACTTCGGCTGCTCGCACCTTGTTGTTGGTCGTGATCATGCCGGTGTGGGCGATTATTACGGCCCGTTCGATGCCCACCATATTTTCGATCAGCTATGGGATGGCGCGCTTCTCACGCGCCCGCTCAAGATCGACATTACATTTTACTGCACAAAATGCGCCGGAATGGCGACGGCAAAAACTTGCCCTCACGACCGTGAACACCATATATCCATCTCCGGCACCCAGCAGCGCGCAATGCTTGAAAGCAACGCCGACATTCCGCCGGAATTCAGCCGGCCGGAAGTTGTCGAAATCCTGAAAGAATATTATGCGACCCAGCTCTAAAAATCCGGTTCCAGGGCCTGACCAATTTCCAATCCCCAGTTTGCCAGTGAAATGATTATCGCGCAGATTTCCGACACCCATATTGCTCACGATACCGCCGACAGGAAGCGGCGGCTTGAGGACTTTGAGCGCACGATTGACGACATCAATGGGTTGGATGCGCCACCTGACGTCATTGTTCATACTGGCGATGTGGCCCATAGCGGGCATCCTTCTGAATATGCTGCAGCCTTGGAGATATTGGCGAAAGCCCCATCGCCGGTGTTCGTTCTGGCAGGCAACCGTGATGACAGAAAAAACCTGCGCCAGGCATTTTCCCATCAGGGCTACCTGAAGCCTGATTGTGAATTCATCGAGTATACGGTTGATGATTTGCCCTTTAAACTTGTCATGCTCGATACGGTGAGCACGAACAGCAACAAGGGTGATTTTTGCCGGGTAAGGGCGCAAAGCCTTAAAAGTCTCACCAATAATAAAAGCGCAAAGCCCATCATCGTTTTCGCCCACCACCCGCCATTTGAAGCCATGGAATGCCCGGATCCGTTTCAGTTCGAAACCCGCGAAAGCATGTCGCGCATGCGCGATGGCCTTGCGGGCATCGATGGCCTGGCGGCGATTTTTTGTGGCCATGTGCACCGTTTCGACAAAGGCGATGTTGCCGGCACCCTGGCAACGGCAATGCCCAGCACCGCAACAACGCTGCGCAAGGGAATTTATCCCGAAACAATGCACACCCGGCCCATCTATCAGCTCCACCGGTTTGATCCCGAAACCGGACTTGCAACCGAAACGCGGATTGTTTGACCTTGTATTGCGCCCATGCCGCGACGAGGGGCCAGTTTATTTCGCTCGCGGCAGTTCGCGCTTGCGGCCTTGATGCGATGTCTCCGCATGGATCAAGATCAACCCGCCGTAGCAGAGCGGAGGCGGATAAGTGGATCGTCACAAAAACTCGCGCCCGCGCGAACATTGGGAGCGCGGTTAAGCTGATCGACTCAAAAACCTTCTCGAACCTTGGCGGCAGGCACGGTGTTTCATTTCCCTCTTCATCCCTCGAC
>JBPCVY010000060.1:0-8169 GCA_051010055.1 Hyphomicrobiales bacterium | reverse complement strand
GGGGAGCGCGCTCTCCCCACGAAGAAGGTGAGGAAGTGGAAACCGGTCACGCCCCCAGCGCACCGGCAGCGCCGCGATTGGTTTTGAAGTTCGCTGCAACAACTGCAATTGCCGCGGTCATTTTTGCGATATTTTATTACGTGCGCGTCAACAATCTGATCACGCTGGATACTTTCTCGTTCCTCCCTGGCGGGAAGTAACGGAGGAGCAAGGCTAGGCAAAATAAAAAGCAAAGCCCGAAAAGGCTTTGCTTTTTAAAGTTTTAGGCATGCAACACCTTGCAGATACTGCAAGGGGGCTGCGTATTTCCCGATCCTGATCAGGCCGCGCCCGAAGCCATTCCTCCCTGGACTTGGGCCGGAGACATTTGCATTTTTGGCCGTTCGACCTTTGCGTTTTTCTGTCTCAAACCACGCGTCTTCTTCTTATTATGGCCGGGACCATAGCGACTCTTTCACCCGATGTCATGTTCTTTTCGCGCTAAATCAAACCTTGGAGGTGAATTTTTTTTCAACTTTCACCACCAGCCTTTGATTTCGCGTCACTTTAGCCTACAAAGCAGCTCGGGAATCAGGCCGTTTGGAACTATCGTCTGCTTAGATGATGTTCCCTGCCGAGCGGCATATCCAACGGAACAAGAAGAAATGCGTTTAAGCAAATACTTTATGCCTGTGCTTCGCCAGGATCCAAAGGAAGCTGAAATCGTTTCCCACCGGCTCATGTTGCGCTCTGGCATGATCCGCCAGGAAAGCGCCGGCATCTATTCATGGCTGCCGCTGGGTTACCGGGTGCTGCGCAAAATCGAGCAAATTGTACGTGAAGAGCAGGACAGGGCAGATGCCATAGAAGTGTTGATGCCGACAATCCAGTCAGCCGATCTCTGGCGCAAGTCGGGCCGCTATGATGATTACGGCAAGGAAATGCTGCGCATCACCGACAGGCACGAACGCGACATGCTTTATGGGCCGACCAATGAAGAGATGATCACCGATATTTTCCGCGCTGGTGTGCAGTCGTATAAGGACTTGCCGCGCAATCTCTATCATATTCAGTGGAAGTTCCGTGATGAGATCAGGCCGCGCTTTGGCATTATGCGCGGGCGTGAATTCCTGATGAAGGATGGTTATTCCTTTGACATGTCTGCCGAGGAGGGGCGCCATTCCTATAACAAGATGTTTCTGTCTTATCTGCGCACCTTTCAACGGATGGGTTTGACTGCCATTCCCATGCGCGCCGATACCGGGCCTATTGGCGGTGATTTGAGCCATGAGTTCCTTGTGCTGGCCGAAACCGGTGAATCAGCTGTGTTCTTCGACAAGGCCTATCTTGATATCGACTGGAACCAGGAAAATGTTGACCAGGACGATGTGGCAGGGCTTCAAAAGGCTATTGATGGCTTCACGGCGAACTATGCGGCAACTGATGAAATCCACGATACAGCAGAGTTCGAGAAAATTCCCGCAAACCGCCGGGTCGAAGGAAGAGGTATTGAAGTCGGCCATATTTTCTTCTTTGGCACAAAATATTCTGAGCCTCTTGAGTGCCTAGTGCAGGGCGCAGATGGCAAGGCGGTGCCAGTTCATTCCGGTTCGTACGGCATTGGTGTTTCTCGTCTCGTCGGCGGCATTATCGAAGCAAGCCATGATGAAAATGGCATTATTTGGCCAGAGGCAGTGGCCCCGTTCAAGGTTGGCTTGATTAATCTCAAGGCGGGTGATGCGAAAACCGATGAAGCTTGCGATAAAATCTATGCCGGACTGCATAAGGCGGGTATGGATGTGCTCTATGATGACACGGATAACCGGGCGGGAGGGAAGTTCGCAACCATGGACATGATCGGTTTGCCCTGGCAGGTGATTGTTGGGCCGCGCGGTCTTGGCGACGGTCAGGTTGAAGTGAAAAACCGTAGATCCGGCGAGCGCATCTCCGTCGGACCCGACAACGTGATTGACCATCTGGCCGGGAATTAGAACACACTCACATGGCTTCCGTAACCAAACCTTTCTCTGCATTCGAATGGATGTTGTCGCGGCGCTATCTCGGCTCGCGGCGCCGGGAAGGCTTCATCTCGGTCATTGCCGGGTTTTCGTTCGTTGGCATTATGCTTGGGGTTGCAACACTCATTATCGTTATGGCGGTTATGAATGGTTTCCGCGAAGAATTGCTCGGCAAGATTCTGGGTGTGAACGGGCACTTTGCTGCCTACAGCACGGGCTATGTCATCGAAGATTATGAAGATGCGACCGATCGCCTGAAGCGCGTTGAAGGCACAACAAGGGTCATTCCCTATGTGGAGGGCCAGGTGATGGCCTCATCAGCACGCACAGCAAGCGGGGTTTTGGTGCGCGGGCTGCGCGAAGATGACATCAAGGCGTTGCCGTCTATCAATAATGAAAATTTGCGCGGAACTCTGGACGACTTTGAAAACTCCGGTGGCGTTGCCATTGGCCGGCGTTTGGCGTTGAAGCACCGGTTGGGCCTGGGCGATGAAATCACGCTCATCAGCCCGCGCGGGCCGGTTACGCCGTTCGGGGTGACGCCGCGCATCCAGGCATTTCCGATTGTGGCGGTGTTTGAAATCGGCATGGCCGAGTATGACAACACTTTCGTGCTGATGCCGTTTAAGGAAGCGCAAGACTATTTCGCCCAGGAAGAGGGGGCGACCGCCATCGAAATCATGGTCGAAAGCCCTGACGAGGTGGACAAGTATGTGGCCCCCTTGCAAACGGCAGGCGGGATTGGATTACGGTTCTACTCCTGGAAAACCACGAACCAGACATTCTTCAATGCCCTGCAGGTTGAGCGCAACGTGATGTTCCTCATCTTGACGCTCATCATTCTGGTGGCTGCGCTGAACATTGTTTCAGGTCTCATCATGTTGGTGAAAGATAAAAGCCGCGATATCGCAATATTGCGCACCATGGGCGCATCGCGCGGCGCAGTTATGCGGGTGTTCTTCATGACAGGGGCGGCCATTGGCCTATTTGGCACAATCGCCGGTTTGATCATCGGTCTGGTTTTCTGCCTGAATGTTGAGGAAATCCGCCAGTTCCTGTCATGGCTCACAGGGACTGAGCTGTTCTCGCCAGAGCTTTACTATCTTTCCAAACTGCCTGCGAAAATTGACTGGGCTGAGGTGCTGTCCGTCGTCGGCATGTCGATATTTTTGTCTTTCATTTCAACGCTTTATCCTTCCTGGAAGGCGGCGAAACTGGATCCGGTAAAGGCGCTGCGCTATGAGTAATCCGGTACTTTCTCTTATCCACGTTCAGCGCTATTTCGGCGAAGGCCATGCCCGCCTCGATGTGTTCACCGACGCGAGTATGGCGCTGATGCCAGGCGAGCTGGTGGCGCTTGTGGGGCCATCGGGTGCCGGTAAATCATCGCTTCTGCATATTGCCGGGCTCCTGGAAGAGCCCAACGCGGGCGAGGTTGTTGTGGCGGGCAAGCAAATGTCTCAGGCAACCGAAGTTGAGCGCACCGCCACGCGCCGTGACGAAATCGGGTTCGTCTATCAGTTTCATCACCTACTGCCGGAATTTACGGCAATCGAGAACGTGGTTCTGCCGCAAATGATTGCTGGCAAATCGAAAGGTGAAGCACATGATAGGGCCGCCGATCTTCTCGGCCGGCTCGGGCTGGAGGCGCGGGTAGACCATCGCCCATCGGAGCTTTCAGGCGGCGAACAGCAGCGTGTGGCAATCGCGCGCGCGGTTGCGAACTCGCCCAAAATTTTGCTTGCCGATGAGCCAACAGGCAATCTTGATCCAAAAACCGCCGATGGCGTTTATGATGAACTCTTAAAGCTCATTGAGCATGAACATCTCACCGCACTCATCGCCACTCACAACCTTGACCTGGCAGCACAGATGGACAGGGTCATCGAAATGGAAAACGGCCATCTCGTTTCCCATTAGTGCCGGCTGAACGGCGGAGTTGAAAAAGTGATTGAGTGCATGGCCCCTATGCAAAAAGGCACATTGCCGGTTTCCGTATAGCACCGCAGATTGCGCGCCATGACGGTGAGCAGTGAAACAGTAAACATTGGCAGCGACATGCGCGCCCGGCGCAATGCCCGAATTTATGCCTTGGGCCAGGCCCTTTATGGCGCACACACCGTCACACTCATCATTACCGGCGGGTTGATCGGGAAGGCCCTTTCTGTTGATCCCGGCTTGGCGACACTGCCCATATCGTCATTTGTTGTGGGCACAATGATTTCGGCCTTGCCTGCGTCATGGCTCATGAAAAGGGTGGGCCGGCGCATTGGTTTCATGGCTGGAGCCGGGTTCGGGTTATTGAGCGCGGTTTTAGGGGTTCTGGGGATTTCTCTGCAGGATTTCTATCTGTTCGTCTTTGCGATGCTTTTCACCGGCACCTACCAGGCATTTGCAATGCTTTACCGCTTTGCCGCCGCAGACAATGCAACGCCCGCCTTCAAAGCCAAGGCCATTGCATGGGTAACTGTCGGGGGATTGGCTGCGGCATTCATGGGTCCGCTCATTGTCACCACAACCAAGGACCTTGTGCCTGATGCTGAGTTTGCCGGTTGCTACCTCGCAACTGCCACGCTCGCTGTGGTTTCAGTTTTCCTGATGCTTTTCCTTGAAAAGCCAGACGGTGAAAAAGCGGAGGTTGCAGGTCACGCCAGACCGCTTCTGGAGATTTTGAAGCAGCCAAGGCTCATTGTTGCAATTTTTTGCGGCATGATGAGCTTTGGAATGATGAACTTGGTGATGACCGCAACGCCCCTGGCGATGGTCGAGTGCGGGTTCTCGGTTGAAACCGCTGCGATTGTTGTGCAATGGCATGTGGTCGCCATGTACTTGCCGAGCTTCTTCACGGGCAGCTTTATCATTCGAATCGGTGTCGAACGTGTCATCGCCCTTGGCATGGTGATTCTGGCAGGCGCTGGCATTTCCGCCCTTATGGGCCTTCATGTGGTGAACTTTACCGTCGGCCTTATCCTGCTCGGCATTGGCTGGAATTTTGCATTCGTTGGCGCCACCGCAATGGTGACCGACCACTATGCTCCCTCCGAACGCAATAAGGTACAAGGAATTAACGACTTTTGCGTTTTTGCAGCGGTTGCCGTTGCCTCGCTTTCTTCAGGAAAACTGCTACATCTGATAGGGTGGGATGCAGTCAATCTTGCGCTGTTCCCGATGGTGCTAATATCACTTCTTTTGCTCGCATGGCTGGCGATCCACAGTCGCAAAACGCACGCTGTGACGTAGGTTTTTGCGCGCAAATCCCTCGCGTTTTTCGTGCGTGCTTATGCCGCCTCAACTGATGAAAAAGGCTTATTGCTTTAAAGCGCCGTTTTTGGCATCTTCCGCGCCATTATCTGGGCCTGGGGGCAGGGGGAAAAGGAAAACGCAAATAAGAACGGGTCAGCAACCGTCCTTCAGGCAAAACTCAACAAGTTCACAAGGATTACATGATGAGCTCAGCAATCTGGCTAATCATTTTCTGCGGTGCGCTTTCCATTGTATACGGCATCTGGGCGACAAAGTCGGTCCTGGCTGCTGATGCTGGAAATCAACGCATGCAGGAAATTGCCGGTGCCATTCAAGAAGGGGCGCAGGCATATCTAACCCGCCAATACACAACCATCGCCATTGCAGGCCTGGTGATTTTTCTCATCGTCGCATGGCTATTGGGAATATGGGTGGCGATCGGTTTCGCAATTGGTGCGATTTTGTCTGGCGGGGCCGGCTTTATAGGCATGTTGATATCGGTACGGGCCAATGTGCGTACTACACAGGCTGCCTCCAAAAGCCTAGCTGACGGGCTTTCCATCGCCTTTAAAGCAGGTGCGATTACCGGCATGCTGGTGGCGGGCCTCGCACTTCTGGGCGTTACGGTCTACTACGGTTTCCTTACCCAGGTTCTTGGGTTTGAAGGCGGCAGCCGCCAGGTGATCGATGCGCTCGTAGCGCTCGGCTTTGGTGCTTCTCTGATTTCGATTTTTGCCCGTCTTGGCGGCGGTATCTTCACCAAGGGTGCAGATGTCGGCGGCGATTTGGTGGGTAAGGTTGAGGCTGGAATTCCGGAAGATGACCCGCGAAACCCGGCAACGATTGCTGACAATGTTGGCGACAATGTCGGCGACTGTGCAGGCATGGCTGCCGACCTTTTCGAAACCTACGCGGTGACAATCGTCGCAACCATGGTATTGGCGGCGATTTTCTTTGCCGGCACCGATAAGGTGGGGATTATGCAGCTGTATCCGCTGATGATTGGCGGCGCTTGTGTGATCACCTCAATTATCGGCACCTTCTTTGTGAAGCTCGGCTCATCGGGTTCCATCATGGGGGCGCTTTACCGGGGCGTTATCGTCACCGGCGTTCTGTCACTCATCGTCCTTTATCCGATCACCTCAATGATGATTGGCATGGATACCCAGCTCACAGCCGGCAGCTCCACCTTCACCGGTATGGACTTGTTCCTGTGCGGGATTGTGGGGCTGGTTGTGACCGGTCTCATCATCGTTATTACCGAATACTACACCGGCACCAACTACCGTCCGGTGAAGTCGGTTGCCGCAGCCTCGGTTACAGGCCACGGCACTAACGTGATCCAGGGGCTTGCAGTTTCCATGGAAGCGACAGCTCTGCCGGCGCTGGTTATCATTGCCGGTATTATTGTCACCTACAGCCTTGCAGGCCTGTTCGGCATTGCAATCGCAGTAACGGTGATGCTCGCGCTTGCCGGCCTCATTGTGGCACTCGATGCGTTTGGCCCGGTAACGGACAATGCGGGCGGTATTGCTGAAATGGCGGATTTGCCTGAAGAGGTGCGCAACACAACAGATGCACTTGATGCTGTTGGCAACACCACGAAGGCCGTGACCAAAGGTTATGCTATCGGTTCTGCCGGACTTGGCGCCTTGGTTCTGTTTGCAGCTTACACTGCAGATCTGGACTACTTCATCGCCAACTCGGAAACGTACACCTACTTCAAGGGTGTGGAACTCGACTTTTCGCTTTCCAATCCGTACGTGGTGGTCGGGCTTCTGTTTGGCGGACTGTTGCCCTATCTGTTCGGCGCCATGGGCATGATGGCCGTGGGCCGTGCAGGCGGAGCTGTTGTGGAAGAAGTGCGCCGCCAGTTCAAGGAAGAACCTGGCATCATGAAGGGAACGGTCAAGCCTGATTACGCCCGCGCGGTCGATATGCTGACCAAGGCGGCAATCAAGGAAATGGTCATTCCGTCTATGCTTCCGGTTTTCTCGCCAATTGTTGTTTTCTTTGTAATCAACGCGATTGCAGGAAAGTCGGCTGCGTTCTCCACCGTTGGCGCGATGCTTTTGGGTGTTATCGTCACAGGCCTGTTTGTGGCGATCTCAATGACCGCCGGTGGCGGCGCTTGGGACAATGCAAAAAAGTACATTGAAGATGGCAACTATGGTGGCAAGGGCTCTGAAAGCCACAAGGCTGCGGTAACCGGTGATACGGTTGGCGATCCTTACAAGGATACAGCTGGCCCGGCAGTGAACCCGATGATCAAGATTACCAACATCGTGGCGCTGCTGTTGCTGGCGGTTCTGGCACACGCTACCTAAACCATTCCGACACAAAAAATCAATCCCGCGGGGGCTATCCTTCCCGCGGGTTTTTTTTAATGCCGTTTTGTGGCTGGATCAGATGCCGCCCTTATTGCCGCCGCCACCGGCGCCGGGCTCATATTTGCCCAGGTTGCCGAAGAAGTCCCTGATCAGGCTTTCTTCCTTGCCCTCAACCGGTGTCTCGCGGGAGGAAAAGTTCACAACTTTGCCGTCTTCCAGCCCATAGTGGCCAAATCCTGCCACCTTGTCAGATTGGTCAAACCGGATAGCAACCACCTCGCGCTCCAGAATTTTTGGGTGGAAGAACGATTTGGTCTCCACCTTGCTTGAAACATAGTAAAAGCTGTCGCCCTGGTGATTGAGCGTTGCGGTGGTGGAGGGCGAACCGAGAATGGTTTGCACCTGCGTTTTGCTCATGCCCATATGGATTTTCTGCAACTCCTCGCCGCGCGGCAAATACCCGCGTGTGTCGGTCACCCCGCCGCAAGCGCCAACCATGATTGTAAGAGCAACAACTGCCGCCGCACGAGAGAATGTCGCGCGTTGTGCAACTTTGTGCGACCTTTTGCTTGCAGGTCTCATGCAATGTCCTTTACACC
>JBPCVY010000059.1:0-16310 GCA_051010055.1 Hyphomicrobiales bacterium | reverse complement strand
CAGATGAATCACCCTGGATCACCGCAACATTGGTGAGCACGCCGCCAACCACCATTAGGGCGAAGGCCAGCCATGCGAATTTTGGTGTCGCCAACCTGCAGTTCAGCAATATCGCCGATGCAAAGTAGAGCACCGCCACCTCAAAGAAGATGATCCATAACAACAGAACATCGAGTCCGTGGGCGGTGAGCACGAGATAGAACATATCCGCTGAAAGAAGGTGCACGGCCGGCCAGCGCGTGAGCGCCACGAGAAGGCCGAACACGCCGCCGAGCGCCAAGAAGACGACCGCTGCGACAGCGTTCACCTTGATGAGTTTTTCCGCCGCCAGATCAATTTTCAGGCCAGTGGCGGGGCAGGTCCGGAATTTGGCAGCTATACCGCCGATAATCCCGGTTTCTGCAGTGGTATCAGTCATGTCTTGTCCCTCCCCGCCTGCCTAATCGACCACGTGTATCCGGCCCACCATGGTGTGGTGGCCGATGCCGCAAAATTCATTGCAAACAACGGAAAACTCGCCGGATTCAGTAGGAGTGAGCGTGAGTACGTGCTCAAGGCCGGGGTGAATTTGAATGTTGATATTGACCGGTTGCAGGGAAAAGCCGTGCTGCCAGTCAAGAGAAGATAGATGCAGCCGGTATGTCTGGCCCTTTTGCAACTCGAGAATCGGCCAGAATTCCCAAAGCCGCGACAGCATATAGACTTCTTCCCCAGGGGGCGGCTTCACCACGGGAATACCGTTTTCTTCCCGCACCGTGTATTTTTCGGCGAACGCCTCGGTCCGTTCCTCAAACACCGGCGGGTGGATGCGGTAGACTTCGTTTGAAAGGTTCTGATTACCTTCCATGTGCCACCAGATCATCATGAAAAACATGAACAGGCCCCAGACGAACGCAATCAGAATCCAAACAAGTTCGCCGCGGTGAATCTTTTCATTCCACCACAGCCGGTTACTTGGAGGTGTTAAAGCCATTTCCGCCTCCTATTTCGCAATCGGGATTTGGGAAATCTCCATCAACCCCCAAACCAGATAGAGAACGGTCGGCGTTGCGATGCCAAAGAACAAAAGCAAAAAAGGATTATCCAGCATCCGCTGCATTGCCGGAGTTTTTACCGGTTCCTCTTTGGCTTCTTTGGATTTTTTGGTTGTTGCCATGATTTCTCCCTCCAAGAATCCGTTGAGGGATCATGAGCCTGCGGCAGGTATCTATCCTTGATTTAAGTCAAGTATTCCCAAGACCTCACAAGTATTACCGGTGCAAAAAAGAACCCCGCCGTGCAAAACCTGAGCGGCGGGGGAAGTTTTTTCGTATACTGACGAATGATTACTGAGCTTTTGTATTCTCTTCAAGATAAGCCAAAAGATCAGAAATCTGTTTTTCTTTTCTGATTCCGGCGAACGCCATTTTGGTACCCGGCATGTATTTCTTCGGCTTGGCGAGATATTCGGTAAGCGTTTCAGTCGTCCATACAACGCCCGAATCAGCCATGGCTTTGGAATACTTGAACCCTTCAACTGTGCCTGCAGTTCTGCCAAAAATACCGACAAGATGAGGGCCGACCTTGTTCTTTTCCTTATCGACCAAATGGCAGGCTTTACACTTTTTGTAGACCTTCGCTCCCTTTTTGACGTCGCCGTCAGCTAATGCACTGCCGGTCACGGCGCTCGCCGCCAGCAATGCCGCTGCAAACAACTTAACCACGCGCGCACTCATCTCGGTTTCTCCTTTTGGCAGAATTGACGGTTCATCAAGATCGTGGACCAAAGTAATGGGTTCAGAATCTCCCGCCTTGACTAAAATCAATCGAACTGGCCGGTTTTGAAAAATCTCCCCTCTGCTGTTTCCAGATGAATTGAAACATGTGGGAAACGCCGGGCAATCCGCTCCCAGCCGGCGGGCCCGCTCACCGCAAGCGCGGTTGAAAGAGCATCGGCGGTCATGGCCTCGTCGCTTAGAACGCTTACCTGGCGCACATGCGCTGGGCACTTGCCCGTACCGGGGTCGACTAAATGATGCCAGTTAGAATTTTTAGAAAGACGCATTCCTGCCGGGGCAGATGTTGCCAGCGCCCTGCCCGCAAGCGTTGCCTGCGCTCTCGCACCGCCCAACCCAACCTGCCATGGCCGGCCGGGCAAGGCTCGCATCTCACCAAGATCAACCAAAACGTGGCGCAGACCTTCCGATCGCAAGATCTCCACCACACGGTCGGTTATATATCCTTGGGCAATGCCATTGAAGGTGAGCGCCATTCCGGGCCGCATCACGATCCGGCCACCTCGGATTTCAATGTTTTCCGGCTTGCACAAATGAAGCGCACTGGCAATGAGACCCGCATCTGGCCCTTTGCTACCGGGGGAATTGGCGAAGTGCTCTTTGAGCATCAGCCAAAGGGGCTGGATGGCCGGATTAAAGGCGCTATCGGTTTGCCGCCAGAACCAAAGCGCTTGGGAAAGCAGTACTTGCATGTCGTGGGAGGGATTTTCGAGCATTCCCTCCCGGTTCAACCGGCACAGTTCTGAACTTGGAATATAGAGACTGAAAATCTGCTCAAGCCGCTCCACCTCTGCAAGTACATGCCCAACCAGCTTCCGTTCCTGAGGTTTACTCAGTCCCTGGAATAGCAGGCTGGCATCTGCCCCAAGGGCTGTTCCCTTCCACGACGTAAGCGTGCTTGCTCTGGCCATTTTGGAAGGCATGAGGGCTGCCGATGTTGCTGCTACAAAAATTGTCAGGAATCTGCGCTTGGAGAGTTTGGTTTCAATCATTTGCCTGCTCCTTTGCCGCCAGGATCGCTTTTTCGCGTGCAAGCCGGCGCTGGACCCTTGCTTTGAGCGGTGGGCAAATGGTTTCGTCGTTATAGAGTGTTTGGCAGTTGAGACAATGAATGCACTCGTTTGGGTTAATCTCACCGGTGGGGTGGATTGCCTGAACGATGCACTTCGTGGCGCAAATTCTGCATTCCTGGCCGCACTGATGGCGGCGCTTCAGCCATTCAAACATTCTCAGGCGCGCCGGTATCGCAAGGGCTGCGCCAAGCGGGCACAAATAGCGGCAAAAGATGCGCTCGATGAACAGGCCGGCAAACAGGATCACAACTGCATAGATGACAAACGGCCAGGTGCGCATGAACTTGAGGGTGACGACCGTCTTGAACGGCTCTATTTCCGCGGCCCAGAACGCATAAAGAATAGAGTGGAGCGATAAGGCAAAAATTGCCAGGAACAGCACATACTTGATTGGCCACAACCGCTCGTGCAGGCCGAACGGCACTTCAATCTGGCGAATGCCTGCCCGGCGGGCGAGCTTGTTCAGGAGTTCCTGCAACGCACCAAAGGGGCACAGCCAGCCGCAGTAAACACCCCTTCCCCAAAATAAAAGCGCAACCGCAACAAAGCTCCAAAGCACAAAAATCAGCGGATCAAGTAAAAACGTTTCCCACTGAAATCCTGTTCTGATCGATTGGGCAAAGGCAAGAACATGCACTACGGACAGTTGGGCACCGAACAAGAGGCCAAGAATGCAAACGGTGGCAATGAGGAAGCTCAACCGGGTGACGCGGTAAAGCCTGATCCGTCTTGTCAGCGGTTCCTGGAAGAACAAAATCACCCCGAGCACCAGCAGCATGATGCCGACAATTGCAATCTTGAACTTCTGGCTGCGCCAGTTCTCCTGCCACAGTACCGGCTCGTCCTGGGCTAGCGCATCCGTTTGCGCTGCCCCCAGAACCAGCGCGTCCGGCACCTTGTAGCGCACGGGAAATGCCGCCTTGAGCGTAACGCCATCCGCATTTTTCTCACTCGCCAAAACGGAAAGCCGCCAGGGTTCTGCAGGATTGAACGCCGTTCCTGCTGGGATAATGAATACGCCCAGTTCGCGGAACTCCGGCGCGCCTTGAGCTGCAAGCTGCTCAATATTGCGGTAGCCCGACTTGGTGAGCTGAATGGTGCGCGGGCCTTGCACCAGTTCCATACGTTCGAACACGCCGCTGCGCCGCCAGCTTGTGCCCTTGATTGAATAAAGTCCGTTGGCAGCAACAAGAATGGCGTTGTCATCGGGGCCTATCGCCGAAAACAAGGATGTAAACTCGCGCTGGCCAAGAAGGTTCTGGCCAATGACCGGCGGTGTCAGAAGTACTGTGTAGACTTCAAGAAACGGTTTTGCGCCATCGGTCTCAGCATAGAGCTTTGGGTTTGCCAGGGCTTCGCGTGCTTCTGCAATCGAAATTGTCCGCCCGGCTACGGCGCCCATCTCCCGAAGCGCTGGCCAGTTGTTCTTCTGAAAACTGACACGGTCGATACTTTGTGCCTTCCCATTACCCAGCAACCCCTTGGCAAGGGCAACGGCGCGCCCTGTGCGGATAATCCCATCGCGAATAACACCGCTCGATACACTAGCCCCGGCGATAACTGGCGGAAATCCCGCCTGTTCCTCGATTATGGCCGTTGCGGCCAGATCAACACCGGCAAATGCCTTCACATACTGGGCGATGTCCTCATCAGAAACCCCGATGGTGAGAATGGGTTCGGACTGATCAATCAACCTTGCCCCGGTGATTTTTGCCGAAGTGTCAATGGCGATGAGGATGTCGATAGGCTTTCCGGAATAGCCAACGCTGCCTGATACATCCCATGTTGATGCCAGATAGCCTACAAGCCGGCCGTCACGCTCCACCCGGGCAACTTTGGGCGCGCCTTCAAATGCGCCCACCGTGATCTGATCCTGCGGCGCTGCAAAAAGTTCGCTGGCAAAAGCCTCCAGCACCCCATCCTCGTCTGCCACAATTTGGGACGCTGCTGGCAATGTTGACCCAGCAACCGCAAGTAACAGCACGAAAGCTGCCACGCATGTCCGAATATTCGCAATGATCGCCATAAGTATAATCTTATGGGGAGCGTTCTTTTTGCTCTCCTTGACTTAAGTCAATCCCCACCTTTGCGAACACTGACATATTCGCTGCCATGAGTAGATGAAAGTCTAATTGATCAACACTAAAGCAGAACCTCGATTTTGAGTGGTGTTGGTCTTGCCGAGGAGGGAGAAATGTCTCTGCGAACCATAATGAAGACCACAACTGTTCTGGCCAGCATCGCTATTCCACTTGCCCTGGTCGCAGCAAACTCGGTTCCAGTACTTGCCGAAACGAAACCATCGCCCACCGATGTGAGAAAGCACGGCTCAACGCCTGGCGCCAAATATGAGCCCAGCCTTGATGTCATGAAGGAAGAAAAAATGGAGCAACCGGGCGCAAAGGAAGGCGTTCCCGTGCTCACCAAGGCGCAGTTCGACCGCGCCAACGAAATTTACTTCCAACGCTGTGCAGGCTGTCACGGCGTTTTGCGCAAGGGCGCAACAGGCAAGGCGCTCACCACCGACCTTACTAAGGAAGTCGGCTTCGAATATCTGCGTGATTTCATCAATTATGGTTCGCCGGCCGGTATGCCGAACTGGGGAACCTCGGGTGATCTTTCCGCTGAAGATATCGACTTGATGGCAAATTATCTGCTCAACGAACCGGCCACGCCGCCGGAATTCGGCATGGAGAAAGCCCGCGCCTCGTGGGTGACCCACATACCGGTTGAAAAGCGTCCAACCAAGCAAGAGAACGATCTGAACCTGGACAATATCTTCTCGGTAACCCTTCGCGATACCGGCGAAATCGCCTTGATCAGCGGTGACACCAAAGAAATCGTCACCACAATCAAGACCGGGTATGCGGTGCATATCTCGCGCATTTCGGCATCCGGGCGTTATCTGTTCACGATTGGCCGCGATGCCAAAATCGACCTCATCGATTTGTGGATGGACCCACCGGCGAAAGTGGCCGAAGTGAAGGTTGGCTCTGAAGCCCGGTCAGTTGAAACATCCAAGATGAAAGGCTGGGAAGACAAGTATGCGATCGCCGGTTCTTACTGGCCTCCACAATATGTGATTATGGATGGCGCCACTTTGGAACCGCTTAAAATCGTTTCCACACGCGGCATGACTTACGACACGCAGGAATACCATCCTGAGCCGCGCGTGGCCGCAATCGTGGCCTCTCACTACCGGCCCGAATTTGTCGTAAACATCAAGGAAACCGGGCACATTCTACTTGTCGACTATTCCGACATCAAGAACCTGAAGGTGACCGACATTGAGGCTGAACGCTTCCTGCATGATGGTGGCTTTGACTCAACGGGGCGCTACTTCCTGGTTGCCGCCAACGCCCGCGACAGGCTGGCGATTGTGGACACCAAGGACGGCAAACTGGTCTCGGTGATCGAATCGGGCGGCGTGAAACCGCATCCGGGCCGCGGCGCCAATCTTAAACACCCGACATTTGGACCGGTTTGGGTCACCAGCCATCTGGGCGATGAAACCATTTCGCTCATTGGCACGGACCCGGAAGGCCATCCCGATCAGGCATGGAAGGTTGTGCAAACCCTTGAGGGCCAGGGCGGCGGTTCACTGTTCGTGAAATCCCATCCCAAGTCGGGCCATCTCTATGTGGATACGCCGTTGAACCCGGAAGCTGAGATTTCATCGTCAATCGCCGTTTTCAAGATTGCCGATCTGACGAAGGAGGAGCCCGAGTACACGGTTCTGCCTATCGGCGAATGGTCTGGCATTACCGAAGGCGTCCGCCGGGTTGTGCAGGGCGAATTCAACCAAGCTGGTGATGAAATATGGTTCTCTGTCTGGAATGGCAAGGATCAAGAATCGGCGATCGTTGTTGTCGACGATAAAACGTTGAAGTTGAAGAAGGTTATCAAGGACAAGCGCCTGGTAACGCCTACCGGAAAATTCAACGTCTACAACACAAGAAACGACGTCTACTGACGTAAGTAAAAACTGCAGGGGCGCGGGCAACTGCGTCCCTGGTTCTTTCTGGAAAATGGCATCTAAGGGGGAAACGCCCATGGAGATTAACAGCGGATGCGTTTACCTGGTTGGCGCTGGCCCCGGTGACCCCGACCTTCTGACTTTAAAGGCGCTGAAGGTCATCAAGTCAGCAGATGTGATTGTTTATGACCGGTTGGTTTCCCATGAAATTCTTGATTTGGCGCCGGCAGGTGCAACCAGAATTTCCGTTGGCAAACAGCCCAGCCATCACCCAGTGCCGCAAGAGGAAATCAACGATCTCATAGTCCGTATTGCGCGCAAGGGCCGGATAGTCGTGCGGCTGAAGGGTGGCGATCCACTGGTATTTGGCCGCGGCAGCGAAGAAGCGATGGAACTGGTGGCCCATGGCGTCAGCTATGAAGTGGTACCCGGCATTACGGCAGCACAAGGGTGTGCAGCAACATGCGGCATCCCCCTCACCCATCGCGGAGTGGCCTCAGGCGTTCGTTATTTGACCGGCCATTGCCGCCAGGACAGGGAGCTTGATTTTGACTGGCAGGGCCTGGCTGATCCTGACACCACTTTGGTTGTCTATATGGGCAGGGCAAATATTGCGGAAATTTCTGAAAAGCTGATCGCCCACGGCATGCCCCAGGAAACGCCGGTGCTTGCGGTTAACAACGCAACCACTCCGCGCGAGCGCCGTTTGAGCGCGGACCTGGATGAAATCCCGTTGCGCATTGAAGAGGCCGATTTCGAAGGCCCGGTTTTATTCATCATCGGAAAGGTTGCCGCCCTTTCCGGAAAACTTGGAAAGAACGATGTTCTGGCAAGCAACATTGGCACAGCATATTTGGCATAAGCCGCTGATATTGGCCATATTTTGCGCCGCTATCGCGGCGGCAGCGGCAAGCGAGTTACCACGCGAGCGCCAGGCTGAGCTGAATTACCTGGTGCGCCAGGATTGCGGCTCATGCCACGGCATGACCTTGAAAGGCGGATTGGGAAAACCCCTTGATGCGGCGCGGTTTGAAGATGTTCCCGCCGACGCCATCGCCGATGTCATTCTCGACGGCATTTCCGGCACGCCCATGCCCCCATGGCGCGGTCTCATCAGCGAAGAAGACGCTTTGTGGATTGCCGAGAACTTGAAAGCAGGAACGATCAAATGACGTATCTGAGAATTTTTGTCGCCGCCAGCATCATCGCATTGCTTGGCATTAGTGTTGCAGTTTCCAAAGAACTGCGCGGCACCGGCGATCTCGGCATCGTTATCGAGCGGGCCGATGGTTCTGTGTGCATTGTCGATACCACCGAAATCATGGTTCTGGGGTGCGTTACCGGTTTTGGCGATCTTTCCCACGCCTCGGCGGTTTTCTCCCGCGACCAGCGCTTTGCCTATGTTTTCGGACGTGACGGCGGGCTGACCAAGCTCGATGTTCTCACGCGTAAAATCGTCAAGCGGGTCATGCAGGCGGGCAATTCCATCGGCGGCGCCATCTCCGATGACGGCAAGCTTATCGCCGTATCCAACTACAAGCCTGGCGGCGTGAAGGTTTTTGACGCTGAAACCCTTGAAGAAGTTGCCGACATTCCCGCGATTTATGGCGATGACGGCGCCCGTTCAAAAACCGTGGGGCTGGTAGATGCCCCCGGACGCCGCTTTGTCTACACCCTTTATGATGCCGGTGAAATCTGGATGGCCGACTTTTCCCGCGGGAACAAGCCGGAGGTGCACCGTCTCGGAGAAGCAGGCGAGCTGCCCTATGACGCGCTGATCACCAGCGATGGCAGGCATTACATTGCCGGACTTTTTGGCGAAGATGGCCTTGCCCATATCGATCTTTGGCAACAAGAACCGAAAATCCGGCGCATACTCGCAGACTACGGGAAAGGTGAGCAGAAACTTCCCGTCTACAAGATGCCGCATCTGGAAGGTTGGGCCCGCGCCGGCGGCCAGTTCATTTTGCCAGCCGTCGGCCTGCACGAAATAATCGCGGTCAATGCCGAAACATTCAAGAAAACCGGAGCTGTAAAAGTGCACGGCCAGCCGGTATTTGCGGTCGCCCGCCCCGATGGTCGGCAGGTTTGGGTAAACTTTGCCCACCCGCGCAACGACACCATCCAGGTTGTTGATGTTCCAACCCTCAAAGTGGTCCACGAATTCAAACCGGGCCCGGCGGCCCTTCACATGGAATTTGCTCCGCGTGGCCATCAGGTCTGGTTGTCGGTACGCGACAGCGATGTGGTGCAGGTCTACGACACCACAACATTTGAAAAGCGCGGCGAGCTGGCAATAAGAAAGCCAAGCGGCATCTTCTTTACCGCCCGAGCCCAAAGGATCGGCCTATGAGTAGCGCGCTAATAGATCCTGCGGTCGCGATGGCCGATCTCTGGCAGCGGAACTTTCCGTTGTGCACCCGCCCCTTCGCAACAATCGGCCGAGCCAGCGGGCTGAGCGAGGGCGAAGTTCTCGATGCCTTTGACGGGCTGAGCGCCCAAGGAATATTGGGGCGCATCGGGGCTGCGGTGCGTCCCAATACAGTTGGCGCCAGCACGCTTGCCGCAATGGCGGTGCCGGAAGAGCGCCTGGAAGAGGTTGCAGAGCTTGTAAACCGGCAACACAGCGTCAATCACAATTACCAGCGCGAGCATCTGTATAATTTATGGTTCGTGGTTACCGCAGATTGCCGGCAAAGCGTTCTTTCCTGCCTTGCCGAAATTGAGCTGTTGAGCGGCCTCAAGGTCATTGATCTTCCCCTTGAGCGCTCCTATCACATTGATCTTGGATTTCGCCTCAACGGCGCCTTTCGTGGCGGCAAAAAACCGACTCCAATAGCCGAACTTGCTCCGGTTGAGCCTGAAGACCGCCGGCTAGTGTGCGCCATCGAAGAAGGCCTGCCCCTGTCGCCGCGCCCCTACCTTTCGATTGCTGAGCGATTGGGCTGGACGGAAGCCCAGGTTCTACGCAGGCTGGAGGCGCTTATTCAGTCAGGCATCATATCCCGTTTCGGCTGCATTTTGCGCCACCGCAAACTGGGCTTTACGGCCAATGCCATGGCTGTCTGGAACGTGGATAACGATAAGATTGATGCCATTGCTCAAAAGCTTGCCGCCCGCCACGCCGTGACATTGTGTTACCGGCGCGCTCGGCGCCTGCCGGACTGGCCCTACAATCTGTTCGCCATGATCCATGGCCATGCCCGCCACGAAGTTGAAGATGAGCTACGCGAGGCTGAACTTGATTGTGGTCTTTATGTATTCGAAAAAGCGATTTTGTTCTCAAAAAGGTGCTTCAAGCAACGCGGCGCTGTGTTTAACCAGCGCCAAGTGGAGGCGGTTCAATGACCGCTCCGCTCGACGAAATCGACCGGCAGATCATCAACAATCTGCAAGGCGGGTTTCCGATTTCCGAGCGCCCTTTCCTGGATGTGGCCAATAGTCTGGGCATTGCCGAGCAGGACTTGATCGACAGGATCACGCGGCTGGTCTCAGACGGCGTGCTCTCGCGCTTCGGGCCCATGCATGACGCAGAAAAACTTGGCGGCGCGGTAACCCTTTGCGCGGTTGCCGCCCCCAAGGAGCGTTTTGATAAAGTCACTGAACTTGTGAACCGCCATGAAGAAGTCGCGCACAATTATGCCCGCAATCACACGCTCAATATGTGGTTCGTGATTGCCGTCGATAGTCCTGGCGAAATTGAAAGGGTCATTGCGGAAATCGAAAAAGAAACCGGTCTCACCGTCTACAACTTCCCAAAGCAGCGGGAGTTCTTCATCGGCCTGAAGGTGGATGCATGAACGCGCAACGCACCATCATTGACGATACGGACCGCCGTATCATCGCTGCCACCCAGGAAGGGCTGCCGCTGGTGCCGCACCCCTATGTGCACATCGCTGTTGCGCTCAACTTGTCTGAAGAAGATGTGCGCAGCCGTATGACGCGCATGTTGGAGGTCGGCATTATCCGCCGCATTGGCGCAGTTCCAAACCATTACGCGCTCGGCCTCAGCGCCAACGGCATGACCGTCTGGGACGTTGACGATAGCGTAGCAGAAGCGCTTGGAGAAAAGATTGGCGCGCTTGATTTCGTCTCCCATTGCTATTTGCGCCCGCGCGCCCTGCCTTTGTGGCCTTTCAATCTTTTTGCAATGGTGCACGGCAAATCCAAGCCGGAAGTTGAAGAAAAGGCCGCCAAGATTGCAGAGCTTTTGGGCGCTGACGCCCGCGCCCACGACATTCTCTATTCAACCAGCGTTCTGAAGAAAACCGGGCTCAGAATCATCGCCGAAAAGGACGACAAAGATGTTCCGGCTTAGCCAGTTTATGCATGAAATTGCCAACCCCAAGCCGCTAGGGCCACAGCGGAACCCGCCTGGCCCGGTTGTTATCTGGAACCTCATCAGGCGTTGCAACCTGATGTGCAAACATTGCTATGCCATTTCCGGGGATGTGGATTTTCCCGGGGAGCTGTCGACGAAAGAAGTTTTCGCCGTCATGGACGATTTGAAAGGGTTCAAGGTACCCGTGCTAATTCTTTCCGGCGGCGAGCCGCTTTTGCGGCCCGACATTTTTGATATCTCCCGGCGCGCAAAGGATATGGGCTTTTACGTTGGCCTTTCTTCAAACGGCACGCTCATTGACCGGGAAAACATCAAACAGATTGCTGATATTGGTTACGACTATGTGGGCATCAGCCTTGATGGCATGCGCGCGACCCACGACGAGTTCCGCCGCATGGATGGCGGGTTTGACGCCGCATTGAACGGCATAAGGCTGTGCCGCGAAAACGGCATCAAGGTGGGCATGCGCTTTACCGCCACCATGGATAATGCGGATGAGTTGCCTCAGTTGTTGAAGCTGGCGGAAGATGAAGGAGTTGAGAAATTCTACCTCTCTCACCTTGTCTACGCCGGACGGGGCAACAAGAACCGCGCCGATGATGCCCGCCGCGAGCGCACGCGCGCGTTTATGGACATGCTGTTTGACTATGCCTGGCAAGATGCGTTGGGCGGCGGAACGCGCGAGATTGTTACCGGCAACAACGATGCAGACGGTGTTTATCTCCTGTTTTGGGTGCGCAAGAACTTCCCCGAGCTTGAAGAGCATATCCGCGGGAAGCTTGCCCAATGGGGTGGCAACTCATCTGGCTGCAACGTCGCCAATATTGACAATCTGGGCATTGTTCATCCTGACACAATGTGGTGGCACTACCCGCTTGGCAACGTGAAGGAACGGCCATTTTCTGAAATCTGGACCGATACCTCGGACCCGATTATGGCCGGCCTGAAGCAACGCCCGCGTAAGATTGGAGGAAGATGTGGTGAGTGTGCATTCTTTGATATTTGCGGCGGAAACACGCGGGTGCGGGCGCAACAGCTCACCGGCGATGCCTGGGCAGAAGACCCCGCCTGTTACCTCACCGATGCCGAAATCGGCCTGACACACCATCACGACCGGCTGGAAGTGACACGATTTAGAGGAGCGCGCCATGAAGCAATGGCTGGCTAGCACTTGCGCCGCGTTCCTTTTACCGCTTTTGGCGCTCAATGCGTTTGCAGGCGAAGATGGCGCAGCGCTCTATGGCGAGCACTGCGCCTCATGCCATGGCGCCGAACGCCTTGGTGGAACAGGCCCCGCGCTTTTGCCGTCTAACCTTGGCCGTTTGCGCAAGAAAAAGGCCGCAAAGGTAATCTCCCATGGGCGCACCGGCACCCAGATGCCCGGCTTTGGGGATGCGCTTTCTGATGCGGATGTCGACGCACTTGTGGCCTATATCTATAAAGTCCCAAAGATCGCCCCCACCTGGACTGAGCAGGACATTGCCGAAAGCCGCACCCTGAACGAGGCCGCGACCAACGCAACCAAGCCGGTTTTTGACGCAGACCCGCTCAACCTCTTCGTGGTCGTTGAAACCGGCGACCATCACGCCACCATTATGGACGGCGACACGTTTGAAACGGTTACCAGGTTCCCTACCCGCTATGCGCTTCATGGCGGGCCGAAATTCACCCCCGGCGGGCGCTATGTGTTTTTTATGTCCCGCGACGGTTGGGTGATGAAGTACGATATCTGGTCGCTGGAAGTTGTCGGCGAAGTGCGCGCCGGCATCAACTCGCGCAATATCGCCATTTCCCGCGATGGCAAGCATCTGGCAGTGGCCAACTACCTGCCCCACACCCTCGTTATTCTCTCAACGGAAGATTTGAGCGTTGAGAAGGTGTTTCAGGTTGCTGACCGCAAGGGTAATTCTTCGCGCGTATCGGCAGTTTATCAGGCGCCCCAGCGCAACAGCTTCATTGCGGCCCTGAAAGATGTTGCGGAAATCTGGGAAATATCCACCGACCCGAATGCCGAACCGGTTTTCGAAGGCCTCGTGCATTCCCACGAAAAGGGCATGGTTGAGGGCCTGGCTTCTTCCTCTGGCCTGTTCGCGCACAGGCGAATAGAGGTGCCGGAGCCGATTGATGATTTCTTCTTCGATCCACCCTACCGCCATCTTATCGGTTCAGCGCGTGGCAAGGCGGCGATTGTGGTGAACCTTAATGTGGGAAGGGATATTGCCCGCATCGAACTTCCCGGCCTGCCCCATTTGGGCTCTGGCATTGCCTGGGATTATGAGGGCCGCAAGGTCATGGCAACGCCCCATCTGAAGGAAGGGCGCATCACAGTGATCGACCTTACCGATTGGAGCGTAATCAAAACAATCGAAACCAAGGGTCCGGGATTTTTTATGCGCAGCCATGAAAACTCGCCATATGCGTGGACTGACGTGTTCTTTGGCGCCAACAAGGACGTGTTGCACGTTATCGACAAGCGCACCCTTGAAATTGTGAAAACCTTGCGCCCTGCCCCGGGGAAAACCGCCGCCCACATTGAGTTCGACCGGGATGGAAGCCACGCCATTGCTTCAATTTGGGAGAAAGACGGAGCCATCGTCATCTATGACGCAAAAACCCTGGAAGAGGTCAAGCGCATCCCCATGTCGAAGCCTTCAGGAAAGTACAATGTCTGGAACAAGATTACATTCTCCGAAGGCACCAGCCACTAAGGTCGTGCCCTTCCCCACGTTGTTGCTTGCCGCCCATGGCGAATGCGGCGGGCGCGGTGATGATGAGGTTGTGCACAGGCTTGCCCGGAAAATCCGCCGCGGCAGACAGTTTGGCAGGGTTGAGCCGTGCTTTGTGCGCGGCGCCCCGAAAATTGAGGATATGCCGTCCCAACTGGCCGGAGAATCCATTCTGGTTTATCCGCTATTCATGAGCGATGGCTATTACGTGAACCAGGCTATTCCGCGCGCCTTGGCCATGGGAGAAAGTGGCGAAAGTTCCGAGGTGAAAGTTTTGCGCCCCCTCGGGCTCAATCCTGGCCTGCCGGGAGTTGTTGAGCGCCTTTGCAGGCAAACAGCTGCCGATGCCAGGCTTCCCATAAATGATGCAACTCTATTGCTGGCCGCCCATGGGTCAGCCAAAAGCCCTCAATCGCGCCTGGCAACAGAGGCGGTGGCGAAGAGATTGGCTGCGCGTTCCGGTTTTAGGGCCGTACACTGCGCCTATCTTGAAGAGCCCCCTTTTCTTGCCCACCAGCTGGCAAACCTGCCCGGCCCTTTGGTGGTTGCGGGACTGTTTGTTGGCGAAGGCATGCACGGCGCAGGCGATGTGCCCGAAGCAGTTGCCGCATGCGGGCGCAGTGATGTTCTCCTCTGCACCCCGTTATCGCGCAGCCCGGCCCTTGAAAGGCTCATCTTAAGCGATGTGAAAGAGGCGGTTAACTAGGCTTGACGGGCCCTCAGGGCCGGTTTTCTCCAAATATGCTATACTGCCCGCAAAAGGCTATCGGCGGGAAAGGTTCAAGTCTCGCCATTTTGGCGCGCTGCGCCAACGCCGCGCGCTCCTTGGCAAACCATGACATTTCCGGGCCAGCCCGCCAGATGGCTGCACTCAAACTCATGGAGGACAGCCAATGAATTGGACCTCAGTCAGTATCGCTGTCATCGCCGGAGTGGGCCTTTATCTGCTCTTTGGTGCTGCCGTACCCGGCCAGTCTCAAAGCTTGACGGCGACGCCCGCCCCAGGCGTGGACAAGGTTAAAGTTGTCGGCAAACTGCCAAAGGGCGTCTCGGTGAAACGCAATAACCAGCTACAGCTTTCACGCGGCTACAAAGTGCGGCGCACGTCCAAAAAGCGCGCGGTTTTCCAGTCGCCAAAAACTGGAAACACCCGCTCAGGCAAGGGAACAATCGAATGCGATGGCTGTTGTTCTTTGGCGGTAACGGATGAGCCGCCAAAGGCCTATTGCCAGAAGGACAAAGAGAACTGCGGGTGCTCGACAACGATCACAATCGATTTGAACTGACCGCGGGCAAAGTTTAGCAGAATCAGGCGCCGGGCGCTTCCAGCCGTTCTTTGCGCCGGGAAAGCTTGTCTGCCAGCCTTGGGCCAACCCCTGGCCGGCTCCACGGGCATTGGGCAATGCACATTGCGCACCCGAAAGTCTCATTGAAAAACGGAATGCATTTGTCGAAATCGACGTACCATTTCCGCTCACCACGCACCAACTGCTTTTCTTGAAAGATGGCTTGCGGTGGGCAGGCATCCTCACAAATCCGGCAGTTTTCGCAAAAATCATCCACCCATAGTGGCGGCGCGCCGGTTTCATCCAGGGGCATGGATGTGGTGACCGCCGACAGGCGGAAGCTTGAGCCATACTCGCGGTTGATAAGCGATCCGTGTTTTCCAAGCTCCCCCAATCCTGCCGCTATCGCTGGCGGGATCATCATCAGCTTCGATGCCAAAGGCCCCGTATGCGCCTCAGCATCATAGCCTTGCCGGCGCACCCAGCCGGCCAGCTCCAGAGCCCCGCGCATGGCCCTGCCATATTGGCGCACCACTTCTGCCCCTGCCCGGTCTTTAGGCGCGCAGCTAATCTCATCATAGTCGTGGACAACGCCAATCATGATCACCCACTCATGATCCAACTCACAACCTTCAAACAGATAATCCGGCTTCAAAGCGGTGATGCCATTCATTTCGAAATCAAGCCCGCCGGCTTCTTTTTTCAGCAATCGCGTCCATTCCGTTGCACTGCGTGCGGCTCTTTGAGTGGCGATTTCCGGTAATGCGATGCCGGTTACCCTTGCCCGTTCTTCGCGGGCTTCCTTCAGGGTCTCGTTTTCAGGATCGTTCTGGTAGAACCAGCGCTGCATTTCCCCATGGGCAAGTGTGTCGGGATCATTCCAGTAAACGTAACGCGCCCGGCGCACACGTCCCTCGCCCAGCCCGTTAATGTCATTGCCGGAAATCTCCGGAATGAGTTCCTTTTGGGCATCACACGGCTCAAACGGCCGATATGGGTTCTGCTTTGCCATTGCAATACCACCATTCTGCGCCCATCTAGCTTACAAGATACCTCATTTTTTGGAAGGAATTGTTTCATGCCTCAAACGGACATTTCCCGCAGAAAGCTCTTGAGTTCCACAGCTGCAGGC
>JBPCVY010000058.1:0-22245 GCA_051010055.1 Hyphomicrobiales bacterium | reverse complement strand
TTTCCATAACCGTGTGATTGGTCGCATAGGCGCGCAGCACCTGTTCTTTGGTGGGGTTGCACCTTGCCTCGCTCACAGTTTGGAACCAGAGGGCCTTTGCCGCATCAAGCTTGATGCGCATTTCCGCAACGGCGATTTGCTTGGTGGGATACATGCGCCGTTTCACCGGCGGTGTTCCCGGCACCTCACCACGCAAATACTTTACTGTGAAGTCAAACGCCCCCTGGGCAATGCCAAGGTAGGCCGGACTAAGGGTCAGGAACATATGCGGCCAGGAAGAAGCGGCCTTGAAGTACACCCCTTGCGGCATGAGCTCTTCTTCATCGCTGACGAACACATCATCAAACAAAAGGTTACGCGAAACCGTGCCGCGCATGCCAAGCGGGTCCCAGTCACCCACAACCTGCAGGCCCTTTGCTTCCTTTGGAACCGCCAGATAGAGGGTGTCCCCGCGCGAGGGCGGCTTGCCCTCTTTATGCAGGGTGCACAAGGTGCCGTAATAATCCGCATGGCCGGCAAGGGAGGCAAAAATTTTCTTGCCGTTGATCTTGTAGCCGCCGTCTACCTTTTCCGCCTTGGTGGCGAATGGTTGAAAGCCGGCGGCGGCGGCTGAGCCTTCGGAAAAAGGCTGGGAGTAAATCGCGCCATCATCGAGAATGCGCCGGTAGTGCAATTCGCGCCGCGCAAGATGCTGGGTGCGTTCATCACTGGTGAGGGCAAGATCGTCCGCAAGGTCGCCCGTCCAAAGGGTTGAGCTGACATGCATGTTCCATGTGAGCGCGGTGGTTCCGCAATAACGGCCTATTTCGGCTGCTGCAATCGCATAGCCGCGGAAACCTGCGCCCAATCCGCCATATTCCTTCGGAACACAAATGCCCAGCAGGCCAGCGTCTGCCATGTCTTTGTAGTTTTCGGTTGGGAAAATGGCATCCCTGTCCCACTTGTCGGCCCGCCCGGCGAATTTACTTTCACCCAGCTCGCGGGAAATCTTTGCAATTTCCGCTTCCTCGCCCGTCAGCCGCCAGGCATCTGGATCAAAAATTGCAGCATCAGCGCCGTTACTAGCCATTACTCGCCTCCTCCAGAAATGTGTCGATAATCGCATTGAACTTATCGGGCCGCTCAAGGGCCATGAAATGCCCGCAACCCGCCATCATCTCATATTTCGAACCGGGAATTTTCCCGGCCATGCGTTCCATCATCTGGGCTGGTGCGGCGGCATCATTCTCGCCTGAAATCAGCAACGTTGGGCACGTGATTTTGGCGAGGTTTGACCGTTCATCAAACCCGGCGAGCAGCTCCAGGACTTTCCGGTAGGTGGCCTCCGGAACCTCGCTCATGCATTTTATGCCTAGCGTAATGCCCTCCTCGTCAGCGTCATCGCTTGCAAGACCGCGAATACTCGTAGGCGCTATATCAGCAAGAGTTTTTCCCGCCTCAAGGGGCGCCAGCCGCGCTGCCATGAACTTGCGCTGGAATTCGCCATCTGCCGAGCCGAATGCGGTGCTTGTGCCGCATAAAACGAGCCCGGAGATCTTTTCTGGGAACATCCGCACAGCAACCTGGGCAACCATGCCGCCAAATGAATGGCCAACCAAAATGGCTTTTCCACCGCCCGCTGCATCAAGATCGTCCATAAGCGTCTGGCAGATGGATTCAAAGCTCATATCATCCGGCATGGGTCTGCCGCCATAACCCGGCACGTCCCACCCAATGGGCGTGTACCGATCGGAAAAGTGTGAAACGTGGCGCGCAAATGCCTCACCTGCCCCGCCAATGCCGTGAATGAAGAAAATGACCGGCTTCATGTGAATTCGCTCCACACAATAGCGCCGTCCTTCACTACATCGCGGCCATCAAGGGATATGGTGCACCCGCGTACGGGCAAATCGAAATGGCCCTCCGTGAACCTTCCGGCAAACTCGTTAGCCCCGGTTGAGAACAGGAAGTTGCCTGCATAGGCGCGTACTTCGGTGCCGTTGAAATCCTCGCGGTCGTAGAAAGTCATAGCTTCGTATCGTGCACCCTCGTTCATGCCCCACCCCACATGGGAAACCGCATAGGCGTTCGGATCGTCCCAGCAGGCCAGATATCGGCGCATCAGCTCTCCATCGGTGCCGCCGCCGGAAACATCAGTGACGAAATCGTCCTTGATGGTGAGGGTCACCGGCTGCTCCAGATAGCGTTTGAAGGTGAGGTTGACGTCGCCTGCATCAAGAACCAGCACTCCATTGGTGGAGCCGGATTTGGGAAACGAGACGACCACCCCGCCCGGCCAGTGGGCAAGGGTACCGGGCTTGTCGGTATAGCCCCAAACACCAACAGTTTGGGCTCCTTCCATGTTCACAATCATGTCGGTGCCGGCAGCAGAGGTGACGCGCATTTCCTTTGTCTTGCGGCATTGGCGGGCAGCGGAAAGAACCTGCCCCTTCAGCTCTTCTGTCGGCAGCAAGCGCTCAAGGGCATCGGGATGTTCATTTGAAATTGTGATGACCCGCGCGCCGGATTTCAAAATCTCGGGCAGCTCGGGCGCATGCATCAGCCCTTCAACGGTGAGATCCACAATCACCGGTACCGATGTGAGCGCTGCGAGAACCCCTTCATGACCGCATATGGATTGGCTGGCCCCGGTGGAGCGCACGGGAACCGGCGCTGTTTGCGGTGGCGTCACCAATTCCACATGGAACGGCCTTGTGCCAAGCCCCATGAGCGCAAGTTCGGCCAAATGCACATTGATGGGCCGGGACTGTGATTCCGACAGAATTGCCACCGGATCGCCCGGGGCAATCGCGTTCATCGCCAATGCCTTTTGAAAGGCTTCAATCCAGCGGTGTTCGATTCGGTCCTGCACTGTACATTCCTTCATTTATATGCATTTGCATATTATTTCATGCGCACCCGCATCCTGAACGGTGTTTCGTCACTTTCGCGCCCTGCTTCAGCAAAACCAAGGGCTGGAAACAGCGATGACAGCATGTCCACGAGCGAGCGGCGTTGATCTGGCGCAAGGTGGGCAAGATCGGCGTCTTCATGAGCGCGCGCGGCCTCTGTCAACCTGTCCGCAAGCGCCTGGCCTGAGGGGGTAAGGATAAGCAGTTGCGCCCGGCCGTCAGAGGGGTCTGGATTGCGGAAAACCATGGATTTCGCCACCATGCGGTCAATGGTGCGCGATAGGGTGGATTGGCCGATAAGCACATGGCCCACCAGCTCGCTCATGCGCATGCCGGCGCTGCCTGAAAGGGTTGCGAGCACACGCCACTCGCTTTCACGCACGCCTTCGCCCTTAAGCACCTTGTGAAATCCCGCACTCATGCGAAAGGCAGCCTGAATCAGCAAATAAGGCAGATAACCGTCGATAAAACGGGCGCGCTGGACCATCTTCCCCCCTTGTGAACCCATGATATTACATGCAAATGCATATAATTGAAAGAATGCGGCCAAGCTTACATTATGAGATCAACTATCTGGCGGTAATGTCACCGGGGCAAGATCGGTGCGGGCAAGGACAATGGCTTCATCCAGCACATTCTTGTCGCCGATATGGTTTGCCAAAATCAGCACCAGGCGGGCGTTCAATTCGCTGGAATCTTCTTCACTCAGGCCGCGGTGAGCATCGATAATTGCTGTGTAGCACCGGTCCGGGTCGGAAAGATTTGTTGTGACGGTGAGATTTTCCATGATTTCCTCCCTCTAGCGCCCTAGGCCGATTTCATCGCGTGCTGGCAGGCCACTTTCAACTCGCCCGGGTCGAACTGGCGGAACCTTGCGCACATATACTGGTCCGGCCTGAACAAGAAGACGTTGCCTGGTTGGGCGTCATAGCGCTCTGCAAACAAGCCCTCGACATCGTGCAAATCGTCGCCAAGCACCTTCACGCTCATTCCCGGTAGTTCTTTTGGAATGGCGCCATCTTCAACCACAATCGCCGTAAAACCGGTTCCAAGCTCATCAAGCAGCCAGGTGTCCGCGCCCCCACCGGTTTTGAGAGGCGCGTCCACAGCGGCGGCGCCCAGCTTCGCAACTCCGGCAAACTCCACATTGTCGGGAATATTGAGGGGCGAATTTGCATAAGCCGACGGGGTTGAAAGACGCCCAGAGTTCACCATGGACCGGGCGAACGGCGCACGTGCTGCAAGGTTCAGCGTTGCGTTTCGGAAGGTGCGGGCAATCTTGCTTTTCGGCGAAATGAAGTCCGTTGCACGGGTGGAATGGCCAATATTGTCGTCGGCGGCCAGCTCGCGCTCGGTGCAATAGCTTTCCATCAAATCAGCGCCGGTTTGCCCTTTGATAATGGCCTCAAGTTTCCAGGCAAGATTTTGCGCATCCTCAAAGCCAGAGTTGGCGCCGCGCGCGCCGAATGGCGACACCTGGTGGGCCGCATCACCGGCAAACACCACCCGGCCATGTATGAACCTTTCCATGCGCTTGCACTGGAATGTGTAGAGAGAGACCCACTCAAGATCGAACTTGATCTCCCCGCCCAGCATTTTCTTCAGGCGTGGAACAACGTTTTCAACCTTGGTTTCCTCGTCCGCATCAGCTTCCGGGCCAAGCTGTAAGTCAATGCGCCAGACATCGTCCGGTTGCTTGTGAAGCAATGCGGACCAACCCTTGTGGAACGGCGGCTCAAACCAGAACCACCGCTCAGACGGGAACGGCGCCGTCATCTTCACATCAGCAATAAGGAATCTGTCCTGGAACACCTTGCCGGTGAAGTCGAGCCCCATCATGGAGCGGATTTCAGAGCGTGCACCATCGCAGGCAACCAGCCAGTCGGTGGTCATCTGGTAAATACCGTCAGGGGTTTCCACGTCAACGCGAACACCGTCATTGAGGTGTTCCACGGCAACAACCTTGTTGAGCCAGCGCAAATCGATTTCATCGATCTCGTAGGCCCTGTCGACCAGATAGGCTTCTACGTAATATTGCTGCAGGTTGATAAAGGCAGGCTGCTTGTGGCCTTCCTCGGGCAGAAGATCGAAGGAGTAGACCTCGTCATCTTCCAGGTAGACCTTGCCCACTTGCCACGTAACACCCTTTTCGACCATACGCTCGGCAACGCCAAGCTTGTCGCAAACCTCAAGCGCGCGTTTGGAGAAACAGATGGCGCGGGAACCTTCACCAATGCGCGAATTATCGTCCAGGAGCACAACCGGAACTCCGCGCTGGCCAAGATCGATTGCCGTTGCCAGCCCAATAGGGCCAGCACCAACCACAATGACCGGATGGCGCACCGGTTCAGAAGCATCCTGATCTGGCGAACGCTTGTAATCATACTCATAAATTGCCTTGTGTTCGTATGCCGCCATGGTCAGTTCCTCACCCTGAATTATCCCTGCAGCGCCTCCCACATTTCCCGGTCGCGGTCAGCTGTCCAGATGCGGGGCGTGTCTATACCGCGGGCCTCATCATACGCCCGCGCGATATTAAACGGTTGACAATGGTCAAATATCGCCCAGTCGCCGTACTTTTTGCGCATGGCTTCGGTTGTCTCATCAAAGCATTCTTTGAGCGATGCCCCGCGGGCAACTCCGCGCGCAACCGGCCCGTAAGTGTCTTCTAGAAAGCCGCTGGTCAAATCCACCGCCTCAAGAACCATGTCCGCGCCAACAAGCGAATCACCGCGCCCGGGCATCAGCGCCTCAGGCTGAAACATGGCCACATTGTCGAGAGTGTCGGGCCAATCGTTGAAATGGCCATCACCGCAATAGCAGGCGGATTTGTACTCAACAATATCGCCGGAAAACATCACCTGGGAATCAGGCACCCAGGCAACAATATCCCCGGCGGTGTGGGCGCGGCCCAGATGCATGAGATCAACCCGACGGTTGCCGAGATAAAGGGTCAGGTGGCCATCAAACGTCATGGTTGGCCAAGTGAGTCCGGGAATGCTTTCAGCGGCCTGGAAAAGGCGCGGGAAACGTCCAAATTCAGAATCCCAATCTTCCTGGCCACGCTCTGCAACCATGGACCGGCAGATTTCAGAGGCAATAACCTCGCTTGCCTCATAGGCCGCAGCCCCCAGCACCCGAACAGCGTGATAGTGAGATAAAATCACATATTTCACGGGCTTATCGGTTACTGAGCGGATTTTCTCGATCACCTGCTGCGCCATGGCGGGGGTTGCCTGGGTATCGATAACCATGCAGCTGTCATCGCCGATGATGACCCCTGTGTTCGGATCGCCCTCTGCGGTGAAGGCATGCAGGCCCGGCCCGATTTCGGCAAAGGTGATGGTCTTTGCTTCCATATCACCGGTTGATGCAAATGATTTTGCCATTGGGTCAGGCTCCTTCATATTTCACGACCCGCTGGTCGATTGTACCAAAAATGTTTTCGTTCTTTGAGTTCAGCATTTCGATGCGGATTGTATCTCCAAAACGCATGAAAGGTGTTTTAGCCTCGCCGGTTTCAATTGTCTCGATCATCCGCTGCTCAGCTATGCACGAATAACCATCACCCCCTTGGGATAAGGGTTGTCCCGGCCCACCATCGCGCTTGTTGGAGATGGTGCCCGAACCGATTATCGCTCCAGCCCCAAGTGGGCGTGTCTTCGCCGCATGGGCTATCAGCGTTGGAAAATCAAACGTCATATCAATGCCAGCATTGGGCTTTCCGAAAGGCTTGTCATTGAGATAGGACAAGAGCGGCAGACTGATTTTGCCCCCATCCCATGCATCCCCAAGGGCATCTGGCGTTAACGCAACCGGTGAAAAGGCAGACGAGGGCTTGGCCTGGAAGAAGCCGAAACCCTTACCAAGTTCACCTGGAATGAGACCGCGCAATGAGACATCATTCACCAGCATTACCAGGCGGATGGCGTCTTTAGCCTGTTCTACAGAGCACCCCATGGGCACATCAGCGGTGACTACGGCAACTTCCGCCTCAAAATCAATGCCCCAGGCCTCATCACACATTTTTATGTCTTCGCGGGGAGCAAGAAATGTGTCCGAACCGCCCTGATACATGAGCGGATCGGTCCAGAAGCTTTCCGGCATTTCCGCCCCGCGCGCTTTGCGCACCAGTTCCACGTGGTTCACGTAGGCGGAGCCGTCCGCCCACTGAAAAGCCCTGGGCAATGGTGAAAGGGCCTGGGTCTGGTCAAACGGTTCCCCTTCGATTTGGCCGAGGTCAATGCGTTCAGCCAAATCCCGCAAACCGGGCTCAATTTCTTTCCAATCATCGAGCGCTTGCTGCAATGATGAGGCGTGTTTTCCCGCGGGAGTGCAGCGGGCAAGGTCATCGCTGACGGCCACGAGCTGGCCATCGCGCGTGCCATCTTTCAAGGTGGCGAGCTTCATGGATTGTCTTTCTATTTAAATGTTTCACTCTGCCGCCTGGCGCGGAATTTTTGGCGCGGCAACCGGGCCGTCCCTAACCAGCCAGCTTTCAGAATATTCCTTAACTTCGCATGCTTCCGCCGCATCGCCCGTTTCAAGGCCATCGCGGGTATCCAGCATAACCGCATATTCGTCGGTTGCAGGCTTTTTCTGCTCGTACATGGCGTTCAGGGCCTTCGGGTGCGGCCCATGGGTAAACCAGCACGGGTGCCATGTGACCATGCCGGGACCAATATTGTCGCGCGAGAAGAAGTCGCCATCGTGATAGAAAATGACCTCGTCATAATCATCATTATTATGGAAGAAGGGCACTTTCAGCGCGCCCGGATCGCTCTCGAACGGCCGTGGCACGAACGTGCAAATGACGAACCTGTTGCCCACCCAGGTGGTGTGAGCTGACGGCGGCAAATGGTACCGGTGCGACATGAGCGGTCGAATATCTTTCACATTCAGCTTAACCGGCGAGAGGTCGCCATGCCAACCGACCGCATCAAGCGAATTGAACGGATAGGTTACCGTTGAAATCTCGTTGACCCGCTTGATCAGCACCTGCCATTCTTCAGATTCGGAATATTGGTCCTTGAACGCTTCATCAATTTTCGGCGTTGCAAACATGGCCTGATCGTAAACCGCATGCTTGCCGACCATGCCCCTGTCAGGTGTTTTATAAGAGCCATTTGAGCTTTCAATCAGCAGTATCTCCACTGGCGCGCTGGTTTCAATGCGCCAACTCGTTGAGCGTGGCAAAACGATATAGTCGCCTTTTGCAAATTCCAGATGACCATAGTCGCAATAAAGGTGCCCTGCGCCACGGTGGACAAACAACAGCTCATCGCCGTCGCCATTGCGCACCAGATGATCCATTTTGCCGTCAAATGCCCAGATACGCATTTTCACCGAAGCGTTTTTCAGCACCATGCCCGCTTTCCAGGGCGATGATGCATCATCCATGGTTTTGTTGAGATCGAACGCGCGCGGTTTGAGCGGGCCTTGCCAGCTTGTCCATCCTGTCGGTGGATGAGTGTGATACATATGACAAGCGGGCCCGAAGAACCCTTCCTTGCCCATTTCACGCTCGAATGTTCCTTCCGGCAGGTCGCAATGTGCCTGGCGCGACGCCAGGCCTTCTACAATCGGAAACGAGAAAAACTCATTGGACGCCATAGTCGGTTCCCCCTTTGTTTAGGGCCTGCTGAGATTCAGCGCACGAGGCCCTGAGCTCGCCATATTGGGGAGGCGGTCATTAGTTGCATTTGAAACCATTTTCGTCAAGTCCGCCCCATCCCGTGTGCAAATGCATGTTTACGGCGCACCTGAAAACTCGTTACAGTCGCGGCAAATGACAGCAAAACACAAAAATGAACCGGGCGGCGCGGCCGGTCAAACCACCCTTCGCCTGGAAGCCTTTCTACCTTACCGGTTGAACTGGCTTTCCGAACTGGTGAGCAAGGCTCTATCGCGCATTTATGCAGAAGAATATAAAATCACCATTCCTGAATGGCGGGTCATCGCAACCCTTGGCCAGTTCCGGTCAATGACGGCGCGGGATGTGGGCAACCACTCCAAGATGAACAAGAGCAAGGTGAGCCGGGCTGTTGCAACCCTTGAGGAGCGCAATCTCGTTATTCGCCAACCCAACCCTCATGATATGCGCGAACATTTCCTCACCCTCACCGATGAGGGCAAGGACATGTACGCCAACATCGCACCTGATGCGATTGCCTTTAACGCGCAGCTTCTGGGGGCGCTGACACGGGAGGAAAAGGAACAATTTGAGCGGCTGGTATTAAAGCTTACCGTGTGCGCAGGCGATTTGGAGGGGACAGGAAACAAGGCGGGGCAAGAGGAGGAATAGTTCCTATGGAGCTTTATGATTTCTGGCGGTCATCTGCAGCCTACAGGGTGCGGATTGTTCTCAACCTGAAAGGATTGGAGGCGGAGCGTACTTTCATAAACATCTCCCCTGCCCGCCTGGAGCACAATGAGCCGGCCTACCGGGAAATCAATCCGCAAGGTTTCGTTCCGCTTCTGGTTTTGGATGACGGCACGAAAATCACCCAGTCCATGGCGATTTGCGAATATCTCGATGAGATGCATCCAAATCCACGCCTGATACCGGAAGTCCCACTTGCCCGCGCCGATATTCGCGCCTTGGCGCAAATGGTGGCTTGCGATATCCACCCGTTGAACAATGCCCGGGTCTTGCGGTTCCTCAAGGAAACCCTGAACCACGACCAGGAAACCATTGCCAAGACCTGGTATGCCCATTGGATAAGGGAAGGTTTTGATGCGATGGAACAGGTCATAGACGATGGCGGGTATTGCCGAGGAGAGACGCCCAGTTTGGCGGACGCATTCCTCATTCCGCAGATTTACAACGCGCACCGGTTCGAGGTTGACCTTGCCCCTTACCCGCGCATTCGTCGTGTTGAGAAAACCTGCAACGGAATGGAAGCCTTCGCCGCAGCCGCGCCGGAAAAACAGCCCGACGCGGTGACGACTTAAACCATTGTTTTAACGCAGATTACGCTGCGCCGAAAAGTTCCTTGCCAGCAGCGCTCTTCTTATCTGCATCGATAAACTTGCGCATTTCTTCCAGCAGCAAATCCTGGCGCACCGGTTTTGCCACATAAGAGTTCATGCCCGCTTCGAAGCAAATATCGGCATCGCCCGGCATAACATTGGCGGTCAGCGCGATGACCGGCAGCTTGCCTGCATCGCCTTCCAGCTTGCGGATTTCCCGGGTGGCTTCCAAGCCATCCATGTTCGGCATCTGAATGTCCATCAGTACCAAATCGAACTCGTCCTCCTGGACAGCCTCAACCGCCTTGACGCCATCTTCGACGATCTGCACGTCGTAGCCGTTGGTGACCAGAATAAGCTCGGCAAGTTGCTGATTCACGTGATTGTCCTCAGCAACCAGAATGCGAGGTTTGGATGATTTGCGGCCAGACCGCTTTTTCTTGGTCGAACCGGTGGAACCGGCGGCCTCCTGTGCAGGCTCTTCTTCGGGAATTTCACCGCCCGGACCGCCGAACAGTTTCATCAGCTTGGCCGCCTGTTCACGAACAGTTTCACGGCGCGCTTCTTCTACCTGTCCTGTTGGCGCCGAGCCGCCGCCAGCGGCAGAACCACGATATTGCACACCGAGGTTGTAAACATTGGCTTCCCCGCTGCCATCATCATAAAGCGCAGCAAGGGCAGCCGTCGTAACGGTTGGGCGCAGAGGCTTGGAAAGAAGGGCATCGAATGCGTTGCTCGGCAACTTGCGGTCTGCCTCCATGGGGCCGGCCGATGAGGCCAGAACAAGCTTGATGTCGGCAAACTCGCTCATATCGCGAATCCGCACGCCAAGCTCAACGCCGTCAACGCCAGCCATCAGGTGATCAAGGATGGCGATTTCAAACGGATCGCCGATTTCCCGCGCCTGGGTAAGCGAATGCAAAGCCTCTGATGCTGACGGCACCACTGTCGGGCGCATGCCAAGGCCCTCAAGCTGACGGGCCAGAACCATGCGGTTGATGGCAGAATCGTCGACCGCAAGAATACGGCGGCCCGAAAGTGCATAGTCGCGCTCATGGGCATCACTGTCTTCTTCTTCGCTTTCGACCACATCAAGCGTGACATCGAACGAGAAGGTAGAGCCCTCGCCGGGAATGGAATGCAACTTGATTTCGCCGCCAAGCTGCTCAACCACTGCCTTGGCAATCGACAGGCCAAGACGAGCACTCTTGTGCACCTCTTCGCTTTCGTCTTCTTCAGCCGAAATGCCGCTGAAGATTTTTTCTTGCATGTCTTCAGCAATGCCAGCGCCGGTGTCAGAAACGGTGAACCTCAATGTAGAGGCGCTGTCTTCCCTGGAAAGTTCGGCAACCTCCAGCAAAATACCGCCCGAATTTGTGAACTTCACAGCATTGTCGAACATGTTGTTCAGCACCTGACCGAGCCGCTTGCCGTCAACGCCCACGTTGGCGGGCACATGGCGGTCAATCGCCACGCCAATCTGCAGGCCCTTTTCGCGTGCGGGCACTGTGTGGTTTTCAATCACTTTCTCAACCAGCCTGTGGAGCTCGGTATCTGCGGGGTCCAGGGTCAGTTCACCGCTTTCGATGGCTGAGAAATCCAAAATGTTGTCGATGACCGACAACAGGCTTTCCGCGCCCTGGCGGATGACCGAAGTGTAACGCAACTGGTCTTTGCCAAGATCAGTGTTTTCCAGATAATCGGTCATGCCGATGATGCCATTCATCGGCGTGCGGATTTCATGGCTGATAACTGTCAAAAGTTCCGATTGGGCAGCGCTTAGCTTTTCATTGCCCTCATCAGATTGCTCCATTTCCAGCTTTTGCGCAGCGGCCATCTCACCGGCAATTATGCAACCGTTCCAATGGTCGCCAAGGGGCGTCAGCCAGACGGTGAACTGGCTGTTCAAGCTGGCGTCAGGATGCTCCATTGTAAATCCGGCGCCACCACCTTGCTCAGCAGTTCCGGCTAGCTGCTCCATGAATTTACGTGCGGAAGAATCTTCACCTTCTTCGCCGCTTTCCACCGAAGCTACAAACTCTTCCGCGCTTGCCAGGCCGAACTGCTCAAGAAACTTGTCGTTCCCGCAGATAAGCCTTCCTTCGGAATTAAGTTGGAAAAGACCGACCGGCAGCCCTTCTATCATGCTGTCGGCAAAGTTTGCCGGAACGGACTCAGCTTCATCCATCGATTCATCGATGCCTTCTAATTCAGGAGCCAACTGTACGGTTTCTGAAGGAATCACTTCCATCTCCGCAGGTTCGTTCGCGAACACCTCGTCGCTCATTTCCTCTACTGGCTTATCGTCCTCGGCAACAGCTTCTGCGCCATCACCAGCCGGCATTCCAACTTCATCGCTGGATGCGGCCTGCTCTTCCACCGGCGCTTCGTCTTCAGCCGCTGCTTCCGCTACATCAAGCGCTGGCATTTCATCGTCATCGCCCGCATCGGCTTTTTCTTCCGCCGGAGCCTCGTCTTCAGTTACAGGGTCCGCTGCATCAAGAGTCGGCGTCTCTTCATCATTATCGTCCACATCAGCCATTTCATCCTGAAGCGTTTCATCTTCGGCGGTTTCTTCTTCAGGCTCTTCTGAGGAAACCTCGTCTTCAGACTTAGGCTCAGCTGGCTCTTCGGTCTCAGCATTCATTTCTTCGGATTTGTCTGCATCGGAAAGGGAATTTTCTGCTTCCATGTCCATTTCCGGCATCATCATCATCGAAGTTTGGGCTTCGTTTGAAGGCTCTTCGGTGAGCTCTGCGGCTGCCTCATTCTCTTCGGCTTCTGGCGCGTCATCCTCATCGGCTTCTGGCGTGTCATCGCTCTCGGAAACCGCGTCATTCAATTCTTCGGAGCTTTCCAGGGCATCGTCTTTGTCATCAGATGCGGCATCTTCATCAGATGGTTCGTCCTGCGCTGCAGACATCTCTGTCAAATCGTCCGCCGCACCGGTAACTTCCCCATCTTCACTGTCACCATCGTCTTGAGCTCCAAAAGCGCTGATATCAGGCGTGAAACCTTCGCGTTTGCCAAAAGCTGGTTTGTCGTCATGCACCGGAGCTGGTTCGGGAGGCACAATTATTACAGAAGCATGTTCGTCGGAGGAATCCTCATCGTCCTTTTCCTCATCACCATCTTCCATTGTGATGTCTTCATCAGTTTCGGCAGCTTGCCCAACGACGCCGCCATCGTCCTCATCAAATGCCAAACTTGCCTCCTTGGCAGGATCGTCATTGTGCGCATCTTCTGAGGATTTATCTTCTGCAGCGGTGTCTTCTTCGAACGGCTTTTCGCGCCTGATTTTGCCGAATACGCCGGTTTCGTCGTGACTGACCATAATTCAAGCCCCTTAACTGAATAACTCAACTCACCCAGGGCAGTGAATTTCATGGGTCTCCCAGCTGCCCGAACCCTACTTTGACCTTTCATGTTTAAAAACCCGTTGCGAACTAGGGTTAATAAAAAGATTATTTTTCGGCCACGAACATCTAAAAATTCACCTCAAACACAAACTGAATTCTCGTGAATTCGTTTCCCGTGAACCGTTGCTTTTTCCACTTGAACCCACGGCACAAGGCTTTAACGTGCCGCCACAACAAATTGCTTAGGGTCAAGACTCAATCAGGATTGGGAGCGTGGTATGAGGCGAAATCGTTCAGTTCCAGGAGCAGAACCGAAGGAAGGGTGGCACCCATTCAAGGTTCTGCAACGCCAAAATGGGCGATTTCGCCTCATACCACGCTCCCAATCCTGATTGAGTCTTGACCCTAGGAGCCCGCTTTATGCGCACGGAAACACACCGCACGATTAACCTGAAGGACTATGCACCGAGCCCGTGGCTTATTGACGAGGTCCAGCTTGATGTCCGCCTTGCGCCTCAAAACACGCGGGTAAATGCGCGCTTTTCCATGCGGCCCAATGATGCGGTTCCCTCAGCGCCACTGAAACTGGACGGTGAAGCGCTTGAGCTTACGGGGTTGGCGATTGATGGGGTTGCGCTTGCGGCAGGAGAATATGAGCTTGATGAGCAAAGCCTGACAATCAAGACACCGCTCAACCAGCCCTTTACCCTGGATATTGAGACCACGTGTAATCCTGATGAAAACACTGAATTGTCCGGGCTCTACCGCTCCAACGGTATCTATTGCACACAGTGCGAGGCGGAAGGCTTCCGGCGCATTACGTATTTCCTTGATCGCCCGGATATTCTGGCAAAGTACACCGTTCGCATTGAGGCACGCCGTTCTGACGCGCCGGTGCTGCTTTCAAACGGGAACCTGCTAGATAGCGGAGAAGTTGCCGGAACCGAGCGACACTTCGCTATTTGGGAAGACCCGTTTCCAAAGCCTTCTTACCTTTTCGCCCTAGTCGGCGGAGACCTAGCATCGCTCAAAGACACGTTCACCACCATGAGCGGGCGGGAAGTGGACCTTGTTATCTATGTTGAGCCGGGCAACGAAGACCGTTGCGATTGGGCAATGGATTCGCTGAAAACCTCCATGCGCTGGGACGAGGAACGGTTTGGCCTGGAATATGATCTCGATATCTTCATGATTGTCGCGGTCAGTGACTTCAATATGGGTGCCATGGAAAACAAGGGCCTGAATATCTTCAACGACAAGTACATTCTCGCCACCCCGCAAACCGCCACTGATATGGATCATGTGAACATTGAAGCGATTATTGCGCACGAGTATTTTCACAATTGGACGGGCAACCGCATCACCTGCCGGGACTGGTTTCAGCTGTGCCTGAAAGAAGGGCTCACGGTTTTCCGCGACCAGGAGTTTACGTCCGATATCCGCTCACGCCCGGTAAAGCGCATTGCCGATGTGTTGCGCCTTCGCCACGACCAGTTCCCCGAAGATGCAGGGCCCCTCGCCCATCCGGTGCGACCTGCCTCATACATTGAAATCAACAATTTCTATACTGCCACTGTCTATGAAAAAGGCGCAGAGCTTTGCCGCATGCTTCAAACGCTCTTGGGTAAGAACGGCTTCCGCAAGGGCATGGATCTTTACTTCGAACGCCATGACGGCGAGGCGGCAACTGTTGAAGATTTCATCTCATCCATGGCCGAAGCCTGTGATCGCGATTTGAACCAGTTCTTCCGCTGGTACGAACAGGCCGGAACGCCCCATGTAAGCGTTGAAGGCGCCTATAACGAAGACGCAAAGACATTCACACTGATAGTCAAGCAGGAAACCGCGCCTACTCCCGGCCAGGATGAAAAGGAACCACAGCTCATCCCACTTCTGACCGGGCTTATCGGATCGAACGGCGAAGAGCTTGTTCCCGAAACCCTTTTGGAGCTGAAAGATAGCAAGGCAGAATTTGTGTTGGAAAATGTTGCTGAAAAGCCGGTTCTTTCCGTCAACCGGGGTTTCTCCGCCCCCATTATTCTCAAGAACAATCTGAACAGTGATGAAGAACTGTTTCTGTTCGCAAATGACGCTGACCCGTTCAACCGCTGGGAAGCGGGCCGTAGCTGGGCACGGGCTCATCTTGCCGCGCTTGTTGATCAAATTCGCCAGGGAAATGAGCCATCACCAGATGGTGCGCTGTCGCAAAGTTTTGCCAAGATTCTTGCCGAGCCAGACCTGGAAGACAATTACCGGGCGTTTTTGCTCAATTTGCCAGGTGAATCCGAAATTGCTTCATATATTGTGCAAGATGTCGATCCTGGCGCCATTCATGACGCCAGGAAATGCTTGCAGGCAAAGATTGGCGGAGACCTTCTTTCCGAATTTGAAAATCTCTATGCCTCGCTGGCGAGCAATGAGCCCTACCGACCCGATCCTGCCGGATGCGGACGCAGGGAGCTGCGCAACCTGGCGCTGGCTTACATTATTACCGGTGCGCCAGAACTGGGCAAAGCGCTAGCTGCCGAACAGGCTTCTTCTGCCACCAATATGACCGATGAAATGGCAGCCCTTTCGTTGCTTGCGCGCCAGGAAGGCCCAGAGCGCGAAGCGGCACTTTCAGCCTTTTATGAGAAGAACCGCCACAACCATTTACTGGTGGACAAATGGTTGGGCCTTAATGCCATGGCGGAAGGTGAAGGTGCGGTTGATCATGTACGTTCCCTTTTGAGCCATGAAGCGTTCTCCCTCAAGCGCCCCAACAAGGTGCGCGCGCTGATGGGTATGTTCGCAATTGGCAATCCGCCGGCATTCCACGATCCCTCAGGCGACGGTTACGCTCTTTTTGCTGAGGTCATTCTTGAGCTGGACAAAATCAATCCGCAGGTTGCCGCCCGGCTGGCTGGCGCACTGAGGTCGTGGAAGACACTTGAACAAGGCCGCCGCGGCCTGGCCAAAGCGGAGCTGGAACGCATCAAATCAGCCGAAAAACTGTCGAAAGACTTGTTTGAGATTGTCACAAAGACTCTGGATGCGTGATTTCAATCATAAATTGGTAACCTTTCGTTAAGAAGTCTAGACAAATCACTTCGACTTCGAATCAATGTACCCAAGGATTAGCCTGGCATCTGGCCAATCATAAGGGGAACAAAGTGGCGAAGGCGAAACTCGGCGAACTGTTTGTAAAGGACAGGTCCCTGACCGTGCCGTTTTCTGCCTTGCCGTGGAAAAGTCTGGCCGTTAAGGAGCGCACGCTACGCCGGCTGATCGCAATTCTTATCGGCGTTTTTATCGTTTTTCTCGCAGGCGCAATCCTAATCCGGATCATCACCGACTACACCGCCACCTTGAGTGAGCAGCGCAAGATTGCAGCTCTCCATGCAGACTTGGCAGCAGTCACCCTTTCGCGAGGGTTTGCCCGTGAACTGCAAACCCGTTCAACGCCGCGCGCACCGCTTAATGACGATTTGCAAAATGCGCTTTCAATAGATGCCATTGAAAGTGGACGCATCTTCCTTGCAACCGACCTCGCCGGCATTGTCGTTGCCACCTATCCTGCTGATGCGGGTTATGCCGGGGTTCGGTTGCGCACGCTGATTGACAATGGCCGGCCGAAAGTCGACCGCACCGCTGATGGACGCATGATGGAAATTGTGCTCCCCGATGGCCGCGATGTTTTCGTTATCCTGCGCGAACTTACCCCTCACCCGGGCACGCTTGCGGTCCTCCAGGCACGTGACGATGTGCTTGCCGGATGGTGGAACCAATCGCGCACCTATAGTTCTTTGTTCATTACCACCAGTTTTGTATTGCTGCTGATTGGCGCCGCCTTCCACTGGCAGTCAGAGCGCGCCGACGATGCCGACAAGACATTGGCGATGGCCACAGAGCGCCTCGACAAGGCTTTGGACCGTGGCCGGTGCGGGCTGTGGGACTGGGATATCGCACGCGGACATATCTTCTGGTCAAAATCCATGTTCGATATGCTTGGGCTTGAACCGCGCGGCGAGCTTTTGTCTTACGGTGAGGTCTCCGATCTCTTGCACCCTGAAGACCCGCGCATGGACAAGATTGTCGACAACATGCTGCGTTCCGGTCTTACAAATATCGACCAGGAATTCCGCATGCGCCACAAGGATGGCCACTGGGTGTGGTTGCGGGCGCGGGCAGAACTGGCAGAGGCTGCCGACCAGGAGGCCCCGCACTTTGTCGGTATAGCCATCGACATTACCGAGCAGAAACTTGCGGTGAAACAAAACCGCGAGGCCGAGCTTCGCTTGCGCGATGCCATCGAAAACATTTCCGAAGCGTTCGTTTTGTGGGATGCGGACAATAAGCTGGTCATGTGCAACTCCATCTACCAACAGTTCCACAATCTGCCAGCAAGCGTGTGCCAAACCGGCGCCCATTATGATGAAGTCGCCAAAGCTTCCACCGAGCCGCTGGTGCGCCTGCGCATTCCCAAGGCAGAAGACGACACCGGCGAAGGTAACACCTTTGAAGTGCAGCTCGAAGACGGCCGCTGGCTGCATATTTCAGAACGGCGCACAAAGGATGGTGGCTTTGTATCGGTTGGCACAGATGTCACCCCCATCAAGCTGCATGAAGGGCAGCTTCTGACATCAGAAAAAGAGCTGATGAACACGGTGCGGGATCTGGAAAAAATCCGCATGGAGCTTGAAGCACAGAAACAGCGCCTCGTTGAGCTCGCCGACAACTACCAGGAAGAAAAGACCCGCGCTGAGGCCGCCAACCGCTCCAAGTCTGAGTTCTTGGCCAATATGAGCCACGAACTGCGCACCCCGCTCAATGCCATCATCGGCTTTTCGGAGGTTATGGAGACAGAAATGTTCGGCTCCATCGGTTCTGAAAAGTATCTTGAATATGCCCGTGACATTCACCGCTCCGGCCAATATCTCCTGGATGTGATTTCAGACATACTCGATATGTCGAAGATTGAAGCTGGCCGGGTGAGCCTCGACGTCGGCAAGTGCCGCCTCGACACGGTTATCGAGCATGCCTTGCGCATCGTAAAACCACGCGCCTTTGAAGACGATATCGCCATTGTTGAGAAGGTGAAGAAAGGCCTGACGCTGAAAGCCGATGACCGCGCCCTGAAGCAGGTTCTCATCAACGTTCTCGCCAATGCGGTGAAATTCACCCCCTCCAGCGGCAAGGTTACCGTGAGCGCTGAAAAGGCCGGCAAAACTATAAAAATCGCAATCATCGACACCGGCATTGGTATTGCCAAGCGCGATATTGAGAAAATTGGCCGCCCGTTCGAACAGGTCGAAAATCAGCTCACCAAGTCCCGTGGCGGTTCAGGCCTTGGCCTTGCAATTTCGCGCTCATTGGTGGAACTGCACGGCGGAACGCTGGATATAGACAGCGTGCAGGGTGAAGGCACAACTGTCACCATTACATTGCCGTTGGTTGCCAAGAAAATTAACGCTGACGCCGAAAAAGAAGTCGCGTAAACCGTCGGGTCAAGACCCTTACCCTATTCGCGCTGGCTTTTACGCCTTTCCATGAATTTCTTGCGCCGTTCCGCATGGCGCTTCATGCGCCGTTCCATGGCCGCAACCATTATCTTGCGTTCTTCCGGAGTTAGGTTGTCAATCATGGCGAGAAAGAACTTCTCATGCTGGGTGGCGTTCGCATCGCGCGCCTGCCGCAAGGAGGCAAAGGCAGAAGCAATTTTTTCGCGGTCGTAGTTTTCTGCGCTGAGAGCTTCAAACATGTCTCTCATTGTCTGGCTTGTATCGCGCCTGCTGGAACGCATCTCGCGGTGAAGTTTACGGAACTTCTGGCGCAATTCTTTTCGGCGCTCACGGGGCAATTCCCGCAAGAACATGCGCACATTGGGGCTGAACCTGGCATGGTGCCAGCCGCCATGCTGCTTGACGTGATACATTCGCATGCCGATCGCACCGATGAAAAGAGCGTTCAGCATCAGCGACAGCACAAGGCCGATTTTCAACCACCTGCCAGAACCGCCGGATGTGGTTTGAGGAGATGTTTTCGCACCGTTGCCGCCATTGCCTCCGTTTCCGCCGCCATTATCTGTGGTGATTGTTTCGTCATCTGCAGGGGCAGTGCTTGAAGCAGAAGCCTTCGCTGTCTTTCTGCTGCGCGTGGACTTTCCCGCCATTGTTTTTTTGCGCGGCGCTGTGGTTTTGCTGGATTTTGTTTGTTTGCCGATTTTATCGTTCACAGCACTTCTCCGTCTTCAAAACCATCACCGTTCAGGTCCAAAATGCCGTCATCCTGGAAATCGGCTTCGTTTGCTGCAACCATCGAGCCAACCGGCAGATACTGTTCTGCAAATTGAGATGTTCCAATGAACACACCCAAAAGCAGGCAAGCAGCAATTGCCACGCCGGCCGGCAAAAATTCTAAAACCATGGGTCTGGGCGGCGCTGCCCGGCGCGCCGAAAGCTCGACGATTTCAGCGCATTTTTGGGTGCCCGAATTGGTTTTCGACATAAGCCGCTCAATCGCCCCATGGGGCATCGCCGGCGCATGAGCCGCGCCCAAAACGAAATCGATTTCCTTTGCCTCACGGGTTTGTTGCTCCAGCTCAATTTCTTTAACCTCAAGCAACAGGGAAATCCGTTCATCTTCGGGCCACCTGGCCGGATCAGCGCCATATGCCGCCAACACCACTTCCAGCCGCGATTTGTCTTTTTCATCATTCATTACAGTCACCATTGCCCATCAGCCGCTGAAACTCTTTCAAGCTCCCCCAAAACGTCCTGCCAGACTTCATCCATGGACGTTCTCAATGCCCTTCGCGCGCGCGCCAGAAGCGATTCAAGCGCATCAACACTTACCTCCAAAATTTCCGCCGCTTCCTTGTTCGCCAGGCCTTCGTAGTAAGTCAAAATCAATGCCAACCGCTGGCGCTCCGGCAGTTCTTCCATTGCGGTGCGTACATGTTCAGCGGCCTGGCCCGCCTGCAATCCACTTTCCGCATCTGCCGCCGGATCGATCCGCTCAGGCAGCTCTTCAACCGGCATTGGCCGCTTTTTTCTTATCCGGTCGATCGATGCATTCGTCGTCACCCTAATGATCCAGGCCTTTAACGACCCGCTCCGGTCAATGTCCGGCGGGTCGCGCCAGATTTTCAAAAACACATCCTGCACTACGTCTTCAGCTTCCGTATCATCACGCAGAACCCGTGCGGCCACTCTCCAGGCGGGCTGAAAATAAGAAACTGCCACCTGTTCGAAGGCGCCTTTATCACCAGACCTGATTCGCCGCAGCAACAAGGCATCGGAAGCAATGCCGTTCTCATCCAGCTCTTCGTCCCTTTGACCCGGCTGCTGCAAAGCAAATCCCATTTTCAGCGCTATTTATCCGGCGCTGTCTCCGGCGCGCTTTTTCTTGCGCTCGCGCATTTTTTCGCGTGCGACATCCATTTCATCCTTGGTGATTGTGCCATCACCGTTCGTATCAATACGCTTGAAACGCTTTTCCGCAAGTTCATCGAATTCCTGAAGGGAAACCTGGCCATCCTTATTGACGTCAGTGCGCTTGACGATGCGTTTTGCGCGCCTGTCTGCCTTTTTCTTCATCTTATTGCGGATTTCGTCTTCCGTCAGCTGGCCGTCTTTGTTGGTATCGAGCCTGTCGAAACGTTTGGCGGAGTGGGCCGCCATTTCCTCACGGGTAACCTTGCCGTCCTTGTTGACGTCTACACGTTTCATGATATCGCGCTGCGGCTTTTCTTCGGCGCCTTGGGCTTGCGAATATGTAGTAAACGCCACGACGGCTGTGAGCGCGATGGCGGATATCACAAGCTTTGTTGGAAACTTTTTCATATCAGTCCTTCCGAAACTTATTCCCAGGGTTCAGTTTTCAAGGGCTGGCGTAGCGCCGGGCCGTACTTGATATACGGATCAAGTGAGGCGTTTCCGTCGCACGAAAGGGGATTTTTTTAGGCGGGTTCTTCTTCCGGGTTTCCAATCAATTCGCAAAAGAAGCCCCGGACGTTTTCTTTTGTTTCCGTCAGCAGCGCTTCCAGTGTTGGCACATCGGGCACATCGGCAGCGTTCGTCAGCAGTCTGACAAGATCACCAGATGCCGTTTCCAGCAAAAATTCCCCTTCCACACAAAGGCGAAGAACCTGGGTGAGTGCGTGGTAGAGATCGTGCGCTGATTTCAGTTGCGCCAATTGGACCGGGGCAAGCAATCCCGCCTCCCCAAGCTTTTCCAGAGCAATACCAGTATTTTGGGCCAGAATGGCTGGATTTTCCCTGCCGTTCAAAAGTTGCAGGAACTGCACAATGAACTCCACCTCAACGAGGCCACCGGGAGATTGTTTCAAATCCCATGCATCGCCTTTGTAGAGCTCATCAATCATCCGCTTGCGCATGGCCAGAACATCGGCGCGGATCTCGCTCTCATCGCGAGGTTTGGTGAGAATGGAACGAACGGTATCGTCAATTTTCGCTGCAAGCTCTTTGTCACCTGCAATCACCCGTGCCCGGCACAAGGCAAGGCGCTCCCACGTCCAGGCCGAGCTTTCGTGGTAGGCAACAATGCTTGGAAGAGCCACCGCAATCGGCCCCTTATTGCCGGAAGGCCGCAGCCGCATATCAACTTCATAAAGAAGGCCTTCGGCTGTTGGCGCTGACAATGCCGCAATCAGGCGCTGGGTTGCCCGGGCAAAGTACTGGCTTGCACTCAAGGATTTTGCGCCATCGGAACCGGCTGCATCCCCGGGTACCTCGTAGACAACCATTATATCGAGATCGGAAGAGGCGGTCATTTCTTCACTGCCAAGCTTGCCCAGGGCAAGAACCGCGCAGGCTGAACCGAATACTTTTCCGTGCGCTGTCTCCATCTCGCGCAAAACATGCGCAAGGAGATTTTCGGTTAGCTCATCTGCAAGGGTGGAGTAGGCCTGCCCCGCCTGCGCGCGGCCACTTGAGCGGGTGATGATTGCAACCCCTATCCGGAACATCAGCTCATGAGCGATCATCCGTGCGCGATCAAGCGCTTCTTCATATGCGCTGACC
>JBPCVY010000057.1:0-5084 GCA_051010055.1 Hyphomicrobiales bacterium | reverse complement strand
TCCTCATCCCATTTCGCATCGAATGCTTCATTTCCCATGAAAAATGAATAGCAGTGGGGCCCGCCAATACGCTCCACCCCTTCTTCTTCAAGCACTTTATCGAGCAGGCCGCCGGTGCCGCAATCGGCATAGACGCAGTAGATCTTCCGGTACTTTTCTTTGGCAGCCTTTATCTTTTCGCGCATGCCGCCGGGTATCTTTTCAGGGGTGTTGTGCCATTTTGCCGGAAGGCAGGTAACATCCAGATGGGTCCAGCCATTGAGTTCGATCAACTGCACAATTTCACGCGCCAACGCCCCGCACGCGATCAACAGCACATCGCCGCTGCCGCGCTTGAAATCAAAATCATCTGCCGGGCTAAGGTCCATGGGGCACCAATCGCTTGCTTGTTTCCCGCAACCACCGGGGAACAGCGCAATTCGCATCCCCAGCAGCCACTTTCCCAGTAAGGGCGGGCTGTGGAGCGCTCTTGTGAACGCATTGCGCCAACTATTTAATCGGCGGCTATGGTTTGCCTCCCCTTGCCAGGCCCGAACTGTGCCGGCGGCAAGAGGAGGAATTTTCAGGTCAAGCAGTGGCCAGCATATTGTGCTTGCGGTCCATCAGCTCTGTAGCGGTTTCCACCGCAACTGCAGCATCACGGCAATAGGCGTCTGCGCCGATTGCGTCTGCGAATTCTTCGTTCAACGGGGCGCCGCCAACCAGAACGATATAGTCGTCACGTATGCCCTGTTCTTTCAGCGTGTCGATAACCACCTTCATGTAAGGCATGGTGGTGGTCAACAGCGCGGACATGCCAAGAATGTCAGGCTTATGCTCTTCCAGAGCTTCAAGATAGTTCTCAACCGGGTTGTTGATGCCCAGGTCGATCACGTCAAAGCCAGCGCCTTCCATCATCATGCCGACGAGGTTCTTGCCTATGTCGTGAATGTCGCCCTTAACGGTACCGATGACCATTCTGCCAAGCCGCGGTGCACCTGTTTCCGCCAAGAGCGGGCGCAGAATTGTCATCCCGCCCTTCATGGCGTTGGCTGCAAGCAGCACTTCGGGCACAAACAAAATACCGTCACGGAAGTCGATACCGACAATCCGCATGCCTTCAACCAGGGCTTTTGTCAGAACGTCATAAGGCGTCCACTCGCGGCCGAGCAAAATGTTGACGCCTTCTTCGATCTCTTCTTTGAGACCGTCGTAGAGGTCGTCATGCATTTGTTGCACAAGCTCATCATCGTCCAAGCTGTTCAGATCGAGATCGTCTTCTTCATCACTCATCGACATATTCCTCAAAACCAATGCCGGCTAAAGGCAAAAACTCAATTCGATGCTCAAACTACAGCGCCGTTGTCTTGGCTTTTAGATCACTGGCGACCTGTGAGTAACAGAAATCGACATTAGTCCTTTAACCGGTTGGAATTTTTGTACCTTTCACCCACGCCTGCGGCGCGAGCGCCCTCTTTTGGCCCGTTCTGGTGCAGTTTCACCCTTGGCAAGGCCTGATACAGCGCCAAGTCGCGCCTCTACATCATCGATTTCCGGTCGCGGACCCTTTTCATGGGCCTCAAGGGATGCACGCATTGCGGTAAGATGTTCTGGTGTGGTGCCGCAGCACCCGCCAATAATGCGCGCGCCGGCATCACGGGCAAGGCGCACATAATCGGCCATCAAATCCGGGGTTCCCGAGTAACAGATTTCCCCGTCAACAAATTCCGGAATGCCCGCATTTGCCTTGGCGACGACGATGGCGTCCGGGTCCGCTTCGGTAATGCCGAGCACAGTTGCCACCAGTTCTGCCGCGCCTGTGCCGCAATTGGCGCCAATCGCGTTTGGCGGCTGCGGTAGACCCGCTGCAAGATTGGCAAAATCACCTGGCGCGATGCCCATCATGGTGCGCCCATTGGTATCGAAGCTCATGGTGGTGACCACGGGAAGTCCGGCGCTGGAAGCACCTTCCACCGCAGCGCGAAGTTCTTCTTCCGATGAGATGGTTTCAATCCACAACACATCAGCCCCGCCTGCTTTCAAGCCTTCCGCCTGGGCCGCGAACGCTGCAACACCGCCCTCATGGCTGAGGCTCCCTACAGGTTCGAAGATTTCACCTGTGGGGCCCATCGAGCCTGCCACCAGAACCTGGCGACCCACTTTGTCAGCCTCTTTTCTCGCGATTTCCGCAGCAGCCTTGTTCAGCTCAAACACCCTGTCCTGGGCATCATGCAGTTTCAGCCGGTATGCATTGCCGCCAAAACTGTTGGAGAGGATAATATCCGCGCCGGCCTCGACAAATTCCCGGTGCAGTTCAGATACCTTTTCCGGGTGATCAATATTCCACAATTCCGGCGGATCGCCGGAGCCAAGGCCCTTTTTAAAAAAGTTGGTTCCGGTTGCGCCGTCGGCCAAAAGCCACTTGCGTTCGGCCAAAAGGTCTTCAAAAGACACGTAAGTACTCCATATTTGAAATTCTCAGCAATGATATAAACTTTTCTTTATATTGCAAGTGAAATTACCTGCAAGATTGGCAGCACTCCCGCATATCGGCTGCTAAGTTAATGATTCTCATAACTTTTTGATGCAGTATGGCTTGGCGAACCGCGCCGGACCGGTCATCATAGGCTCAGTTGAATTTTCAATCGGAGGCGTCATGCAAGGACGCAAGTTTGAACTACAGCTAAAAGGATATGGCCTGACCACGGCCGAAATTCTCTATCACATGCCTGATTTTCCCGCCATGTTGCAAAGTTATATTTGGCAGGAATACGATTTGGCGCCCGACTTTCCCCGCATGCATGAGTTCCTGGATTATTGGCGCGAGAGCCTGGACGGCCCGCTCCATTCAGTGCGCTTTGCCCACCGCCGCCTCATCGCCCCGGGCGAATGGCACAAGGTGGACGGAGAGTTGCTGCTGCATTAGGGGGCGCTGCGAGCGCTACGGCCTCAACCGGTCAGCGCGGTTGGCGGTATTTTGATTTCGAATAACCGCATTATCAATTTCAGCGCCACCCAGACGATTGCAGGAGACGCCACAGAAACCAGGAATACGGCGTGAATGTGCATGAAAGTCTGAAACTTTGCCCTGAGTTTCCTGCGTGAGTTCGCTCGATCCCTTTTTTTGAGTTTTTTGAGCTCCACTTTGGTCTCGAGCAACTCTTCAGGCGTTAGCTTGAGTTTTTTGTGATTGCATTTCTGGTATTTGAGCTCGATTTTTTCAAATGTCTTGGGTTTGTGGATATTTGTTTTGAAATAAGTGAAATCCATGTGGGCATGATTGTCTTCGAAATCTGCAAGGATTTTTGAGTAGTTTTTTATGTATTCCCAAACTTTCTCCGCCGAGATTTTGCCTTCCGCCGCATAAACCCGCGTCTCCCAGTGCAAATCGGAAATCTGACGGGCGGACTTCAACAAAAGCTCCGCTCTGAGATCATGCCTTTTGCCTGATTCAAACAGGGAAAAACCAATGATAGCCGCCGACATGGTTACCGTTGAAATAAACAGAAAAGCCGATGAACCGGTGTCCAGCTTGAACGGCACAAACACCGGTATCAGCGTAAAAATCATGACGTAGAGGGAGAGCACCATAATCGAAAGGTTGGTGTAGTGCGCCCGTTTCTTGTACCGGCGAGCAGCCTCAAAGCGCGAACCTTTCGTAAAGTTCAGAGCATACAAGAATGCATTGAGTTCTTTTTCTACGCTTGGAAACAATTCTCGTTCAGCTTCAGGTGATGCTTCCTTTCCCTTGGCCATTTTTCACGCGCCTATCCTGTTAGAACTGCAATTTTTAGTAAATATAAAGATGTATATCAACTTAAAATTGAATATTAGTTCAAATTACAACGTGTGAGTTCTTTCAGAATACTGAGGGGTTTCTTCCAGATGAAGCGTCAGATAGCACCCCAATTGATTTCCCTGGTATGATCCAGAGTGGCAGTAACGGCGGGCATTGGATATTTCAGCCCGGTGCCGCAATTGAACAGCACTGCCTCTTCATCTGCACTGATGCGTCCTTCGGCGATTGATTTCTCATAGGCGGCCAGGGTTGCCGCCCCTTCCGGACACAACATCAGCCCGTCATTGTGGGCGCACATTGTGCGGGCGCGCTCGATATGCTTATCATCAACCGCAATGGCAAAACCGCCCGATGAGCGCACCGCATCCAGAATAAGGAAATCACCAATGGCTACGGGAACGCGGATGCCGGCGGCCGCTGTATGGGCATTCTGCCACAGCTCGGCATGTTGCTCGCCTGCCTCATAGGCCTTGACGATTGGCGCGCAGCCTGAGGCCTGAACTGCCACCATTTTCGGGCGCTTTGAACCAATCCAGCCAAGATGTTCCAGCTCGTCAAATGCCTTCCACATGCCGATGAGCCCGGTGCCGCCGCCAGTGGGATAGAAAATGACATCAGGCAACCGCCAGCCAAGCTGCTCGGCAAGTTCCAGTCCCATGGTTTTCTTGCCCTCAATCCGATAGGGCTCTTTCAGGGTGGAGGTGTCGAACCAGCCCATCGGTACCTTGCCCGCCCCGACAATCTTCCCGCAATCGTTGATGAGCCCGTTCACCTTCCAAACCTTTGCTCCTTGAAGGGCAATCTCGCGCACATTCACTTCCGGGGTGTCCTCCGGGCAGAAGACGAAAGCCTCAATGCCGGCGCGTGAGCAATAGGCCGCCAACGCCGCACCTGCATTTCCATTTGTCGGCATGGCCATGCGCGTGACGCCAAGCTCTTTTCCCATACAAACCGCAAGGCACAGGCCGCGCGCCTTGAAAGAGCCCGTGGGCAACCGGCCCTCATCCTTGACGATAAGCGCCCCGGTGCCGCCGGCCTTTTTCATTGTAGCCGGCACCTCAATGAGCGGTGTCATCGCCTCGCCGAGTGAGACGATATTTTCCACGCGGCGCACCGGTAAAAGTTCGCGGTAGCGCCAGAAGTCGGGCGCACGGGCTGCGAGGTCATCGCGCGCAACTACCTTTCCCACACCATCCAAATCATAGCGCACAAGAAGCGGCTTTCCGGCCTTCGACAGCCCATGAAGCGTGTCAGCGGCATAGACATCATGCTCCATGGAACATTCAAGGTGGGTCGTGAAGGTTGG
>JBPCVY010000056.1:0-7859 GCA_051010055.1 Hyphomicrobiales bacterium | reverse complement strand
AGTCTGTGCTGCACCGCGCATCTTGTCCGCGGTTTCAGAGAAGTCATTCGAAGATGCGGCAAGTTTCGAATTCATCGATTCGATCGCTTGTCCGAATTGTGCGGCAAGATTTGCAGCTGTAACCGAGACTTTTTCGTCGTTTGCAGCCTGGATACGTTGCAACTCTTCTTCAAGATTTTCTGTCGCCAAGCCAGTTTGCTCAGTAAGCGCATGGCCAACTTCACGGGCGCGGGTTTCTGCCGTCACCAGGGCATTCTCGATCACAGACATGTAATTTTGCATGATCTGATCAGCAGATTCGGCTTTGCTGGTGAGCCGCTCCATCAGGCCGCCGAGAGAATCTTCGCGGACCGACAGCACCCGGGCAATTTCCTGCTCGAAGTTCTCAACACTGCGGTCAACCGTGTCGCTGGCGTTTTCAAGTTGGCCCGCGACCCGTTCTGCGGTGCTTTCCAACCGTCCGGTGAGGGACGTGCTGATTTCATCAAGCTGGGTGGCGAAGTGGGTAGTTGAGCCATCCAATTGCGTGGTGAGCCTGTCAGACACCTGCTCAAGCTGGCCGGCAACACTGCTGGAAGTATCGTCGAGACGGGCTGTCAGCGATGTGCTGACATTTTCCAGCCTGTCGGCAACACCCGATGTGGCGGTGTTGATTTGCTCGCTCATTGAGATGCCAACCTGCTCAAGCTGGCCGGCAATACCGGATGTGGCATTTTCAACCTTGCCTGAAAGATCAGAACCGAAATTCTCAAGTTGATCGGCGATGCCTGCTGCAGTGCCATCAAGGCGCTCAGAAATACCCGATGCCGTGCCCTCAATGCGGTCTGCAATCTGATTGCTCACATGGTCAAGGCTTGCTGCCACCGTGCCGGAGGTGTTTTCAAGACGCCCGGTGAGGGAGGTGCTGACTGTTTCAAGCCGCTCATCCAGCGCTTGCGCGGTTTCTGCCAGCTGCGAAGCAAAGTGGCTGTTCGCCTGCTCAAGGTGCGTGGCGAAGGTTTCGCCGGCGGATGTGAGTTTTTCCGCCGTGCCGTTCGAAGCTGAATCAAACTTCTCATTGGCGCCTTCGAGGCGTTGGATCAAGTCGCCAGCGCTGCCTTCAATGCGGCCCAGGAACGAGGTGCCGACATCGGTAAGGTGATCAGCAAAGCGGTTGCCGGTGAGGTCCAGATCGCCGGAGATGCGCGCCGCAATCGTGTCGAACTGACCGGTTGCGTCGGTAAGCACCTGTGCGATGGAGCCTGCTGAGCTGTCGAAGCGGCCAGTGAACGATTCTGAAGCCTCGCTCAGCTGATTAACCGCAGCGGATGCCGCTGTATCAAGGCGCTCAGCAATGCCCTGGCTGGATTCAGACAGCTCATTGGTAAGCCCTGCCGCCGTAACGCTCATGGTATCGACAATCTGGCTGCTGGCCACGTTGATGCCTTCAAGCAGTCCGCTGGTGCTCTGGTCCATAACCTGCAGCAGGTTGCCGCTTGCGCCCTGAACATCCTGGGCAAGACGGCCCGTGGACAGATTGATGCGCTCGAGGGTTTCGTTGGTGGTTTCCTCGATTTGCTCGGCAACACCGCGAGTTGCGCCTTCCATGCGCTGTACAACAGCTTCAGTGGCGCCGTCGATTTGTTCGGCGATGCCGGCAGAGGTCGCGTCCAGACGCTCGATAACCGTGCCGGTTGCCCCTTCGATCTGTTGGGTGAGGCCGCCAGATACAGCGTCCATGCGGGAGACTGCTGCGCCGGAAGCTTCCTCGATATTCCGGGCAACGTTTGAAGAGGCCGTGTCGAGCCGCTCGGTTACGTTGCCGGCAACATTCTCGATGGAAATCGCAGCGTTTGCAGTTGTGCTGTCAAGTTGTTCAACCATGACGGCTGTTGCTTCCTTGACCGTTTCCACAACTCCGGTGGAGCTGGAATTCATGCGGTCAAGCACGGAGTTTGCAACTCCTTCGATTTGCTGGCCAATGCCTGCAGTTGCTGAGTCCATGCGGTCCAGAACCGGGCGGGATGCCTCTTCGATCTGAAGACCGATGTTCGAGGATGCATTGTGAATGCGGTCAACAACAGAACCGGTGGTTTCCTGGATCTCGCGTGCAAGGCCGGTCGACGCGGTTTCCATACGGTCGAACACAGAGTTGGTAGCCTCGTCCATATGCTGCACAAAGCGCAGGGAAGTCTGGTCGAGATTGTCAACCAGCTTGCCGGTAACGTCTTCCAGATGAACGCTGGCATTGTCGAAACGCGAGCTGAGGCCGCTGGCGGTTTCGTCAAGGCGGGCAAACAAGTGGCCGCCGGCATTATCCAGCGTCTTGACGATTTCAGCACTGGTGGTGTCGAAACGCTCAAGAATGTTACGGCCCGTATGTTCCATTGACAGGGTCACTTGGCCGGACACGTTTTGCAGTTGATCGAACAGCTGGGCACCAGTGTCAGAAAGATCAGTGGTAATGCGCTCTGTTGTCGAGGTCATGTTGTGGACGATCTGGCCACTGGTCGCGTCAAGGCGCTCGGTCATGCTGGAGTTTGCCTCGTCCAGCTGCGCGAAGAGGCGGGTGGTAGTGTCATCGAGACGGCTGGTCATGTCGTGGCTGGCCGAATCCATACGATCCATAACTGACCTAGTAGTCGTGTCGACCCGGTCAGACATGTCCTTACTGGCAGCATCCATGCGGTCGAGCACCTGAACGGTCGTGTTCTCGACACGCTCGGTCATATCGCCTGAAGCCTGCTCGAGATATTCAAACATCTCGGTGCGGGCACGCGACAGGTTTTCGACAAAGTCGCCCGAAGCTGACAGTAGCTTCTCGGTGATGACCCCGCCTGAGCTTTCGATTTGCTGCGAGATTTGCGAACCAGACTGTTCGAGCTGGCGTGAGACGCCTTCGGAAGTTTCCCTGAGGTTGCCCTCAACTTCGCCGCTGGTGCTCTGGATGAGTTCGTTGATCTCACTGCCAGCACCCCGCATTTCCTCTGTAATCGACGTGCGAGCTGCTTCCAGCTGGTTCGTCAAGAGGGCATTGCTTTCGGCGAATTCGTTGGAGGCGTTGTTCATCAGGCCGGCAAACTCTGTCGTCGAATCACGCAGACGTTGAAAAACAATTCCACTAGTAGAATCAAGGTATTGCACTAATTCTTTGTTAGATTCCTCGAAATCTCCGGACGCCATCCGCAAGGCCCCTGCAACATCTTTCGCAGACTCGCGGATGTGCTGGGTATAGCTGGTTGTCATCTTGTTGATTTCCGAGGCAACCTCGGAATTGGTGTCGTCAAGCGTCTTAACAGAACCGGCGAGATCGTCGATCTGCGTCGACAACTCGCCAGAAAACGCTCTCAGTTCGTGGAGAACCGTGCCGGAAAGTTGTTCAAGCCGGCCCGATTGGGCGGCAATCTGGTCTGCTGACCCGGTCGCCTGGGCGGCAATTTGGGTAATTGTGGCGTTCAGGCCTTCGGTTGATTTGGCAAGATTGCCATCTACGGCCACCAACGTTGTAGAGGCCTGCTCAATCAAGCTTTGTAGCGCGCCGGTGTTCTGTTCCAGCCTGCCAAGCAGGGGAGAGGCTTCGTTGCCAAGAAGGAATCCAGCTTGCTCAAGGCTTGAACGTTGCGTCTCAAGGCCTTGAAGCAAATTGTGAATTCTCTCTTCGTTACCGCCGAATGCGCGCTCAAGATTGCTGATTTCCTTATGCACCAGTGTTTCCAGTTCGCCGGCCCGTTTAACGGCATGTTCAACACCGCCCACCAGCTGGCTAACCTCGCGGCGCACCGCTTTACCAACCGTGGAAACACCTTCAACAGCCATTTCCTCAGGGCGCACGAGGCGCAGCGCTGTTTGAACAAGCGCCTCGGAAACATGGCTCATCTGCTGGCCGCGCCGGTAGATGTAGGCGATGGCAAACATGAGAAAGATTGGCAGAACGCCAAGAATGGCAATGCCCGCCAGTTCAGGTGCGGGGCGCTCGACAAGCTTGGCGACAATATCGCTGCTGGCCAGATAAGTGGACAGGAAGTAGGCGAATGCAAACACCCACAGAAGCGATCCGATGGCGGCCATCCAGAACGGAACAGACGACGGCTTGCGTTTCAGGCGGGAAATAAGCGCAGCTGTTGTAGGCTCGTTTTCATTGGCGGGCCGCTTATGGGGCACCTGTTGTGGCGGACGGCGGCGAGCGCGATCACCATTGCCTGGAGCAGGCGCGCGCTCGGGCCCGCGTTGTTCTGGATTTGGCGCACCTTCTTTTTGAGGGGGTGCTTCACGCGTTGGTTCTCGTCTGACTTGTCCTTTTGAACGGCGTACAAGCCGACGCTGATTGTTTCCGCGTTTTTCTGCAGTTTTACTCGCCATAACACACTTTCCCGCCACAAAGGCTCTGTTCAACCCTGTTTGGTTCCGATTGCGCCCGGAAACCTAGAAATCACTTTATTGGGTTCAAGGGAGGCTAAATTACTTCGATAAATTCCGGCCCCGGCCCGTCCCCAGCCACGGCATTATGCCAGTCTTTTTGTCTTTTTTGTGCGTTTTCTACACCAAGACCGGCCATCGGCACCTGCGTTTACCGAGGTGTTTTCGGTGGCCTCCCCCGAACCTCAAATTCGCGCATTCGCGAACCATACCCGATTTCATAGTAGCATTAAACAGCGCAGGCTGTGCGGTGCAGGTATTTCTTTTGTTTTGGTTAAAATTACGAAGGTATTGATATTTAAAAGGAAATTTGACAAATTGCCGCAAATTGACAGGGCTTTTAAGCAATTTAACACAATCGTATCATCTGGCCGCTAATTTTCGGGTTGCCGATTGCGAATGATTTGTCAGTTACCGGAGCGCTCAGTGACAGCCATAGAAGAAGAATTGCGTGCTAAATCTGCAGTTTGTGATTGCGCGCATGCGTCAGCGCCCATCGATATGGCGCACCTTGATCACTACACCGCCGGCGACAGGACACTGGCCCGCGAAGTGCTGTGGCTATTTCAGGAACAATCAGCCACCTATTGCGCGGAGCTGCGCTGCGCCAACGCTCAAGAAGAATGGCAGCGTCTTGCACACACGCTGAAGGGTTCCGCCCGTGGCGTCGGTGCGTGGGCGGTGGTATCGGCCGCGCAGACCGCAGAAAGTTTGCCCCTCGAATGCGAAAACGCTAACCGGGATGATGCCTTGCGCCTGATCGAGTGCGCTGTTGCCGATGCAAATCAATTCATCGAAAACCTGAAATAGCAGCACGCGTTTTCCTTTCCGCCGGGCATTTGCCTTGCGCGCGGGTTTGTTCCATAGCGAACTATTTTGCCAGCCAAACGTTTGATGCATTGCGTTGACGGCTGCACTCGCCTATATCGTTTCGCGGGTCCGTGCAGACAATGCGGGCCCCAAAACGTTTCGGGATGTGGCGCGCAAATTTTGGCGCCTGAGAAAGACAAGAGCGATGGCGAAAATCACCTTTACCCAGTTAGATGGAACAGAACAGACCGTTGATGCTGAAAACGGAATGACTGTGATGGAAGCGGCAATCAAGAATATGGTGCCGGGCATTGACGCCGACTGCGGAGGGGCATGCGCGTGTGCGACTTGCCATGTTTATGTCGAGGAAAACTGGTTGGGCGCCACAGGTGAGCGCGAAGAGATGGAAGAAGATATGCTCGATTTCGCCTTCGATGTCCGCGACAACTCGCGCCTGTCTTGTCAAATCAAAGTCAGCGATGATCTCGATGGCTTGAAGGTAACTGTGCCTGAAAAACAGTTTTAGGAAAATTTCGAGGAAGGGCATTGCAAATGTCTGATGCAATCAAAACCGACGCAATTATCATTGGCGCCGGTCCGGTAGGTCTTTTTGCCATTTTTGAATTGGGGCTTTTGGACATCAAATGCCACCTGATTGACATTCTCGACAAGCCTGGCGGGCAGTGTGCTGAGCTGTATACGGAAAAACCGATCTACGACATTCCAGGATATCCGATTGTCTCTGGCCAGGAATTGACCGACAAGTTGCTGGAGCAGGTCAAACCATTTGATGCACAATTTCATCTCAACAAGATGGTTGAAGAGCTGGAGCGTCTTGAGGATGGCACTTTCCGTGTCAAAACTGACGAGGGGACTGAGTTCTTTGCGCCTGTGGTGATCATTGCTGCAGGTGGGGGAAGCTTCCAACCGAAAAAGCCTCCCATTCCTGGCATTGATGAATATGAAGGCACATCGGTGTTTTATTCGGTGCGCAAAATGGAAACTTTCCGCGATAGGAATATCCTCATCATCGGCGGCGGGGATAGCGCCCTTGACTGGACGCTCAATCTGCAGCCCATCGCCAGTTCCATGTCATTGCTGCACAGGCGCGATGTGTTCCGCGCTTCGCCGGATTCGGTGAAGAAAATGCACCAGCTTGTTGATGCAGGAAAAATGGATTTCAAACTCGGCCAGGTTACTGAAATCATTGGAGATGGCAAAACCTTGGAAGGGGTCAAGGCGAAGGGGCCGGATGGTGAGTTTACAGTTGAGTGCGATACAATCCTGCCGTTTTTCGGCCTCACCATGAAGCTGGGCCCCGTCGCCAACTGGGGCATTAACCTGGAAAAAAATCTCATTCCGGTTGACACAGAGAAGTTTGAAACCTCCGAGCCCGGAATTTTTGCGATCGGTGATATCAACACCTATCCCGGCAAGTTGAAACTCATTTTGTCAGGGTTTCATGAAGCCGCGCTCATGGCGCAAGCGGTGTTTAAAATCATACATCCAGACGAGCGCCTGGTGTTCCAGTACACCACATCAAGCACCTCCCTGCAGAAGAAGCTGGGCGTGAGCTAGCTTAACAAAAACGCTCAAAAATTCATGAAAATGGAAACCCATTATTAACTCTGATCATGCAAATTTTCGCACAGTAGTGCGTGGAGGTTTGTATGTTTTGCGTAAAGTTTGAGCACGGCACGTTGCGTAAGAGCGCCAAGGCCGGTGTGCTTGTTTTAAGTATTTCGATTCTGGGCGGGTGCGGGATGAACTCGGTCAATCTGTTCGATCCCGGCCCGCCTCAAAAAGACACTCAGTTGACAACAGGGTCCATCTCTCCGGCAACACCGCGCCCTGCCATGCGCTCGGTATATGTTGCCCCCGGCGATACTGTGAACACGATTGCCCGGGCTCATGATTCAACCCCATCTCTGGTCATATCAGCCAATAACTTGAAGCCGCCATACGAGCTCAACATTGGCGATAGGGTGCTGGTTCCACCGCGCAAGACCGGCAGTATACACACACCCGCCCGCAGCACACCGGTTCAGCGCCGGTATGTGACCGTGAAGCAGGGCGACACATTGTATTCAATCGCGCGATCGAATGGGGTGCGTCTGGAAGACCTGGCGGTCTTAAACCGCATTCCGCCGCCATACAATGTCACGACAGGCCAGGCATTGAAGCTGCCTTCCAGCGGAGGGCTTGCGACCGGTTCAATAACAAAACAGCCCGAGCCGGTGAAAACAGAGCCGAAACCTCTCAGGTCGGTAAGTCTGCCGCCCCCGCCAGAACAAAGCAGTTCTAGCCGGCGGGATCAGATTTACTATTTCCACAAAGTTGTACAAGGGGATACCCTGCCGGCGATCGCCACCCAGTATAAGATCGATATCGCCAAACTGGCCCGGCTCAATCAGATTGGTGAAAACGCGCCGCTGCGCACCGGACAGATTGTGAAAGTGCCGATGTAGGCCCCTTTATGTTTCGGCGCCCGGGCACGGAAACGAAGAAACAAATTAAGGGAAATCTGTCATGGTAACCGTCACCGCCCTTTTTGCCGGCGTTTTGACCCTCATCCACATTTGGCTGTCCGTTCAGGTTATCAAAATCAGGCGTGAGGAAAAAGTTCCGCTCGGCGATGCTGGCAATCCCAAGGT
>JBPCVY010000055.1:0-3205 GCA_051010055.1 Hyphomicrobiales bacterium | reverse complement strand
TCGGCATCATGCCTGCGCGAAGCGCACCCTGAACCGGCTCGGCCATGGCCTGCCAGCGGGTGGCCCCCAGCGCTATGTGGGCCTCTATGGCCGCGCGCCCGCGCGACACATTGGTGATGAGCATTTCCAGGCCAAGGGAGATGCCCGTCATGGTGTTGCCCAGCAACATGCCGAACAGGGGCAGCGCATAACGCGGCGCATACCAGGGCTCCGGCTTCACCAGCCCGGTGAGCGCGAATACTAGAACGCTCGTTGCCGCAAACATCATGGCAAGGGTGCCAAGGCCATAGGTCCAAGCGCCGGTGAAAGTGCGGGATTGGCGCGCGAATATCTCCCGTCCCGCCACCAGCACCATGATAAGGCCCAGCCCCGCCGTCCACCACAGGGAGTTCTGGGCAAAGATAAACCGCAGCACAAAGCCAATAAGTCCAAGCTGCACACACATGCGCGCTGCCGAGATAACAAGCTGGCTGCCCATGCCAAGGCGGAAGGCAAGGGAAATGGCACCGTGGAGGAAAATCAGCAAAGAGGCGAACACAAGGTCAAGATAAGTAAGCTGGATATAGCTCATCGGGCCGCCTCCCCCACCTTGCCGTCCTCAATGGCCAGGGCGCGCTTTGCCAGGCGTTTGGACTGCGCCGCGTCATGGCTGACGACAAGCGCATGGGCGCCCGCTTCAACCGCCTCGCCAATCAGCGCCTCCACCGTTTTTGTGGCGTCTGCATCAAGCCCGCTGGTAGGCTCATCAAGCAAAAGCACCTGCGGATTGTCTGCAAAGCCACGGGCAAGGGATACACGTTGTTTTTCCCCGGTTGAAAGGCGCTCCACCTGCCAGTCCATCGCCTCTTCGGGCAGGCCCAGGCGGGTTAAAAGTTCTGAATTTTCAAGGTGCGCGCCGACGGTTGGCGCCCAAAAGCCAGGTTCTGCCTGGAAATAACGCACCTTTTTGCGCCAGTCACAGGCGTTTATGGAGGCACGCTCAACATCATCAAGCACAACAGATCCGGGTGCCGGGTCAAGGTCTGCAAGCGCGCGTAATAAAAGAGATTTTCCCGAGCCCGATGCCCCGCGCACGGCAATGCACTCCCCGCCTTCAACGGTGAACGAAACCGGGTCCAGCCCCAGAACTTTCAAGCCTTCAACTTTCAGCACGTAATGTTATCTCCTGAAGCGGACAAGGATTGGGAGTGACAGGTGCAACCATATCTGGTGTTCTAGAGCAAGTTTCGTTCATATTGAACCATTCTGACGGAGCGATCTTGTGACAAGACCAAGTGAAGACGCGAAGGGAATATCTGGATATTCGCAAGCGACTTTACGCCTGGATTGGCGCAAAAGCGCCCGTCCCTCCGGGTTTCCGGCTGGCGGGCGCCCAGAGCCAAACCGGGTTTCAGTGATGCCTGCATCAGCTGAACCCCGTTTCAACTCTGGATCACCGTGTCAGCCGCGAAACAGAATTGATTCAATATGAGCGAAATTTGATCTAGCCCTTGCGAAACAAGAACGGCCACGAACGCACTTCTCATGCACACCACAGAAACAATCCCGCTTTCCAGCCACAGCCTTGCCACTGAGCGTGCGCTCACAGTTCACAAGTATGGCACGCCGGACAAACGCCCCAAGGTTTACATTCAGGCCGGCCTTCACGCAGATGAGCTGGCGGCAAATCTAACTGCTTTCCATTTGGCGCAAAGGCTGCGCGAAGCTGATATTACCGGCGAGATTGTACTGGTGCCCCTGGCCAATCCTCCCGGGCTTGCGCAAATGGTAACCCGCACCCACTTGGGCCGTTCTGATTTGGCCACCGGCCAAAATTATAACCGCGGCCATTTTGACGTTACCAAAAAGCTTGCCGGCCAAAAGCTTGCCACCACGGAAGAAGTGCGCGCGGCGATGGGCAAGACTCTTGCGGCCATCAAGCCGCAACTTGAAATCGAAGAGCTGCAGCACACTTTGATGATGCTGGCACACGATGCAGATATCGTGCTCGATCTGCACACGGATTCAGATGCAGAGCTTCACCTTTATCTTGACCCGGACCAATGGCCGGGCGCAGAAGACCTGGCGGCCTGGCTGGACGTGCCCGTTGTTATGCTGTCGCGCGGTTCCGGCGGCAGCCCGTTCGAGGAGGCCCTTTCAGCACCGTTCATTGCAGCCGGTGTTAATGCCCCGCTTTCTGTGGTGGTTGAATTGCGCGGGCGGGCCGATGCGTTTGATGAGCTGGCCGAAAAGGATGCAGATGCCCTTTTCCGTTTCCTGCAAGGGCGCGGCGCAGTTGCCGGCGACCCTGGCGCAAAGCCAGCTTTTAAAGGGGGTGCTGCGCCTTTTGAGCACACCGCATTTATCAACGCTCCGGCGCCAGGCATCATCGCCTACAAAAAAGAGCTGGGTTTACATGTAAAGGCCGGTGAAACCATCGCCGAAATTGTCGATGTACGCGCAACCGATGGCGGGCGCACGCCGGTTCCAGCGCCCACATCAGGCAGGTTATTTGCCCGCTCGCTCAACAAGATTGCGCGGCCCGGCATGTCCATCGGCAAGATTTTCGGCACAGAACCCATCAAGGGACGCAGCGGGTATTTGTTGTCAGATTAGTGGTGAAACAATCGGGGTAAATTAATGTCCAAGACCATGATTATCACAGGGGCAAGCCGGGGCATCGGCGCAGCTGCGGCGCGCATGGCAGGTGCTGAAGGCTATGCGGTGGCGGTGAACTATTTGAACGCCCATGAAGCAGCCGAAGTAGTTGTGGCTGATATTATAGAAGCCGGCGGCACGGCCATCGCGGTTCAGGCAGACATGTCCCGCGAAGATGATGTCTTGCTCATGTTCGACAGGGTGGACAAGGAACTGGGGACACTGAGCGTGCTGGTAAACAATGCCGGCATTGTTGCGCCCGCCTGCCGGGTTGACGCGATGAGCCTTGAGCGGCTGGAGCGCATTTTTAATACCAACGTCATTGGCTATTTCCTGTGCGCGCGTGAAGCCATCAAGCGCATATCGCGCGTCCATGGGGGCAATGGCGGCTCCATCATCAACATCTCGTCGGCTGCAGCGCGGCTCGGGGCAGCTGGTGAGTATGTGGACTATGCCGCCTCAAAAGGTGCAACAGATACCATGACCACCGGGCTTGCAAGCGAAGTGGCCAAAGAAGGCATTCGCGTGAATGCAGTGCGCCCGGGACCAATCCACACGGACATTCATG
>JBPCVY010000054.1:0-2532 GCA_051010055.1 Hyphomicrobiales bacterium | reverse complement strand
CTCCCCGTCTATCCGCCCCGGCCAGATGAACACATCCATTCTGGTGCAGCTTGGCAATGGCGAGAACTTCGTATTCGATATTGGCGAAGGCGCAATCTCGAACTATCCGGCGGCCGGCATCGCGCTGAACCAGATTGACAAGGTGTTCATTACCCATCTGCATGTGGACCATTTCGGTTCCCTGCCATATTTGTGGATGTTCGGCACCTGGGCGGGTGGCTGGCATCAGCCACTCAACGTCTATGGACCCACTGGCCGCACACCCAAATACGGCACCAAGGTGATGGTTGAGGGCATGAAAATGATGCTCGGCTGGCACATTGATGCTTTCAGCGTCTTTCCCGTCGGCAAGGGCTGGGACATCCAGGTTCACGAGTTTGATTTCCGCGACAATGGCGGCGTCATCTATGACAAGAACGGCGTGAAGGTCACCCACTGGCAGCGCTCGCACGCCAAGGACGGCGCTTCTGCCTACCGGCTCGACTGGAACGACATGTGCTTTGTGTGGACCGGCGATGGCCGGCCAAGCCTTCTGGACATCAAATATGCCAAGGGTTGCGACATCTATGTCACTGAAACCCAGACTGCTCTTGTAGCCATCAGTTCAGGGGTTCAGGGCGTGCCGCCCTTCCTTGGCCGCTACACAATCGACACCCACCACACCCCGGCCTATGCAGCCGGTTACCTAGCAAACAAGATCAAGCCGCGGCTGTTCATGACAACCCACATGGCATTCGACCCTTACCAGAACGAGGAAACGGTTGCTGAAATCCGCCACCATTGGAAAGGCCCCTATCACTTCGGCGCACCGGACGGCATCGTGGTGAATGTCACCAAAGACAGCATCTGGGTGCGCGAAGGCATTTTGCCTGATTACCCGAACAATCGCGCGCCGCAGTTCAATTTTGATAATCGCCAGCTGGTGGTGCCGCACCCGCCAAAATCTCGCGAAGATATCCAGGAACCGTTTGTGCGTGAGCAGCAAATCGAGCCGAAAGAGTTCTATCCGGCGGGCTACCACCCAGAGCTTCTGGAAAAATGGCCGGTGGACGGCGACCTGGTTGTTCCATTAGAGCAAGCACCTGCGGACCTCGTCGAAGGCATGGGCGCGGAATGGCGCCTCAAAAACAAGAATCGGAAAATCCTGAAGGAGCTTGGTAAGCAGTAGGAGGGACAGAATTGGGGCTTGGGCTTGCACTCACTTGACGCCGGCAAGCTTCAGCCCCTTCTGGAAAATCTCTTTTTCCGCATCCTGCATTGGCCACTTGTGCTGAACCCCGCGCAGGGTGGTTAGAGTGCCCGGCCCATACATGTCGCCGTGTTTTTTTATCGCTGCCTTTGCTGCCTCAACTTCACCAATGCGCCCGAGCGCGGAAGCAAGGAAAACGTATGGCACCCGCCAGCTGGTATCCGCATCCGACCATTTGCGCAAGTGCGCAGCAGCACCTTTGAAATCTCCGTTCAAAAGCAACGCAATGCCCGATGCACCATAGTACCAGTCAGGATGATTTTGGTTGAGCTCCATTGCTTTGCGAATGTTTGGGAGTGCCTGCTTTGGCTCCCCGGAAAATGACTGAACCATCGCCAAGTCGGCCAGAACATCAGGATTGTTGGGCTGCAGGCTGTGCGCAGCCTGCAATTGCTCTTTGGCCTTTTGCGCATCACGCGAGGTGAACAAGAACTCGCTTTCCATGGCGAAATGTTCACGGGCCAGAATCCTGTGGGCCAGCGCATTGTCCTGCAAGGTGAGTGATTTTGCAGCAAGCTTCATTGCTTCCTTGCGAGGAGCATCATTGAAATAATTGATGGTTGCCACATGGAGCCATTTTGCCCAGGCAAGTCCGGCAATAGCCTGCGCATAGTCCGGGTCCAGTTCAATAGCCTTCTTGAACGCATCCTGAGCGGCGTTATTGGATTCAACGTCAATTCGGCGCCGGTCGGAGAGTAGCTTCAGGCCTTGTAGGTATGCATCGTATGCATCCGGATTGGTAGTACCACGGTCTTTTACCGCTTTTTCCTCTTCCGGTGTCAGTTGAACCCTGAGAGCTTCAATAATCTGGCCTGTTACCTTATCCTGGGCCGCAAAAACATCGCTCAGGCTGCCATCGTAGCGTTCCGCCCAAACATGGCCGTTGGAATTCACATCGATAAGCTGGGCAGTAATCCGAACCTGATCGCCCGCCCTGCGCACCGAACCTTCGAGGATGTACCTGACACCGAGCTTGCGCCCCACTTCCGACAAATCCATCGCACCATTGCGGAACTGAAACGATGTGTTCCGGGCAACCACGAAAAGGCCAGAGACTTTGGACAAGTCCGTAATGATGTCTTCTGAAATGCCGTCGGCGAAATAAACCTGGTTTTTATCGTCCGACATATTGTTGAACGGCAAAACTGCGATCGAGCGCTCATCCGGCTCTGCTTTTTGTGTTTGTTCCACCAGCGCGGGCACGGTTTGCTGCTGGGAGACATAGTACCAAGCCGCCCCGCCCCCAATGACAACAATTGCTGCCAGCACTGCCGCAATCATCC
>JBPCVY010000053.1:0-5554 GCA_051010055.1 Hyphomicrobiales bacterium | reverse complement strand
TTGCCGCCCATATGGGCCTTACCCGCACCCGCACCGGCCCCAAAGACCCGGAGATGCGGAAAGCGCGCGTGTGTTACAACCACCTCGCTGGCGAGCTCTCCGTCCAAACCTATGACAGCTTCGAGGCGAAAGGGTTTTTCATCCCGGAAAATGGCGCACTGGGGCTTTCTGAAACCGGAGAGGCCTTTTTTCAACGTTTCGGTATTGATGTCGGCGCCCTTGAAAAACAGCGCCGCCCGTTGTGCAAGCCATGCCTTGACTGGAGCGCCCGGCGCAGCCATTTGGCCTGCGCGCTCGGCACCGCCCTGCTTGGCCGGATTTATGATCTTGGTTGGGCCAAACGAATTAAAGGAAGCCGCATCGTGCGGTTTTCACCCAACGGCGAGGCGCAGTTGAAAAAGGCCTTTTTCATTTAAACCATCGCCCGCCGCAGGGCCTAATTGCCACTTTTTCCGTCCGAGAATACCAGCTCCTGAGCCAACAGTTTGAGATCGAGTTCTTCAATTCGCCCACGGACTGTGAGATATACCTGCATGTCTTTGGGGGATCAGATTTTCCAGCTCTGCGATGCGCGGCTTGAGGCCTTCACAATCTACATTGAAGTGAAAGGCCCGTTTCAGCAGATAATTTTCCGGTTCCGGACCCGCTTCGAAAACATCACCACGCTCATAAAGTTTCGCAAGCACTGGGAGTGCAGGATGGTATCCATCTTCTGCCAAGCGAAAAATACTGCTTATGATGAGGTCACGAAATTGCCAGTCTCCGAAATAGCCCTCCGGCTCTCTCTCCCGTGCGTGACCCAAGACGGTAGGTTCCGATGGGGGATGGCTTTCCGGCGAGAGATTCCTCAAGCTTGGTCAATTGTTCTTTAGAGCTGCATAATTGAAGAGCCGGAGATATCACCCGCACCACTTGGGCCACCCAGTCGAAATATTCACGCCCATCATTTTCCCTCGCGTGTTCATATTGTGGGTAGTACTCAACAAATCCCTTGTTCAACAGGGACATGGCCTGGCGGCACTCCTTCTGGCGTAAGAAATTCTGATACTCGCTGAAACGTTTCTTACCGAGGATTTTCTCAGCGCTGTCAAGTTCAGCCATTCGATAGCGATCGCCTTCATGCCAGAAGAATTCATTAGCTCAAACGCTGCTGGCGCCTGCATCTCAAAAAAGATGATTGATTGATAACCCAATGAAAATAATGAGTTTTTTGGAAAGGCCGGACATGTAAACGTTCCAAATGCGCGAAAATTATCCCGGCCCTTAAACACGCACCAGCATGCTTGCTAATGATGATTTGAACAAGAGGTCCAATCGGGTTAGCTCGCCGGCCCATGTATGATCATCGACGGCTCACCGAATCTATCAAACGGAATTTGGCTTTTATGAAGCAGCATGGCTGCCCGTCTTAAACATCAAAGAGCGGGCAGCAAGCAGCGGGCACGTTTTGGAAATTATGACGGTTGTCGACCAGGCCTAGTTCAAAACGCCCGGCCAGTTTGCATTGCCCTTTCTGATATTGCCGGACTTGTCTTTTGACCACTTGGCTTTAACGCCCCTGGAATAGTTGAGGTAAAGCTTGCCGCCGACAATGTTCCAATGGCGCGGGTCGCCCTTAGCCGTATAGCCTTGCGAAACCGCCCAGGCGCAATAGCCGCCAAAGGCAGGGGCATAGCGCCTCGGTGACGCCTTGAACGCGGCAAGGTTTTCCGCAGATGAAAACCGCCAGTTCACGCCCCTGTATTTGGTTGAGAAGTTCTTTGAGCCCTTCACCGCGCGCCCGGCCTTGAAATAAGCCACTGGGTCATAGCCGCCAACGGCGGTGCCGCGCACAATTCCGGTGTAGATGGACGGTTTTTTGGCAAAGGCCGGCCCGGTTACAAGCGGGCTAACGGCTGCGGCTGTAGCAAGGGCAATCGCCGAGCCCAACAACGCGCGGCGGGTGGGCCTGAATTCTGAATCAAAACGGGGGCGGGTGCTCATGTCTTCAAAGCTCCAGGGTTTTAGGGCCAGGACTCGATGAGTAGATCATTGGTTCCGGCACACATATTACCGCACGCAATAAACTGCGAACCAAATCAGCGTGAGCGTGTGGTGATGGCATTCTTTTCAACCAGAAAAAGTCACATAAAAAATGGGCGCCTGTTTATGGCGCCCTAGTTGGTGTTCGAATTCGGTTAAGAGCTGCAGCGTTACGCGCTGGCTTTTCCGCCCTTGCCGCGGCCTTTGCCTTTGGCCGGCTTTTCGGTGACGTCTTCGACATCTTCCACGTCGGTAACATCTGCGGATTTGGCACGATCGGCCATGAACTGGTCGAACTCGGCCTTGTCGCGGGCCTGGCGCAGGCGTTCCATGAAAGACTTGAACTCTTCCTGCTCTTCTTCGAGCCGGCGCAGGGTTTCCTCGCGATATTCGTCAAAGGCGGCATTGCCGCTTGAGGTTGCGAATTTCATCGGGCGCTGCCAGCGGCCTGGCCCGCGCGGGGATTTTCCATGGCTGTCATAGGCTGCCACCTTGCCGTTACTCCAGCATCTCATACGTCCACTCCATAGCATATATCCAAGGATGAAAAGGCCAAGGGGCCAGAAAACCACGAAACTCAGGATCATGAGGGTGATCCAGGCCGGCTTGCCATACTCATCGATGCGTTCAACGATGGTCATATCCTTACCCATTTGGTGTTTCTCAATGTTAATGTTATTCACATTCACATAATTGGGTACTCATGGCCTAAATGTCAAGAGAGTTTGATTTGGATTTTGGCGTACTCCAAAAGCGCCGGTGGCGTAGCGCCCCTAAACCTGCATGCCGAGCCCGCGCAAGTAGATAAGCAGGTTGGCCTCCAAAAGCTCATCCGGTTCAATGGGCTGGCGCCTGCTGGCTCCATCACCGCGGTTAAACAGCGAGGAAATGCCGTGGCTCATCGCCCAAATGTGCAGCGCCATCATGAATGCGGGCGGTTTTGGATCAGATGGCACCTCAGATATAAGAACTGCAACTGCAGTGCGCAATGTGTCGAACGCACCATCTGCAGCTTGCCGTAATTCTTGGTATTCCGGGGGTTGCAGGCCGGATTCAAACATGGCGGAATAAAAGGCAGGCTCATTGCGGGCAAACTCCAGATATGCCTTGCCGACATTCTGGAGTGCATTCAACGCATCAGGTTTGCCGTCGTTCCAGGCCTTCTTGAGTGCTTTATCAAATGCAATGTAGCCCTTGGTCGCCACATCGGCCAAAAGTGCATCACGGTCTTTGAAATGGCGGTAGGGCGCCGCCGGGCTGACGCCTGCCTTGCGGGCCGCCTCGGCAAAGGTCAAACCGGCCACCCCTTTATCGCCGATAAGGTCTAGGGCCGCCTCGATAAGCGCCTCGCGCAGGTTGCCATGATGATACCCGCGGCCTGATTTTCGGTGCCAACTCATGTAAACGATGTTTACATGAAAGTTGGAGCCAGTTCACGGGTTATTTTCGCTTACCAGCGTCAATATTGTGTATTTGAAAAAAGGAGCCGCAGAGCGGCTCCTGAAGTTTGCTTTGGCGCTTAACTCTCACCACGGGACGTGAAGCGGTCAAAATAGGAAACCAGTCGGTAGACTGCGCGGCTCAGGGAATAGCCGGTTTCAACGCCCTGGTGTCCGGATTGGGCCAGGCGCCAGTCAGGCAACACAGACGGGTTTGTCAGGTTTGCGAATGCATAAGGGTTCATTGTTCTCATCCTTTTAGAAATTCTTGTGTGACTTTCTCGCGTTGAATCTAATATCGTCCTATTAACTGCCATTGACAAACGAGAAGTCTTCACGTGATAATTTAGAAATTCTAATATGTTTGAGAAACAGTTATGGGACTGCCGCCGTTAAACTCACTGCGCGCCTTCGAAGCTGCAGGCCGCCGCGCCAGCATGAGCGCCGCTGCAGAGGAGCTTTCGGTAACTCCTGCTGCTGTAAGCCATCAAATCAAGACGCTTGAGGATTATTTCGGCTTTCCGCTTTTTCACCGTGCGGTTCGTTCCATCCGGCTGACCGACCGGGGTGCTGCGCTGCTGCCTTACCTGAGCGAGGGGCTTGAATTGTGGGCTGAAGGCTGCCGCAAGCTGGAAGCTCTTGATGACAATGCCCCGCTTGTCATTTCATCCGCGCCGGTTTTCGCCGGCAAGTGGCTGGTGCGCAAACTGGTGGAATTTAATAGCCTTCATCCCGACATTACGGTGCGCCTTGATGGAACCTTGTCACTCGCCAATTTTGCTTCCGACGGGGTTGATGCGGCCCTGCGCTTTGGCACAGGCCCTTTCCCCGGCTTGCATGCGGATGCACTGGTTGAGGAAGACGTCGCACCTGTTTGCTCACCTGCCCTTCTGGAGGGCAAGCACCCCTTGCGCGCACCGCGTGACCTTGCCAACCACTCGCTCATTCACGTGGACTGGCTTTCCGCCGGCACCCAGCCCGACTGGGCCATGTGGCTGAAGATGGCCGATGCTGAAGATGTTGACGCCACGAAAGGCCCCGTCGTTACCAGCGATTCCCTTGCCATTGAGGCAGCCGCAAATGGAGCGGGAGTTGCGCTGGTGAGCGCCTTTCTCGTGCGCGAGGACATCAAATCAGGCCGTCTGGTCCACCCGTTCGATCTCGTGCTCCCATCCCAGCATTGGTACTGGTTTGTGTGTCCGAAAGAGCATCTGGAGCGCCCCAAGGTGCGCGCCTTCCGCAACTGGCTGGTGGACGCGGTGGCCAATGACCCGGCAATCGGTGAAACCGGCCGGCCCTGATAAATCAGCCGCCTTTCATCTGCTCATACATGGCCGGGCGCCAATCCTGGTCTTCCAGATTGTACTTCTTCATATGCTCATCGAGCATCCTGTCTTGGGCCCTGAATGCGGGCTCCCAGCGCCCGGCATCAATCGGCTTTGATATGGGATTGGGACGCCCTTTCTCAGGCGGCGGCTGCTGGGCCGTACCGGGCACCGACCAGGCATCATCGGGCGAGACCGCCATGCGTTCGGTAATCTTATCCTTAGTGACGTTCCAGACCATCATGTCGGTTGCCAGGGAAACCGGCCCGTCATAAGTCTCGCGGATGCCTTCATAAACCGCAAAGCGCGTTGCCTCTTCATTGAAGAAGTGGAATGCCACGGCGTGGCGCGGTTTCACCTCGCTCATAATCTTGCCGAACGCCTGCGCGGAGGTGTGGAACTCACAACAGGTGCGCCAGGCAAGTTGTGGCGGCTGGTTGTAAAGTTTGACGAACTGTTCCGGCGGGAAGAAGGTTTCATGGATGGCGAGATCTGAGCCATTCGCATACTTGATGTACCATTTGTTCGGCACCGTATCGCCGCTGAAAAAGACTTTCAGGCCAGCATATTCAAGCGAATAGCTGACCGAACCATCACCGGTGTGAATGGCCGGGTAAGAGCGGATGGTGACATCGTTTTCTTCATAAACGATTTGATCTTCGCCCTTATAGTCAAACTCCGTCGTCTCCACCTGGCCGGGAATGGGCGAGATTTTGTATTCACGGGTAACCTTGTCCCAGTTCACGAATTTCAGGAAATGCTCCATGG
>JBPCVY010000052.1:0-5742 GCA_051010055.1 Hyphomicrobiales bacterium | reverse complement strand
CGCAGCGCCATTGATTTCCCCCTTGCCGGCATCGCGCTTTCCTGCAGCCGGAGCGCAGATGGCGCTCTCCACTTCAAAGCGGCGGTTACCGGCACCAATTCCCGGCCGTTCTTGATTGAAGGTTTTGACGTGATCCCGCCCGGTGCGGATTTGGATGTGGCTTTCGATGAGCTCGAGAAATTGGTGCAAAGGCAAGTCTCGCCACAACGCACCAGCACAACTGCCTCCCACTACCGCCGCGTTGCCGTTTCGGCCATGGCTAAACGCCTGGCGGCAGAACTGGCTGAAGAACTGGGCACGCGGTGAGAAAAGATGGCGTCGCAGCTGGCAAACACCTGGCAGGAGGACGATGGCCTCCACATCGATGTGCGCGGACTGCCGCCGCCTGAACCAATGGTTGTCATTCTCAAACTTCTGGAGAAGAGTGGTGCGGATGCCCAGATTATCGCTCATCTTGACCGGGAGCCGGTTTATCTCTTTCCCGAGCTTGAAGACCGCGGCTTTCGCTATGAACTGGTGAGTGGCGGGCCGGAGGAATTCATCATTGCAATCACGAGGCAAGAATGAACTTCCCCGCGGCATTTCTAGGTGGGGCAAAGAGCCGGTTGCTGCCGGCGTCGGTACCGTTCAGTTTCTTCGCTGCAGCGGCGGTTTTTCACGTTCTTGCCTGGCTGGCTTTGTTCGCATCTGCTGATGAACTTGGAGGATATACAGGTGGGCCGGGGGTGGTTCTTGCCGCCATCCATTTGCTCACCCTCGGTGTTTTGGTCATGACCGTCATGGGGGCCGCGTTTCAGCTTTTGCCGGTTGCCAGCCGGACCCCGCTTTCAAGGGTATGGCCAGCGCGCCTGTGCTTCTGGTTGCTTGCCACTGGAACACTCCTACTCTCAGTAGGCATGGCGGCAAACAACCAAGGTGCGATGTATTGGGGCGGGATTGTTGTGAGCGCAAGCCTTTCTCTGTTTGCTATCATTTTCGCAGGCAATTTGCGCCATGCCCGCGATATGGCAATTGTTGCCTCCCACGGATGGGGCGCAATTGGTGCGCTGGCGGGACTGGTGGTTTTGGGGCTCGTTCTAATTGCTGATTTTTCAGCCGGTTTTTTACCCAATCACCAATCCCTCGCGGTGGCCCATATGCTAATTGCCGGGTTTGGGTTCATGGGGCTCATGGCCTTCGGGTTCAGCCACATACTTGTTCCCATGTTCGCGCTGTCGCGGGCCATGCCGCAAAAGCCGGGTTGGTTGCAGTTCTGGCTTTTCATCTTCGCGTGCGCGTTCGCGGTGGCCTCAGCAATGGTATCTAATACTCCCGGCCTGATACTCGCCGCAGTCATCGGGCTTGGCGCAGGCGGGGTCTATCTATGGCTCATGCGCTTGGCGCTTAAATCAGGCATGCGAAAGCGTTTGGGATTGTCGTTCCTGATGATCAAAATCTCATGGTGCCTGCTCATTTTGTGTCTTGCGCTGGGGCTTGCACTTGCCCTTGGCGCGCCGGTTCCAAATGGGGGTGTACTGTTCGGATTTTTGCTGCTCTGCAGCTGGCTGCTTACATTTCTCACCGGTGTTCTGCAGCGGATTATGCCGTTCCTTGCCTCCATGCATGCAGCTGGTAAAGGCGCCAAGCCGGCGCTCTTGTCGGAACTCACCGCTGAAGTGCCCCTGAAGGTTCACGCCTTTTGCCATCTTGCTGCGATTGCGCTTTGCACAGTGGGCATCATTCTTGATGCCGCAATGCCTGTTATGGCAGGTGCGGGCTTGGGACTGGCCGGAGCAATCGCCTTTGCTGTTTTTGCAGGGCGGATCATCTTCAGGCTGCACGCTGCCCATGTCGATGGCAAACAAACTTTGGCGGCTGCTTGACTTAGGTCATATCCCGTGCAGGGGCGCGCATGCAATTTGGTTCAAATCTAACGAGGGCTGGGAAACTCTTCGTTGAAAATCCGGGCCTTCAGAATTTTAAATGAGGTTCACATGTGCCCGTGTGTTTTCATCCAAACCAACCACAAGCAAATTGTCGGCGCGATTGTTGCCGAATATGCGCTCAAACGCAGCTCACCCAATGCTGAAAAGTTCGATGTACGTATCATTCATCACAAAGATTATCCATTCTTCCAGACCCGTGAAGGCCAGTCCTATTTACGTGAGGGCCATCATCGCGTCTGGCGAAACGATGATTTGCAATCGTTTACGCTCACCCGTTTCATGCCGCCGGAGCTCATGGGTTTTAAAGGCCGCTCGCTTGAAATCGACCCGGATATTTTCGCCATCGGTGATGTTTGGGAACTGTTCGAGCGGGACATGGAGGGAAAGGCCATTCTTGCCCGGCCCTTGCGCGGCAAAAAGGGTGCAGCAGGCTATATGGCTTCTTCGGTCATGCTCATGGACAATGAAAAGCTGAAACATTGGAACGTCGAACGGCAATTCAACGATTTGTTCCATGACAAGCGCGACTACGGCGAATGGCTGGGGTTGAAATATGAGGATCCGGATACCGTTGGCGTGCTTGAGGAAGAATGGAACGATCTTGATATTTTGACATGCAAAACCAAAATGCTGCACACAACCTTGCGCCGCACGCAGCCGTGGAAAACCGGCCTGCCCGTGGATCATATTCCCCGCGACAATAAACCGGGCATTCCCCTATCCGGGCCGGTTTTGAGGCTGAAGCGTAAAATCTTCGGCGATTATGCTTTCCTAGGCCGCTACCGCCAGCACCCAGACATTCGCCAGGAGCAATTGTTTTTTGCTCTTTTGGCCGAATGTGTAAGCGAAGGCATTATCAGCGAGCAAATGGTACGGGAACAAATGGCGCAAAACCATGTGCGCCATGATGCGTTCGAGGTGTTGGAACGCACCCCGCCATTGGATGAAGTTTTCGATGACATTGCAAAAACCCCGGCTATCGCGGCGTAATTGTTACTAATGATAAAGGGGCGTCCGGCTGGATGACTGCCGCGGTGTTTTCCCGAACCAGCGCCGGTATGCGCGGGCGAATGCAGCCTGGGAGGAATAACCCAGCAGGAAAGCAACTTCGGAAATTTGCATGCCCTGGCGCTCAATGTACCGCACTGCGAGGTCCTTGTGCAGTTCATCGGAAATTTCCTTGAACGAAGTGCCCTCCCGGGCAAGACGGCGGGACAGGGTTCGCTCGCTCACCCCCATCATTTCAGAGACAATCTTCGCGCTTGCACGCCCACGCGGCAACAAGTCAACAATGTGCACCTGGGTTTCAGAAACAACTGGAGAGCTTTTTCTGGCGTGCTTTGCCAGGACAATCTCACAATACTTCGAGAGAATTTTTAGAAGCCCCTCATCGGCAGTTGTTACCAGAAGGTCCAACAGTGCCCTGTCCAAAATGATTTCGCTTTTGGGTTGGCCGAAAAGAACCGGACAGCCGAAAACACGTTCATGTTCTGATGTGTCGCCATCATAGGAATGTACGAAGCTTATGGTTTGCGGCGTAATGTGCACACCGGTGAGCTGGCGGATAAGCTTCATGTAAAACGCATCGCCGAACTCTGCGACTTGCCGGTAATTGTCAAAATTTGGCCGCGCCGCGTGTTGCCATATGCGCACGATATCGCCCTCTTTGGCGAGTTCGACCCGAAAGCCGCTGTTCAGCAATCGCTGGTAACGGCTCCACTGATAGTAGGCTTCGCGCAATGTTCTGGAATATTTTCCAAGATAGCCGAACGATCCCAAGTTGGCGGGATCGACCTCGGCCGAAAGCTTGAGGCCAAAATTTGGCTCGTTCAATTCCTCAGCCGCAGCTTCCAGTAAATCGAGATATTGCTGGGAGGACACGAACTTGCGATGTTCGTCAATTTCCCGGTAGCTGAGGCCAATGCCGGCGAGCAACTTGTCGCCGTTTCCCCCGTTTTTTACAACAAAAGTATAGGCGGCCGTTAGAACGTCCGAGATTATCTGCGGGGTTTTTGACATAAAAACGCAATCAACTTCAAGAAATCAGTTACCACCATTAGAATATACTCAAGAACACGGTGAAACTAAAGATTGCAAGTATTCGATGCCTGCAATGATAAAAAATCTGGCTGGCCGCTGAAGAATCATGCCAGTTTTTGCGCCAAAATAATCCGAAATGAGCAAAATTTGCGTGAAATTTTGGGGAATTGCTTGCCTTAACGCACCAACCACCCAATATCGGTAATGCTGTGAACCGCAGCAGAAGATTGCCGCAGATTCCAAGGAGAACGAGGATCAAACTTAAAAATCTTCCGGTTGGAACAGTTATTTTTTCCGCATTGGTATCTGCGGGCCTGCCGGTTTTGCCGGCGAGCGCGGAGGCTATACAACTTTCTCTTCCTTTGGATTGCGTTCCCGGTAGGACGTGTTTTGTTCAGCAATATGTGGACGTAAAAGCCGGGCCTGGCGCAGAAGACTATACCTGTGGCCGGGCCACTTATGAGGGCCACAAGGGAACCGACTTCCGACTGCCCACACTTGCCGATGCTCACAAGGGTGTGGCTGTTCTTGCAGCAGCTGATGGTACGGTTAAGGGGCTTCGCGACGGCATGGCCGATCGTCTTGTGAAATCTCCGGCTCAGCGCGAAAGCATAAAAAAGCGGGAATGCGGAAATGGCGTTTTGCTGGACCATGGCAATGGGTTCGAAACCCAGTATTGCCATATGCGCAAAGGATCAGTCCGGGTAAAAAAGGGCGATAAGGTTGCCCGCGGTGAGCCATTGGGATTGATTGGTTATTCCGGCGCGGCGGGCTTTGCACATGTGCATATTTCCGTGCGCAAGGATGGTAAAACCATCGACCCCTTCAAGGGCGTAGCGGGTGCTCCGGCATGCGGAAAAGGCGAAAAGCCTCTTTGGCGCGATGACGCATTGGCCAACCTGAACTACGATCCCACCCAGGTTATTGGTGCAGGCTTTGCAGAGGGCGCGGTGAAACTCTCCGCCCTGGAATCAGGCCGTCAGAAAAGCATCACTCCAGAAACTTCCTCAAATGCCATCTTCGCCTGGGGTTGGGCGATAAACCTTCAAAAGGGTGATATTATCGTCGTGGTGCTCAAAGGGCCTGAAGGCGTCATCAGAAAAAACGATGTAACCCTTGATCGGGATAAGGCGCAGTACATGCTTTTTGCCGGCACAAAGAAGCCGCAAGGGGGTTGGCCGAAAGGCGCCTATGAATCGCAGTTTAAAGTGACGCGCAGCGGAAAGCCCGTTCTCAATTCGTCACGTCGCGCGGTTATTCAATAACCGCTGTGAGTGTTTAAAACCCAAACAGGAGACATGAATGTCACTTCTGAACTTTGCCCTTAACGTGATCTGGTTTTTGACCGGCGGTATCTGGATGGGCGTTGGCTGGGCGCTTGCCGGCGTTCTTATGGCCATAACCATTATCGGGCTGCCGTGGACCCGGGCCGCCTTCAACATAGCCGGCTACACGTTCATGCCTTTTGGCCGCATGGCGCGCGACAGGCGTGAAGTAACGGGAGAGGAAGATTTGGGCACCGGTGCTCTTGGCTTTATCGGAAATATTCTGTGGCTTATACTTGCCGGCTGGTGGCTGGCGATTGGCCATGTGGTTACAGCGGTTGCATTGGGCATTACGATTATTGGTATTCCATTTGCCTGGGCTCATCTCAAGCTTGCCGCTCTTTCTTTGTGGCCGATCGGCAAGACGATTGTTTCATCAGATGTGTACGAACTCACCCGCATCAAAAGCCTTGAGAAAACGGACTAAGTCCAAGTTTTTGAGTGTCGCATGA
>JBPCVY010000051.1:0-35060 GCA_051010055.1 Hyphomicrobiales bacterium | reverse complement strand
CCTAGTTGGTTTGCGGGGCGGCGGGCTTTCCGGCGGTGCCTGACAGCGACACCGTCCAGTCCGGTTCTTCCTTGGTGTCAACCTCGAAAAATCCCGTATGCTGGTATCCGCGCTGAACGCAATCTTTGATGCCTCGCACCGTGAACAGCTTGTCTCTCGTGCACATCATGGCCGAGCCACCCCAGGCGCCGCCCTTGTCGTAGTCGATTGCATAAATATAGTAATACCGCGCCGTGAGGTTGTGCTTGAGCAGCGTTTCACAAGAGTGGGGACCGACATTCCACCACCCCTCGCTTGCCCAACCTTTGTGGTCACGATAGCCGACTGCTACACCGACACGGCTGTCAGTGTTGTTGCAGAGTTTGAGGTCGGCCGCAGCCTTTGGGGTCGAAAGAAAAAGACCGGTTAGGGCTAAAACACATGTTAAAAACCCAGCCCGAACTACATCTTTCACATTCCGCCCCTTCAAAAACAGAAACTTTTCACCCATTTCCCGAATCACGCCTAGCCCGTTCCCCACTCAGCTTTATAACAGAATTTCTTCAGATTTGGAGATTGAAGGAAAAACCTTAACCCCATACCAGCAGATATCAAGACACCAGACTGCGCCAATATTATCCACCGAAAATCTGCAAACCGTCTTATCACAATGGTGGCGCTGATCAACTGCCCGCACTATATTGCCCGAATGCTTGATAAAGCGAAGGCAAATTCGGCCGCTGATCACGGCGCGCCACATATGAGCGACGGCTCGTTCCAGCCGTATGACGTGGTTGACGGCGACCTGTCAACCGGTCTCGTGCTGGTGTGCGATCACGCACGTAATGCCCTACCAGAAGAATATGGCGATCTCGGGCTTCCTCCGCACCAACTTGAGCGGCACATTGGCTACGATATTGGCGCTGAGGCGGTAACCCGCGGCATTGCGGAAAGGCTTGGGGTGCCGGCGATTATGGCGTGCTATTCGCGCCTGTTGATTGATCCCAACCGGGGGTTGGATGATCCAACGCTGGTGATGCGCCTTTCCGACGGCGCCATTATTCCGGGAAATGCCGGGATCGACGATGCGGAAATAGAACACCGTAAGAAGGCATACTATTTGCCCTACCACGACGCGCTCACCCAATTGCTGGACGATTGTATTGAGCACGGCAAAGTGCCGGCGGTTTTGTCGATCCATAGTTTCACCCCTGCATGGAAAGGGGTTTCAAGGCCCTGGCATGCAGGGATTTTGTGGGATCGCGATTACCGTCTTGCAGTTCCACTAATTTCAGCGCTGCAGCATGATCCAAGCCTCGTCGTTGGTGACAACGAACCTTACACCGGCGAACTTGAAGGCGACACAATGAACACCCACGGCTCAGGCCGTGGTTTGGCCCACGCGCTTGTTGAAATCCGCCAGGACTTAATCAGCGATAAGCAGGGCGTCGATGAGTGGATTGAAAGACTTGCGCACATATTGCCGAGCCTGGTTGCCGATGAAGCCTTACATGCAGTGAAATACTTCGAGTAGCAGTTTTTGGAGAGAGCGATGTCAGAACCGATTGATGACAAAACGCGTGAGGAACTTGAGGCTGCGGTTTTCCGGCGGTTGGTATCTCATTTGCGCAACCGCACCGATGTGCAAAACATCGATATGATGAATCTCGCAGGATTTTGCCGCAATTGCCTTTCCAATTGGTACCAAGATGCAGCGAGCGAGATGGGCATCGAACTCCAAAAACCCGAGGCGCGGGAAATCGTCTACGGCATGAGCTACGACGACTGGAAAAACAAATACCAGATAGAAGCGACACCGGAACAAAAGGCAGCTTTTGAAGCGGCCCAAAAACAAAATCATTAGTACTTAAACTCAGAAAGCAGGAACTATGGCGGACCAGGACGTCACCACAAATTTTGCGCAAGGCCAATTGCGCTCCATCATCGAACGCATTGAACGGCTTGAAGAAGAAAAAACAACCATTGCCGCAGACATTCGCGAAGTCTACGCCGAGGCGAAAGGCAATGGCTTCGATACCAAAATTCTGCGCAAGGTGGTGACGCTGCGCAAGAAGGATAAGGTTGAGCGCGAGGAAGAACAGGCGTTGATCGACCTCTACCTGCATGCCCTTGGCATGGCGCCAGAACCTGCAGAAGCTGCTGAATAAGAGCTCTCCTGAAGTGTCAGCCGGGCGTGGTTTGGCTTTCAATAAAGCGTATCATGTGGGCGGCGACTTCATCTCCGGCCTCCACCAATATGGCGTGCTTCATGTCCGGCAAAATGACAAGCTGCGCGTTCGGCAAGGCACCGGCAATGGCTTCGTTCAGGCGCGGATTGCAACCGCCATCAAATTCACCGGTCAGCACGAGGCATGGCGCTGAAACAACTGGTAACCATGGCATCATTTCGGTACCGGCATAAATTCTGAACACGTTCAGAAACACATCTGGATTGGTATCTATGACTTGCTTCAGCCGGCGTTGGATGATATCGGGGTGCTTTTCGATAAAGTTGTTCGTGAACCAGCGACCGGTGAGGGTTTCAAGAACGTTCGCAATGCCTTTTTCTTCCATTGCGCGCACAACAGCCCACACTTTTGCGCTGTCATCTTCTGTGCGGCCTGCCGCCGTTGACAAAAACCCGAGCGACAAAACCCGGTCCGGGAACCGCCGCGCATAGGCAGGGCCGATCATGCCGCCCAAGGAGTGGCCGGCAAAGTGCGCCCTTTCAATTCCCGTGCGCTCGCGCACCCGTTCCAGGTCGGCAACAAGTTCGTCCAGCCCAAATGTGTCAACAGGCACGGGCGATGCGCCATGACCGCGCAAATCGTATGTGATGACCGTGAACCGCTCCCGCAACTGAGGCACCATGAACCGCCAGGCATCGCTGGCAGCACCAATGCCGTGGATCAGGAACAGGGCCGGCCCGTCGCCGTCGATGGAGTAAGCGCACTCGACAGGTTCGGTCATTCAGCAGCCTCAGATGAGCGCCCTGCATGCCGTTTGGAAAAGTGAGGCATGACCTCTTCTGAAAAGCATTGAAGGCATTCCAATGTTTCCGCCTGCGAGACGCCGAAATTGACATTGAGGATAACCCGGTCAATACCAACCTCCGCATAAGGGCCAAGTTTGTCGACCATCTCTTGAGGTGTGCAGATGAGCAGGCTGTCGGCCAACTCATCGATTGTCTGATTGCGGGACAGTGGTTTGATCATGCCGTTCTCGACAATGCCGGGGCCGGTGAAAACATTGTCAAAGCGGCTGTAGTACGCCTCGGCCTGTTCAATCTTCGCCCATCTGTCTGCGGCGTTGTTGGCGATGAAACCAACCCTCGAAAGGGAAATGGTAAGGTCTTCGCCTTCTGCCCCCAGTTCGTCTTTGCCCCGGTTAAAGGCTGCCACCTGGTCAAGCATCAATTGGTGATTGCCGGTCAAAGGCGTTGTTTGAATGTGGAAGCCGCGCTTGGTGCAATGATAGATGGCTTCAGGCACCATTACCGCCATCATAATGGGCGGCCCGCCTGGGCTCACCGGACGTGGCATAACCGTGAGCTTGTCGAACGAATAGTATTTTCCGTCCCACGAAACCTCTTCCTCTGTTAAAAGCGCGTTCAGGACATTCAGGGATTCATCGAATTTTTCCCGGCTGATTTCCAGCGGCACGCCGAGCCGGTCCATTTCGTACGCAAAGGCGCCGCGTCCAACCCCCAGCATCAAGCGGCCATTTGTAAAAATTTCAGCAGCGATGACTTCTCCGGCGAAAATTCTCATATCATGCAAGGGCAGCACAGCCACCGATGTCATGATTTTGATGTGTTCGGTTGCGTCCGCAATCTTTACCGCAAACTGCAATGGCGCCGGCATGAGCAAGATGTTGATGAGGTGATGTTCGGTGATTGAAACCGCATCAAAACCCAGCTTGTCGGCCAGCACCGCCTGTTCCAGCATGTCAGCATAAAGGCGGTCGCCCCCGTAGCTTTTGTCTGGATAGTAAGCAGACAGTTGAACGCTGAATTCCATGCCCATCTCCACGTGCCGGCCCCAGTTTCAATCCCGGCAAGGAAAGCCATCATGGCTCAGAAATTTCTTGGTGGATAGCGAAAATACGCCTTCCAAATTCAACTCGTTTCCTTGCCGGAAAGGTGTTCTGCAAAGACCACGAGCGCTTCATCGAGCGTGCGGTTCGGATCAATTGTTTCGCGGGTTTCAGATGCGTATGGGGTGCGCGCAAGAATACGGAAGATTTCCGCAGCAGCTTCGTGGAATCCATCTGGCACACCAGCCTGGCGGAAGGTTGCCGCGATCTCTTCCATTTCACCAACCCAGCGCTCAGCATCGGCGGGAAGGCGCGCGGTGCGTGCTTGCATCACCTTGAGCGCTGCCGGTTGGCTGAGCCGGAATTCATCCAGCAATTCATCAAGCACGCCGAGTTGAAACGCTGCCAAAAGAACCGCTGTATGCAAGGTCATTGTTCCCTTTGTGAGCCCTGCATAGGCCATCTTGATGGCGCTCGCCTTACCAACTTCGTCCCCGATCGGGATGACGGATATTCCTTTGCCGTCCAGCGCGGTCAGGGAGGAAACGTCTGCCCCTGAAACGTAAAAGCGTGGCGGAGAACTTCTGCCAGGGGCAGCGCCAATTATGCCGGCATCAATGAAGGGCGCGCCGGTGGCGGTCAAAATCGCGGCAATTTCCTTTGCAGTTTGCGGCGAAACCGCATTGCAGTCGGCATAGATAACATCCGCTTTGGCGCTGAAAATGGCGTGTACCACCTGTTCAGCTAGTTCCTTTGCTGATGCCGGGGGCAGAATTGATAAGATGAGATCGGCTTCTGATACCAGCACGTCAAGGCTGCCCGCATCACGAAACCCGGCCTTTTGGGCACGATTGCGCGTTGTTTCGCTGCGACCTGACAGGCATGTGACGATATCGTGCCCGTGTTCACCCAGAACAGCGCCAACCGCATGGCCCATATCGCCGGGCATGAGAATGCCGATGACCTGTGGAAACTGCGTTTTGCTGGCCACCGTCCCCCTCCATTGTTGGCTAAACGCCCAGGTAGCGCTCCTGAATGTCAGTGCCGTCTTTAAGCTCTGTGGACGAGCCGGACCAAACCACCTGGCCTTTTTCAATAATATAATGGCGGTCGGCAAGCTCAATGAGATCGGACACGTTCTTGTCGACCACAAGAATCGAAAGGCCGAGATCCTTGATGTTTTGCAGGCAGGCCCAGATTTCCTCTCGTATGAGCGGGGCAAGCCCTTCGGTAGCCTCATCAAGGATCAGCAAGTGCGGATTTGTCATGAGCGCCCTGCCAATGGCCAGCATTTGCTGCTCACCGCCCGACAGAAGGTTACCCATTGAGCTTGAACGCGCCTCCAGTTCCGGGAACATGGCGTATACCCGCTCCAGGGTCCAGGCTTCACCGGTGGCGCTGCGTGAACGTGCCGTGGCGACAAGGTTTTCGCGCACTGACAGGTTGGGGAAGACCTGGCGGCCTTCCGGCACCAGGCCCAGTCCCAGCTTCGCAATGCGAAATGAGGGTAGGTGGTCGATGCGCGCATCTTCAAGGATGATCTCGCCGCCGGAGGGTTTCACAATGCCCATAATGGAATTGATTGTAGTGGTTTTGCCCATGCCGTTGCGGCCAAGCAATGTCACCACTTCGCCGGCGCCAACGTTCAGGTTCATGCCGAACAGCGCCTGGCTCTTGCCGTAGAATGTTTCAAGTGCGCTGACTTTAAGCATTATGCGGCCTCCCCAAGATAGGCGTGGCGTACATTCTCATCGTTGCGGATTTCTTCAGGTGATCCGGTTGCAATGACCCGGCCATAAACCAGCACGGAAATCCGGTCGGCCAGCGCGAACACAGCATCCATGTCATGCTCAACCAGAAGCATGGTCTTGCCGCGCATGGCCTTCAAAGTTTTGACCATGCGGGCAGATTCCTCAGGGCCCATCCCCGCCATTGGCTCATCTAGCAAAAGCAGCTCTGGCTCGGTTGCCAGCGCCATGGCGATTTCAAGCTGGCGGCGCTCGCCATGAGACATTTCAGATGCGATATCGTTGGCGCGCTCTTGCAAACCCACCTGTTCAAGGCACGCCATGGCGGGGTCGCGCAGTGATCGGTCCCGGCGGACAGGCGCCCAGAACTTGAAAGAATGGCCCTGGTGCGCCTGGACAGCGAGGGCCACGTTGTCGAGCACGCTCATGCCCATGAACACCGAGGTGATCTGAAAGGACCTTGCAAGGCCAATATGGGAGCGGCGGTAGGCCGGTATGCTGAGTATGTTCCGGCCCTTGAACAAGATACTACCCGCATCCGGCTTAAGCGCTCCAGACAGTTGAGAGATCAACGTTGTCTTGCCTGCGCCATTGGGCCCGATAACCGCATGGGTTTCGCCTTCAAGCACATCCAGGTGCACGTTCTCAGTGGCGGTTACGCCGCCGAAACTTTTGTACAGGCCTTCAATGGAAAGAATTGGTTCAGCCATGGCGTTTCCCCAATCTTGCCAACCACCCGGACATGCCGCCCTTCACGAACAGAACGCTCAAAATGAGCATAATACCAAATGGCAAGTGCCAGTAAATGGTGAAACCTGAGAGAATCTCTTCAAGAAGGATGAATGCAATCGCCCCCAACACCGGGCCAAACAAATAGGCTGCACCGCCAAGGATGACCATGAACATCAGTTCGCCAGAGCGGCTCCAATCCATCATTTCCGGCGAAATGAACGTCGTGAAGTTGCCGAGCAATGCGCCCGCATACCCGCAAATGGCCCCCGAGATCACATAGGCAGTGAGTCGGTAGACGTAAGAGTTGAAGCCGATGGCGCTCATCCGTTCTGCATTGCCCTTGGCGCCTTGGATGACCATACCGAAGCGGGAGTTCACCAGCCGGTGGACGATAAACAATGCGCCGAGCAAAGATACAAAGCAGACGAAATACAAGGTGATGGGGTTGGAGAAATCGAGCCCGGGAAATTCTGAGCGCGTATCGATAACAAGCCCATCATCACCGCCATACGTTTCCATCGACACAAAGGCAAAGAACACCATTTGCCCGAACGCCATGGTGATCATGATGAAATGCACACCTTTGGTGCGCAGGCACACCGCGCCGGTGATGAGCGCAAACAGGGCGGAAACGAAAATTGCCAGACCAAACTGGAAAAACCCGTTATAGGAGGCAATGATTTCAAACTCGCCATAGGTGGCGTGGTAGGCTGGAATGCCGACCGCATAGGCGCCAAGTCCGAGAAATGCGGCATGGCCGAACGATACCATGCCGCCATAGCCCAAAACTAAATTGAGGCTCACCGCGGCAATGGCGAGTATCACCAGCCTTGTCGAGATATCCACCCAGAACGGGTGGCCGGTGAAATAGGCAACCGGCGGCACCAGGGCAAGGCCGATCAGCACAATTACATTGACCCAGCCTGAAATAGTAAGGCGCGGCAAAAGGCCGGAGGATTCGTTGGCCGGGGCGATTGATTTCGTATCGCTCATATCAGCGCACCTTCGGCGGGAACAGGCCCTGTGGTTTCAACGCAAGGATTATGGCCATCAGAATGTAGATCAACATGGCAGAGATTGCCGGCGCTGCAGTTTCCGCAGCTTCGGCAGACATGAAAATCTTGAAAATGTCATCAAGAAACGAACGCCCCATCGTGTCGATAAGGCCGATCAAAATGGCAGCAACAAACGCCCCCTTCATGGAGCCGATACCACCAACAATAATCACGACAAATGCCGTGATGATGATTTCATTACCCATGCCTATTGAAGCTTCGGTAATCGGAGAAATGAGCATGCCGGCAAGGCCGGCCAGTGTGGCCCCAAGGGCAAAAACGCCGGTGAAAAGCGTTTTGATGTCGATGCCCAACGCCGACACCATGGTGCGGTTTGAAGCACCGGCGCGGATCAACATGCCAAGCCTTGTGTGATTAACCAGCCAGTACAATCCCGCAGCCACCATAAGGCCGGTAATGATGATCACCAGCCGGTAGGTTGGAAAAACAATATCGCCGAACAATTCAACCTGGCCGTCAAGCCAGGCAGGCAGCGGCACGGCGATACCTTCCGGGCCCCATAAAAGCTGCACTAAAGTATCGAAGCACAAAATCAGCCCGAATGTGGCCAGCACGTGATCAAGGTGATCACGTGGATAAAGGTGCCTTATCACCCCGATTTCGATAATAAATCCGGCAAGCGCGGTAAGCGGTATGGCGAGTAAAACTCCCCAAATGAAAGAGCCGGTGAGGAATGTCAGTGAGGCGCAGAAAAACGCGCCGATCATGTAGAGCGAACCATGCGCCAGGTTCACGAAATCCATAATGCCAAAAGTGAGAGACAGTCCCGAGGCAAGCAGAAACAGCAGCACACCAAGCTGCATTCCATTCAAAAACTGAATGAAGATCAGTGACCCATCCATTTACCCAACTTCCCCTCAACCTCCGCCATTTACTTAGCACTCTTATGGCACTGTGAAAAGTTTTAAGCTTAAAACAAATTCAATTGCCCTGCGCCTTCCACCGCCGGAAGAAATCTGGTGCGATCTCCTGCAGCCTCCCCTCAGACATGCGTCCCGACCTTGTCATATAATCATATGCAAGGCTGTAAGGGGAAAGCGACATTTTGGCAGCAAACCCCTCATACCAGTCATAGGAACCACGCGCAGCGGCCAGGAGCTTGTCGACTTGCGGGCGGCGGTTGGCGGTAAAAAGCTCCAGAGCCTGTTCAACGTTTTGGCCCTGGGCGCGAAATGCCTGGTAAAGTATGACCGCATCCTCCATGGCCAGCCTTGTTCCAGAACCAATGGAAAAATGGATGGTACGCAGCGCATCACCGATAAGAACCACATTGCCCGCTGTCCAATTCCGGTTGGTCAAAACGGGAAACCGCCGCCACAAGGAGCGGTTTGAGATAAGCTCTCCTCCAGCAAGGTCACGCGCGAAAACATCTGAACAATGGTGCAGCGATTGAGTTTCGGTCATTTCCGCCAGCCCGGCGCGCTCATATGTTGCAGTGTCACATTCAACAATGAAGGTGCTCATTTGAGGGGTGTAACGGTAATGATGGGCAACATAGACGCCGCCCTCATGGGAACGGAAGGTGAGGCTGAGTGTCTCGAACGCCTTGCTGGCGCCATACCAGATGAAACGGTTTGTGAGCTCATGCATCTGAGGTTGGAATTCATCGCACAAGCGCGTGCGGACAGATGAATTCACCCCGTCTGCGCCGACAACAAGATCAGCGCCTTTGCGCACATCTTCCAAGCCTACCCGCTCACCGAAACGCAGGTCCACACCCACACTCTCACATTGTTTGTAGAGCACCTGCAGCAAGCCAAGGCGCGATACGCCGGAAAAACCGTTGCCGTCAACCCGCACCTTCAAATCTTCATGGACGACTGTGAGATCATCCCAATGTTCTGAAATTCCCGAAAGGGCAGCAGAAAATTCATTGTCCGCGTCTTCAAGGTGGGTGAGGGCGATGTCGGAAAAAACCACGCCAAAGCCATATGTGGCGTCGCGGGTATTTTGTTCATAAACGCGCACGTCATGGCCGGACCAGGCCTTCTTCATCAATAGCGCAAAGTAAAGGCCGGCCGGGCCGCCACCAACAATGACGATTTTCAATGCGCCAACCTCCCGCTAAAGTGACCGCTTCTGAGACTATTGGAAAGTAACCTGCCCATGACCGGCGATCCATCAACAATTGTTCAGAATATTCCAGTTACCTGGGCCGATTGCGATGCATTGGGCATCGTTTTTTATCCTCATTTTTACCGCTGGTTCGACACGTGCACCCATGCATTGATGCGGCGGCAAGGAATGGACCAGCGCGAAGTACAGCGCCGCTTCGGCATTCAAGGCTATGGATTGATTGACACTGGCGCCAGCTTTTCGGCCCCGGCCAGATATTACGATCTGCTCACCTGCACGAGCACTATCGTATCATGGTCGAACCGCACCTTCCGGATTGAGCATGTCTTTGCACTCGATGACGTGAAAGTTTGCTCAGGCCATGAAGTGCGGGGCTGGTTCATTGCCGATGACAGCAAGCCGGGCGGCATTCGCGCTGGAGTAATTCCCGACGAATTCAGAGCTGTGTTTTCCTGAGGTGGTTAGCGCCCCTGGCGGCGAAGGCTTGCGGAACCTGTTTTGTTTTTGTAGCGGATGGTTGCTTTCTGTTTTTGCCAGATTATCTTCGCCCAGTCTTTCTGGATGCGCACCTTGAAGGTAACCGCGGTTCCTTGCGGTGCTAGGGCGTAGTCGCCCAGCGGCGTGCGCACGATATAGCGCTTGCCTTTTCTGACGATGGTGACCCGGAAAGTTTGTTTCTCATCACCCAACTTGCCGGTGACAAGATATGTATCCCCGTGCCGCACCCACGTGGCATATGGGCTGCGTGCATCAGAATTCGTTGCCTGAATTCCAAATATCAAGCAGATAAACGCAAGTGTGACCGTCAGCTTCTTTATCATGCCGCTCGCTCTCTAATGAGAAAACTACACTAACGGTGATAATGCGCGAACATAGCTGAATATAAGCTGAATAAAAAGACAGATTCTACACTGAAACACCCTAAAAAATGTTAAAATTTTGATTTTATGTGTTTTTTTTGCGTCCGTCAAGAAGCCGGTGCATTTTGTGGATTGGTTACCACGCGGCGATTCTGCGCTTTACATGCAAGATCTGGACAGTCGCGCACTTTCCGCTGGGTGCCGTAACCCTTTGCGGTTACCCGATTCGCGGAAACGCCGCGCGAAATCAGATAGTTGCGAACCGTTTCAGCGCGCTTTTGCGATAGCGCCACATTTGCTGTCTCGCCGCCAGGGTCATCTGCGAAGCCCTGGATTTTTACCTGTACCTGCGGATATTGCGACAACCAGGCTACCTGCTTGTCGAGGGTTTCCTTGGCGGTGCTGTCTAGGACGTTCGAGCCTTCCTTGAAGAATGTCCGCCGGCCAACATTCACCTGGAAATCTTCTTCACTGCCAGGAGTTATGTTCAAACCGCCACCTACAGGCGCATTTGTCCCGTCGGCAGAAATGGTGTCAGGGGTGCCGACCGGCCCCTTGCTTGCACAGCCCGGGGCCAGCGTTGCAATTGCCAGGAACGCTGCCGCCAATGCCAGTTTCCGCCCTGCCGTGGAGTTGTGGTCAGGCCTCATAAGTCTTCCTCCATCAGGCGCAAGCAAGTGTTCCTCGCGCCCCCCAATTTACCCTGCGTTGGATGCAATATGCTCCAATACCAGCACCCGCGTGCCGATCGGGCAACGCTGATAAAGGTCAATCACATCTTCCGGGAACATGCGAATGCAGCCAGATGAAACATCCGAGCCGATGCTCCACGGTTCAGTTGTGCCATGCAGCCGGTAACCAAGATCCCGCTTGCCATCATAAAGATAAAGCGCACGTGGCCCCAGCGGGTTTTTCGGACCGCCTTCCATTGCCAGCGGCAGTTCAGGCTGGCGCAAGCGCATTTCGGGTGGCGGCACCCAACGCGGCCAGCGTGCCTTGCGCAATATCTGCGCGCGCCCATACCACTTGAAACCTTCGCGGCCCACGCCAACGCCGTAACGCAGCGCGGTTTTGTTCGCAAAGATTACGTAGAGAAAGTGGTTGCGCGTATCAACAACAACAGTGCCGGACGGCTCCTGGCTGTAGAATTGCACAAACTGGCGTTTCCAGCGTGGCTTGATGCTGGCGAAGTTCGTCCGCGGGAACGTAAACCCATGATCGGTAATGGTACCGTTGAAATAGGCCGACGCATTGCTCGCCGCAATTGCCGGCGCACCCCACGCCATTGATACGCTTGCTGTCGCCGCCGCGGTGCCAACGGCAAATTGTCTTCGTGTCAAGGACATCGCGCAATACCCTTCTGTTTTGGAGCGGTTTCTCTTAGCCGGGCGTTCAAAATAGGAGATTCGCCCCCAAGCACGTTTTCGATGATCTGTTTCACCCGTTTGATAAGTGCCGTCTTATACAAAACTCAAGTACAATCGGTCAACGGAATGGTTGGCCTAAAATAATGGAGAGAATAAGGAAAGGTAATTCTTTGAAAAATGCTTCTAAAATTCTTGTCTAGAGTGGCCAAACAAGCAAGATCATGGGGATTGAAACTGCAACCACGATTATTTCAAGTGGCAGGCCCATGCGCCAGTAATCGCCGAATCGGTATCCGCCGGGCCCCATGATGATTGTATTGTTCTTGTGGCCAATTGGTGTCAAGAACGCGCAAGAGGCTGCAACAGCCACGGCCATGAGAAACGCGTCCGGGTTCACGTTCAACTTTCCAGCCACATCAACCGCAATGGGCGCGGCAATAAGTGCGGTCGCCACGGTGTTGAGCACATCGGAAAGGGTCATGGTGATTATCATCAAAACGGCGAGAACGAATACGGGCGAATAGCCTTGCGTCCAGTTGACGATTTGCTGGGCAACGAGCGCCGTGCCGCCTGATGCCTCAAGAGCAGCACCAATAGGAATAAGAGACCCAAGCAAGATGATAACCGGCCACTCCACAGTGTCGTAAATCTGCGTGAGCGGCACAATGCGGAACAGAACATAAAGAACGACACAAGCAGCCAGCGCCACCGGCAGATATAGAATGCCGGTTGAAGCAAGCCCGATTGCCAGGGCAAAAAGGCCAACTGCAAGCCAGGCCTTGTCGCGCTGTGTAACATTGAGCCCACGTTCGGCCAGCGGCAGGCAGCCAAGCCAGTTCACTGTGTCGTAAATAGAGTTTTCAGGTCCCAGAAGCAGCAGGATATCGCCGGGCTTGACTTTGAGTTTGCGCACCCGGTCGCGAAACCTCCGGCCTTCACGCGAAACCCCCAGCAAGGTAACCCCCTGCCGGTATAGCAGTTTCAAATCGAGCGCGGACCGCCCGGCAATGCGGGAATTATCCGCCACCACCACTTCCACAAGCGAAAGGGTGCCCGCAAAGGGGCCGGAATGCTTGTCTGAACCGGCATATTTGAGGCCCAGCGCTCCAACGAACGCCTCGATATCGTCGGGCCCGGCCTCAAGCACAAGAACGTCGCCTTTACGAATGGTTTCCGCGCGTGCATAGCCAGGCAACCGCTTGCCGCGGCGCACAAGACCAAGAATCCAGACATCGTTTTCTTCGGCGGCAGGGTAAAGATCGCGCACCTTCTGGCCGATGGCGGCAGACTTTTCTTCAACGATTGCCTCAGCGATATAGCCCTCCAGGTTTTCAAGTTCCTTGGAGGTGTCGTGCTTTGCCCGCTCTGCGGGTATCAGCCGCCAGCCGATTGTGGCAACGAATATGATACCAACAGTGGCAACTACAATACCTACGGGGGCAAAGTCGAACATTGAGTAGGCCTCGCCCAACGCCTTTTCGCGGAACTGGCCAATGACAATGTTGGGAGGGGTGCCAATAAGGGTAATCATGCCACCGAGGATGGAGGCAAATGACAGAGGCATGAGGGTAAGTGCGGGCGAGCGCTTGGCCTTGGAAGCGGCCTGCATATCCACCGGCATAAGCAGGGCCAATGCTGCAACATTGTTCATGAGCGCTGAAAGCGCAGCAGCAATGGTGGACATAACCGCAATATGCGCAAACAGCGGGCGCGATGCGTCAATCAGATGGCGGGTGACAATGTCAATCGCACCGGATGCAAACAGCCCGCGTGAGACAATGAGAACCAGAGCGATGATAACCGTTGCCGGATGACCGAAGCCGCTGAATGCGGCATCTGTCTCGATAACCCCCAATATGAGGCCGATGACCAAGGCGGCAAACGCCACCAAATCGTAGCGGAACCGCCCCCAAATGAGCATGGCGAACACACCGCCAAGCAAAAGGAACAAGATAATCTGGTCGGTTGTCATATGAAGTGTTTATTTGCTCAAATGCGATTTGGCCACGATAATGAGGTCAAACACTAAAACGAACGTGGCTGGTATGACAACGCGCCATGACAAATTGAACCGTCAGGTTCTGGCCGGGGCAGGAGTTTTGGCCGCGCTCCTGGCCGGGGCATGGGCGCTCGTTCCAGGTTTCAGGGCGTTGCTTGCAACCACCTACGACAGCTTGCACCAGGCAATGGTGATTATGGCTGCTTATTGTTTCTAAAGTAGTTTTTTCAGTGCGCTGGCTATCTGCTCTGGCGTTACCTGATGGCTGAACACCGCAACCAGCTCCCAATCAGGGCTCATCAGATATGTGAACGATGAATGGTCAACCGGATAGTTTTCCGGGTCTTCATCATTGCGCAGCGCATAATAGACACGGAACTTCTTTGTGACCGCGTCAATCTGCTCTTTGGTGCCGGTGAGCCCTTCCATCCGGTCATGGAAAAGGGCGGTATATTGTTTCAGCTGATCGGGGGTGTCGCGCTCGGGATCAACGGAAATGAAAACCGGAACAACGTTGCCGGCGTCATTGCCCAATTTATCAAGACCGGCAGAAATTTTTTGCAGGCCCGTCGGGCACACATCTGGGCAAAAACTGTAACCGAAATAGAGAAGGGCGTATTGGCCGGCGAACTTCTTTTCGGTGACCTCTGCGCCATTTTCATCGGTAAGCGCGAGCGGGCCGCCCATATCGGCTGCAGTTATAACCATGCCGTCGCCGGAAAGCGTCACGTCGCGGGTTGCGCGGTCGTACAAAATCCACGCCGCAGCCGTTGCTGAAAGTAGCAACACCGCAATAGCCAGGATAAGAAATATCCGGTTTGCCATCACACTAATTTTCCCAGCCCCTAGACCAGAACCCCGTGACAATGCTTGAACTTTTTGCCTGATCCGCATGGGCACTGTTCATTGCGGCCCACTTTACCCCATGTCGCCGGGTTGTCCGGATTGCGCTCACCTGATTGCGCGAAATCGCCGTCAAGGCTTGAAGGGGTCAGGGCGAAGCTCGTGTCGACCATACTGTCTTCGCCCAAAAGCGGATCGAAGTGATGGCCTTCCATTTCCGGCAGTTCCTCATCGAACATGTCTTCAGGATTACCATCGCCCAGTTCAACGCGCATCAGCTGCGCCGTTGTCATTTCGCGCAGCTTGTCGAGCATTGTTTCAAACAGTGTGAATCCTTCGGTTTTATACTCGTTCAGCGGGTCGCGCTGTCCGTAGCCGCGCAATGCAACGATCTGGCGGAGATGTTCTAGGGTAACGATGTGCTCGCGCCAAAGATGATCAAGCGTCTGCAAGAGAATTGCTTTTTCAATATGCGGCGCATAGTCATCGCCCAGCTTGGCCCGTTGCTCTGCGTAAGCTTTCTCGGCTTGCTCAGTGGTTCGCTCACGGATTTCCTCGTCCGCAATGCCCTCCTCATCGGCCCAATCGTTGATTGGCAGATCGAGATTGAAAATTTCCTTGACCTTTTCTTCAAGGCCCTCGGCATCCCATTGCTCAGCATAGGCTTTTTCGGGGATATGGGTCGAAACCGCTCCATTGATCACCTCAGCGCGCATATCGTTGATCATGTCGGAGACGTCATCATCACCCATAATTTCGATGCGCTGCTCAAAAATCACCTTACGCTGATCGTTCATCACATCGTCGAACTTGAGCAAGTTCTTACGGATATCGAAGTTGCGCGCCTCAACCTTTTGCTGGGCTTTTTCAAGCGCCTTGTCGATCCAGGGGTGGGTGATGGCCTCACCTTCCTCCAGCCCGAGCTTTTGCAGCATCGTATCCATGCGCTCAGAGCCGAAGATGCGCATCAGGTCATCGTCAAGCGAGAGATAGAAACGTGAATGGCCCGGGTCGCCCTGGCGTCCCGAACGGCCACGCAGCTGGTTGTCGATGCGCCGCGATTCATGGCGCTCAGTGCCGACAACATAGAGCCCGCCAGCTGCGATGACCTTTCCTTTGGCTTCGGCAATTTCAGCGTGGATTTTTTCTGCAGCCGCCTCATCCGGCGTATCGCCCAATTCCAGCTGAATACGCATATCTGCATTGCCGCCAAGCTGAATGTCGGTGCCGCGGCCGGCCATGTTGGTGGCAATGGTCACCGCGCCTGGTTTGCCGGCCTGGGCGATAATTTGCGCTTCTTGTTCGTGGTACCGGGCGTTCAGAACATTATGGGGCACGTTTTTCTTTTTCAGCATGTCAGCAAGAATTTCTGACTTTTCAATCGACGTGGTGCCAACGAGGATCGGCTGGCCGCGCTCGCGGCATTCTGCAATTGTATCGATGATGGCGTTAAACTTTTCGCCCGCCGTGCGGTAAACTTCATCATCATCGTCAACGCGGGTCACCGGCATGTTAGTCGGAATTTCGATCACGTCGAGAGAATAGATATCGGCAAACTCTTCAGCTTCGGTGGTTGCCGTACCGGTCATGCCGGCAAGTTTTTCATAAAGGCGGAAGTAGTTCTGGAAGGTGATGGAGGCGAGTGTCTGGTTCTCCGGCTGTATTTCGGCGCCTTCCTTTGCTTCCAGCGCCTGATGCAGGCCTTCCGAAAAACGCCTGCCTTCCATCATGCGTCCGGTAAACTCATCGATGATGATGACCTGACGGTTTTTGACAATGTAGTCCCGGTCGCGTTGGAAAAGGGTGTGCGCTTTCAGCGCCTGATTGATGTGGTGGACGATGGTGACGTTCTCAACATCGTAAAGGGTTTCACCCTGCATCAGGCCTGCTTCCGTCAGCAGCTCTTCTGCGTGCTCGTTACCCTTTTCGGTGAGCGTAACCGCGCGGGCCTTTTCATCGACCTCATAATCCTCCGGCACCAGATTGGGTATGAGTTTGTCGACGGTCACATAAAGGTCGGTTTTGTCTTCCAGCGCCCCTGAAATGATCAGCGGTGTGCGCGCTTCATCGATGAGAATGGAATCAACTTCGTCGACAATCGCGAAATAGTGCCCGCGCTGTACCATTTCATCGATCTGGTATTTCATATTGTCGCGAAGATAATCAAACCCCAGCTCGTTATTGGTGGCATATGTTACATCGCAGGTATACTGGATCTTGCGCTGCTCATCATCGAGGCCGTGGACAATGCAGCCGGTTTTGAGGCCAAGAAACTCATAAATTTCGCCCATCCATTGGGCATCGCGCGAAGCCAGATAGTCGTTTACCGTGACCACATGCACGCCGCGTCTGGTGAGCGCATTCAGATAGACGGGCAAGGTGGCGACAAGGGTCTTGCCCTCGCCGGTTTTCATTTCCGCAATGTTGGATTCATTGAGCACCATGCCACCGACGAGCTGGACGTCGAAATGGCGCTGGCCGAGGGTTCGTTTTGCGGCCTCGCGCACAGTGGCGAATGCGGGCACCAGCAAATCGTCAAGCGAAGTGCCGTCAGCAACCTGCTGGCGGAAAGTGTCGGTGCGCGCGCGCAGCTCTTCATCGCTCAGCGCCTCAAGCTCCGGCTCCAGGGCATTGATGGCGTCCACTTGCTTTTGATAACGCTTTACTTTGCGGTCGTTGGACGAGCCAAAGATCTTTTTTGCGATTGAACCGAAGCCGACCATCTCAATCAATTCCTCATATTATCCGCCGCCTTGGTGGCGCTTGCGCGGAAACGGCGTTTGCCCGCCAGTGCCGCATCTGTTGGTTGCGTTCTAATGAAGCGCACTTAGTTGCGCAATGGAACGTTGGCACAATTTTTGTAACCGCCGCGCGTATAGAGCCTGCAACATGAACACAAGCTGAAAACCTTGGGTTCATACACTGGTGGGAGATAGGTAAACAGGGCGCAGGTGTCAATTGCCTGTTCTTCGCAACAGTTCACCAGAACATGATGAGCGTTGGTCGGCGTTTTGTGAGAATATTTATGACCAAATCAAAGCAAAATGGTGATGATCTAGGGACAATGCCGCAAACCCATTGTGTAATGAGGGTGTATGCGGCATAACGCGCCTGACAAAACATCAGATTTTGCATCCAGAATGCGATCATAGGAAACGGTTGTATTACCAATGACAAAGAGCATAAGAGCAGTAGGGCCGGCACTGGCAGCGTTTGCGGTTGCCGCAGCGTGTGCATTTTCCACCCCGGTATTTGCCCAGCAGGAAGATAAAGTCGTCGTTCGGGTCAACGGGCAGGAGATCCGCACGTCCGATATCCGCCTGGCGATGGATGATATCTTGCCGCAAATTTCTTCAATGCCGCCGAAAACCCGCTATCCATTCGTTGTGGAATATCTTATCGAGCGCCATTTGCTTGCCCAGGCCGCTGTCGGCGAAAAAATCGCTGAAACGGATGAGTTCCGCCGCCGTTCACGCTTTTATCAGATGAAGGCCCTGCGCGACGCCTATTTTGAGGAAAAGATCAAACCTCAAATCACCGACGAATATGTCCGCTCGGTTTATGAAAAAGAAAAGAAAAACACTGAGAAGCGCAAAGCCGCAAAGGCGCGCCACATTGTTGTTGCATCCGAGAAGGAAGCCAATGACGCGCTGGCGAAGGTCAAAGCGGGCGAAGATTTTGCTGAACTGGCAAAGAAAATCTCCCGCGACAGCGCCGCGCCAAACGGTGGTGATTTGGGTGTGTTTGCCGCTGAGGAAATGGTGCCGGAATTCTCCAAGGTTGTTTTTGCGCTTAAGCCTGGCGAAATTGGTGGACCCGTGAAAACGCCGTTCGGCTGGCACATCATCAAGCTTGAAGAGTTCAAGGAAATTGGCCCCAAGCCGTTTGAGCAAATTAAAGTCGGCCTTAAAACAATCCTTCTGCGCAAGAAAGTGCAGGACATGGTTGAGGAGTTCCGCGGCCGGTCAAAAATTGAACTTCTTGATCCCGACCTTGCCAAGCTTCGCGATGCAATCAACAAGAAGATTGCCGAAGACAAGAAAAAGCAGGAACAGCAACAGTAGCAGGGCCGGGGGCAATGGCTGAAATAGACCATGTGTCACCGCTCGCGCCTGAGCGGTTTCCCGACATGCCGGAGATTGCGGGCGTCAGGCTTTCCGCCGTCAAGGCCGGGGTGAAATACCGCGGGCGCACGGATGTGATGATGTGCCTGCTTGATGAGGGCACCTCCGCTGCCGGGGTGTTTACTCAGTCGAAAACTGCATCTGCCCCGGTTGAATGGTGCCGTGCCCATATAGATGGCGGTGTTGCCCGTGCTGTGGTGGTGAATTCCGGCAACGCCAACGCATTCACCGGCAAGCGCGGTTTGGCGGCAGCGCGCGAAACCGCAAAGCAAACCGCCAAAGTCGCCGAATGCCCTGAAAGCGAAGTTTTCCTTGGCTCAACGGGTGTTATCGGTGAGCCGCTTGATGCAGGCCGCATTACGCGGGTGCTCGGCAAGGCCGCAAAATTTGCAACTCCTGAAAACTGGGAATGCGCCGCCCGGGCCATAATGACCACTGACACTTTCCCAAAAGGGGCAAGCGCGCGGGTGAAGCTGTGCGGCAAGTGGGTCACCATAAACGGCATCGCGAAGGGCTCGGGCATGATTGCCCCGGACATGGCAACCATGCTGGCCTATGTGTTCACAGATGCGGCAGTCCCGGCCCCCGTTTTGCAATCGCTCCTGGCAAAAGGCACAGATGGGAGCTTCAATGCGGTTACCGTTGACAGCGACACATCAACTTCTGACACCTTGATGGCTTTTGCCACCGGGAAGGCTTGCAACGATAGTGATTTTTCCGGTTCTGAGGATCCGCGCCTTAAGGCATTCACTAAAGCGTTTAACGGGTTGTTGATTGATCTTGCCCAGCAATTGGTGCGCGATGGCGAAGGCGCTGAAAAGTTCGTGGCTATTTCGGTTTCTGGCGCCGAGGACGATGCTGCCGCCAAGCGCATCGGCATGGCAATTGCCAATTCACCGCTGGTGAAAACCGCCATTGCCGGTGAGGATGCAAACTGGGGCCGCATTGTTATGGCGGTCGGAAAGGCCGGTGAAGCGGCCAACCGGGACCGGCTTAAAATCTGGATTGGGGGTGTGCGTGTTACCCTGCGTGGTGAGCGCGATCCCGCTTATCGCGAGCGGATGGTGGTGCCGCATATGAGGGGGCGTGATATTGATATCAAGGTTGATGTGGGAACAGGCGGTAAAGGGAAAGCTGTGGTTTGGACATGTGATCTCACTGAGCGTTATATAAAAATTAACGCTGACTACCGCAGCTAGTTTTGAGTCAAATTTTCGCAAATTTCTGCGGTTTATCACCTCTTAACCTTATGTGTAATTTGCCCGAAAAAGGGCTTTGTACGCCCCATTCCATAGTGGCTTGTTAACTTTTGTGGTCGATCATGATTTGCAACGATAAAGGCAAGGGTCTTCTGCTGGTCGCAGCGTGTGCGCTGATTGATCCGGACGGGCGGGTGCTGATTACAAGACGTCCAGTTGGAAAATCGATGGCTGGACTATGGGAGTTTCCTGGCGGCAAGGTTGAGCCGGGTGAAACTCCTGAATTGGCACTCATCCGCGAACTCGCCGAAGAGCTTGGTATCGATGTTACCGCCGCCTGCCTGGCGCCGTTGACGTTCGCAAGCCACGCCTACAAAGACTTCCATCTTCTGATGCCGCTCTATGTGTGCAGAAGATGGAGCGGAACCGCCATAGGCCGCGAAAGCCAGGAGATGAAATGGGTCAAGCCCTTGCGTCTCAGGGAATTTGCGATGCCGCCAGCAGACGAGCCATTGATTGCACACCTCATTGATGCGCTTTAGGCCGTCAAACAGAGGAGCCGGAGATGATTGGGAAGTTGATTGCCAAAACGGTCAATTCCGCCAGGAAACGTTTTCCCGGCGCCAAAGACGGTGCAACGGCGATTGAATATGGCCTTATTTCCGCCGGTGTGGCGCTGGCGGTTGCCACAACCATATGGTCATTGGGCGAAGTGGTGCTTGTCGAATTGTACCAGAAAGTTGCAGGGGCAATGGCGGACTCGTAAGTCCGCGTGTTAGTCCTCATCACTCACAGAATTTGATAGTTTTTGCTCCGCCGCGCCCAGGGCATCGGCGAGCCGTGCTTTTGCGCTGCCGGGCTTGAGCGGTTTTTGCTGGCTCTCATGGGGCGCCCAACCGGTTAGCCAGACAATCTGAAATGTTGCACGCAGCTTGCCGTCGCCATCGCTGTAGCGTTCTGCGTAAAGTTCTGCAACGCGCGCCAAAACATCCCTGCGCAAAATACCGCGGGTTCTGCCGGCAAGCGCGTTGGCCCACCCGAGATGGCGCAAATCCTTCATCAGCGCGATTATCGAGCCATAGCGCACAGTAAGTGTGTCACTGTCTGCCACCGGTAGAGCAAATCCTGCCCGCTGCAACAATGCTCCGCCATCGCGCACATCGGTGAAGGGGGCAACCCGCGGGCTGACGCCTGCACCAAGCTCACCTTCGGCCTGCAGCAAACAATCGCGAAGCTCGTTCAAGGTGCTCCCGCCCAGCATGGCTCCTATGAACAGGCCATCAGGCGCCATGGCCCGGCGTGCCTGTAACAATGCGCCAGGCAAATCATTCACAAACTGCAAGGTGAGTGGTGACAGGATGCATGAAAGCTTTTCGTTGGCAAATGGCAGCCATTCCTCATCACCTGCAATGTCGGCATCAGGGCAGTTGGCCGCATAGTCCATCACATGCACATTTTCCATCAGTGCCGATACCCGCATTTTCCCGACAAGCCCTGGAACGCAACGCGTTACTAGCACTGTTTCAAATGAACGGTTGATGAGGGACAGCCTGTCAGCAAATTCTACCGCCAGGAACCTGTCAATAAAGTCGGGGGCGGCCCTCAGGTACTTTTCACGCCGTTTGCGCAGAAGCGCCCGATCAAAAAGTGCAGGGGGTGATGTTGCCGATTTACTCATGGCGCTTTATGGCGCGCCCGCGCCGTGCCGGTCAACGCAAGGCTTGCATCTATATTGTTGGAAAGTGCACCATGGTGGTGCGGTACTTTGTAATGCCTGGAATTAATATGGGATCGTTTTTCTCATCCGGGCTGGGAACGAGCCTCAGTGCGCTGGCAGCAAATCTGCTGGCGCCGCCCAAGTGCCTTATGTGGCACGAAGATGCTGGCAGCCATGGTGGCGCGTGTCCGGCGTGCTGGCAGAATCTCACCATCATCGAGCCGCCTCTTTGCCCGCGCACTGGTGTGCCTTTTCCCTATGATCCCGGCGATGACATTATCGGCGCGGCAGCGCTTGCCAATCCACCGGCATGGAAAAGGGCGCGCGCCGCTGTTCAGTTTGACGAGCACGCCCGCATTCTTGTCCATGCCCTCAAGTACCGCGACCAGCACTATGCGGGGCGCATGATGGCGGCAATGATGGCGCGCGCGGGCGCTGAGCTTATAAATAATGCCCGCTTTATGGTGCCGGTTCCCTTGCACAGGGCACGGTTGTGGCGGCGCCGGTTCAACCAGTCTGCCCTGCTTGCACACCGCCTTGCCCGGGACACAGATGCGCCGTGCCGGCCTGATATTCTGGCGCGTGTCAAACCAACCCGCCCCCAGGTGGGCCTCAGAGCAAAAGACAGGCGGCGTAATCTGCGCGGGGCTTTCAAAGTGCCCGAAAAAGCGTTTTTGGAGATTGCCGGCAGCAATATTTTGCTGATCGATGATGTGCTCACCACCGGAACAACTGCAAAGGCGTGCGCTGATGAGCTGTTGTCGGCAGGCGCAGCGCAGGTTGACATTCTTGTGTTTGCCCTTGTGGTCCGGCCCGCCGCAATGGATATATAGAAGCGGTAACGAAACGGCGAAGCAGGGATGAGTGTGTTGTTATGAAACCCGGTGGCGAAGTTTTCACCGCTGCACTGGTGCAAATGTGCGCTGGCCGCCACATTGAGAAAAACATCGCGCAAGCGAGCGATCTCATCGGGGATGCAGTGCGCGGCGGCGCAGAATTTGTTTCAACCCCTGAAACTACACACCTCATGGAAACTTCCTCAAGGCGTTTGTTTGAGGTTACCGTTCCCCAGGAAGACGATTTGGGCGTTGCCGCATTCGGTGCGCTGGCTGCTGATCTTAAAATCTGGCTGAACATTGGATCGCTTGCCATTCGCGTTGCCCCGGACAAAGTGGCCAACCGCTCGTTCCTTTTTGCGCCCGATGGGTCATTGCGCGCTCAGTACGACAAGATTCACATGTTCGATGTGGACCTTCCAAATGGCGAGCGCTACCGGGAATCGAAAAATTACCGCCCCGGTTCAAAGGCGGTTTTGACCGGACTGCCATGGGCCCCGCTCGGGCTAACAGTTTGCTATGATTTACGCTTTCCGGATCTCTATCGACAATTGGCCAAAGCCGGTGCTAAGTTCATCACCGTTCCTTCGGCCTTTACAAGGCCCACGGGCGAAGCCCATTGGCATGTGCTTTTAAGATCGCGCGCCATTGAAACGGGTTGTTTTATTTTCGCGGCGGCGCAAGCTGGCCACCACGAAAATGGCCGCGAAACTTTCGGTCACAGCCTGATTATATCCCCGTGGGGCGACATTCTGTTCGAGGGTGAAAAAAAACCATGTATATTAAGTGCAGAAATTGATATAAACTTGGTCACTCAATCGCGAGCGCGCATACCGTCCCTGTCTCATGACAGATCATTTGACCTAACGGGCGATGCGGTGCTGGGAACGCTAGAGGCGGTGCAATGATTAAATATGATCTTATTTGCGATTTTGATCACAATTTCGACGCTTGGTTTGCGTCGTCTGAAGTTTATGAAGAACAGACAATTGTTGGCGTGGTGCAGTGTCCGTTTTGCGGTTCCACAAATGTCACCAAGGCATTGATGGCGCCGGGTGTCTCCACAAAATCCAATAAAAAAGAAGAAAAGCCCCAAAAAGTGCTGACAAGCGGAAAGCATGGCTCTTCCGGGAAGCTGGCTGACATGATGCGCGAATTGCGCCGGCAAGTTGAGGAAAATGCCGAGTATGTAGGTCCGCGTTTTGCCGAAGAGGCCCGCAAGATCCACGAAGATGAAACGAGCGATCGTAGCGTTTACGGGGAAGCTTCCTCAGAGGAAGTCCGTGAACTGAAGGACGATGGTATAGAAACCTTCGCGTTGCCGGTTCTGCCTGAAGAACAGAACTAACGGGGCTTTTCAGCCAAAATCATATAATTGACGCTGGTGTCGCGGCTTGGCCGCCATTCGCGCGTGAGCGGGTTGTAAATCACCCCTTCTCTTTCCTTCACTCTCATGCCGGAGGTTGAAAGATATCGGGTGATTTCTTCCGGTGTGAGGAACTTTTCCCATTGGTGGGTGCCTTTCGGCAGCCAGCCAAGCACGTATTCTGCGCCTATAATCGCCAGCCCGAACGATTTGAGTGTTCGGTTGATGGTGGCAACGAACATTAGCCCGCCCGATTTTACCAAGGTGCAGCAGGCGTTCATGAATATGTCAACATCTGCCACATGCTCAATAACCTCCATATTGAGCACCACATCATATTGGGCGCCGGAGGCGGCAAGCTCTTCTGCAGATTGCGCCAGATAGGTAACCGGCAATTCCTTTTCACCGGCATGCACGGATGCGGTTTTGATATTCTTTTCCGATGGATCAATACCAGTGACATCAGCCCCAAGCCGCGCCATTGGCTCGCACAAAAGCCCGCCGCCGCAGCCAATATCAAGAATGCTCAACCCTTCCAGGGGGCGCCGTGAATCGCCATCCCGTTCAAAGTGGCTCACAAGCGCAGTGCGGATAAAAGACAGGCGCACAGGGTTGAATTTGTGCAAAACACCGAACTTGCCATGCGGGTCCCACCATTCAGCGGCGATCTGAGAAAATTTCTCAACTTCAGCCGGATCCACGCTTGCTGGCGCCGGTTCGCTTCTGGCCGTTGCGGCTGTCTTCAATTTGCGGGCCACTTTTCAGTTCTTCTTATTGCATCGGAAAGGTCTCACGCGTATGAGTACCGCGCGCCGGGGTCGGAGTTCTAGTCCCAGCGCAATTTATTTTGAGTTTACGCAGCGTTTTCCTATTGGATTGGTGGAATATCGCTCAAATTGGACGCGTGGTTATGTCAAACGGCCGTTTGGTCATGAAATTCGGTGGTACTTCTGTTGCGGATCTGGACCGTATCCGCAACGTTGCCCGCCATGTTGAACGTGAAGTTGCCGCCGGCAACAGGGTTGCTGTTGCTGTCTCCGCCATGGCGGGGCACACGGACCAGCTTGTAAAGTGGACGCGCGAGGCAAGCGCCATGCATGATGCGCGTGAGTATGATGCGGTTGTGGCGTCAGGCGAGCAAATCACAGCAGGCCTTTTGGCTATTGTTTTGCAGGGCATGGGCGTTCAGGCTCGTTCATGGCAGGGCTGGCAAATTCCCATCCGCACAGATGATGTTCATGGGGCCGCCCGCATTCAGTCGATTGAAGCAGAAGAAATCGCCCGCCGCATGGATGATGGCCAGGTTGCCGTGGTTGCAGGTTTTCAGGGCCTGGGGCCAGACAACCGAATCGCGACCCTGGGGCGTGGCGGTTCAGACACGTCAGCGGTGGCGCTGGCGGCTGCATTGAATGCGCGTTGTGATATATATACCGATGTGGATGGCGTCTTCACCACCGATCCGCGCATTGTTGCCTCGGCACAAAAGCTTGAGCGGATTTCCTATGAGGAAATGCTGGAAATGGCATCGCTTGGCGCCAAGGTGCTCCAAACCCGCTCGGTGGAACTCGCCATGATTAACAGGGTGCCGCTCAGGGTGCGGTCGAGTTTTGCGGCTCCCGATGATCCGAGCCAGAATGTGTCCGGCGGAATCGGCCCGGGAACGCTTGTTTGCGATGAGGAAGATATAGTGGAACAAGAAGTAGTAAGCGGCATAGCCTATTCGCGCAACGAGGCCAAGGTTACCCTGACGAATGTGAAGGATAAGCCTGGTGTTGCGGCGGGGATTTTCGGCCCGCTGTCTGAAAGTGAAATCAATGTCGACATGATTGTCCAAAACGTCTCTGCCGATGGTAAGACAACGGACATGACATTTACTGTTGGTGAAAACGATCTCGACCGGGCGCTGGCGGTGATCGAAGCTGCACGCGACGACATCAAGTATGAAGACCTCAAAGGGTCGACTAATGTCGTCAAAGTGTCCGTTATCGGCATCGGTATGCGCTCACATGCCGGTGTTGCCGCCAAGATGTTCCGGGTTCTGGCCGACAAAGGTATCAATATCCAAGCCATTACCACATCCGAGATCAAAGTGAGCATCTTGATTGATTCGGCCTACACGGAATTGGCGCTGCGCTCGTTGCACTCGGCGTATGGATTGGATGCTGATTAATCATGCGCCTGAATGAGCATGTCATAATGTGCTGGCACCGGTGGCGCGGAACAGGGCCCAGGGAACGATGGCCCGTAACCGCCATCCGTAAACGGGGAGATACGCGCTGATGCAACCTGCTCTCGTTGGCCCGCGTATCTTGCTACGCCGGCTGCGCGAGGTCATGGCGGAGCCGGAAACGGCTCAGGCGCGCCTGGATAAAATCGCCAAACTGATCGCCTCCAACATGGTGGCGGAGGTGTGCTCTATTTATGTCATGCGCCCGGGCGGGGCGCTAGAGCTCTATGCCACAGAGGGTTTGAACCGGGCGGCGGTTCACAAATCATCTCTGAACGTGGGCGAAGGTCTGGTGGGTGTCATTGCCGGAGATGCAGCACCGCTGAATCTGTCCGATGCGCAGAATCATCCGGCATTTAAATATTTGCCTGAAACCGGTGAGGAAATTTACAAATCATTCCTCGGCGTGCCGATCTTGCGTGCAGGGCTCACCCTTGGGGTGCTGACGGTTCAAAACCAAACCCAGCGCAACTATTCCGAAGAAGAAGTGGAAGCAATGCAAACCACGGCGATGGTTCTCGCCGAGGTGATTGCAGCGGGCGAACTTGATGAGCTGGCCGATGCGTTTGAAGCTGATGTGGCCCACGTGCGCTCGCATCATTTTACGGGAACCGCGCTTGCCGACGGGCTGGCGCTCGGCCATGTGGTTTTGCACCGCCCCCGGGTCATGGTGACGAACCTGATTGCCGAAGATTTATCTGCTGAACATACCCGCCTTGATGAAGCGGTTGAAACCTTGCGCTCATCGGTGGACCGTATGGTCCTCGACAACGATTTGGCCCGTGTGGGTGAACATAAGGAAGTTTTGGAATCCTACCGCATGTTTGCCCATGACAGGGGGTGGGTACGCCGGCTGGGTGAGGCGGTAGACACAGGCCTCACCGCAGAGGCTGCGGTTGAGCGCGTACAGTCCGATACCCGGGCGAGGTTCTTGCGCTCCAGCGATCCCTATCTGCGAGAGCGGTTGCATGATTTTGACGATTTGGCGAACCGTCTTTTGCGCATTCTGGCCGGGGTTACGGGCACGGCGGCGGCAGGAGAATTGCCGCGCGATGCAATTGTGGTCGCCGGCTCGATGGGCCCTGCTGAGTTGCTTGACTATGACCGTGAGCGCATACGCGGCTTGGTGATTGAAGAAGGCGGCGGCAATTCGCACGTCACAATCGTTGCCCGGGCCCTCGGTATTCCCATGGTCGGGCAGATCGAAAACATCACCGAACTTGCCGATACCGGCGATCCCATTATTGTTGATGGACAAACAGGTGAAATCCACATTCGCCCGCCATCTTCGGTGGAAGATGCCTATGTGGACAAAGTCCGGCTCTATGCTCGCCGACAATCCCAATTTGCCCTCTTGCGCGATGAACCTGCGGTGACCACCGATGGCGAGGAAATCAGCATTTCCATCAATGCCGGGCTTCTTGTGGACCTTCCGCACTTGAACGAAACCGGCGCTGATGGCATTGGGCTGTTTCGCACCGAGCTTCAATTCATGATTGCCTCATCATTCCCGCGCATGGATGAACAGGTTGCCCATTACAGCGCCGTACTGGATGCGGCCGGCGATAAACCGGTTGTCTTCCGCACCATCGATATCGGCGCTGACAAAGTTCTTCCCTATTTGAGCCACGTCAAGGAAGAGAATCCGGCCCTTGGTTGGCGCGCCATTCGAATGGCGCTCGACCGGCCGGCCCTGTTGCGCCTGCAACTTCGCGCACTCATTAAGGCAGCTGGCGGGCGCAAGCTTCTTGTCATGTTCCCGATGGTGGCCGAAGTGGATGAATTCCGCAGGGCCCGGGAAATTGTTGAGCATGAACAAGCCTTCATCGCCGCGCGTGGCCACGAAGTACCAACCGAACTGCTCGTTGGCGCAATGATCGAAGTGCCTGCGCTGGTCTGGCAGTTGCCGGCGCTTTTGCCACTTACTGATTTCATATCGGTTGGTTCGAACGATTTGATGCAGTTCCTGTTTGCCTATGACCGCGCTGACCCAAAGCTGGTCCACCGCTACGACCCGCTGTCACCGGTGGTGTTGAAACTGATGGATGAAATCATCAGCCAGGCAAAACATCACAATGTGCCGGTCAATGTGTGCGGGGAGCTTGCCGGAGAGCCGCTTGAGGCGATTGCCTTGATCGGCCTTGGTTTGCGCTCAATATCGGTGGTGCCCGCTGCTGTGGGGCCGGTAAAGACAATGATCCGCTCGCTGGATGCAAATAAAGCCCGCGAATTGGTTAAAGATCTTGTAGATCTTCCGGATCATTCTGTGCGTGAGAGGCTTACAGAGTTCGCAAAAACTCACGGCGTCAAAGTAAGTGACTGAAATCAAAATTAAAAACACGTTCACTTATTAATTACCATTTTAAGCAATCATGGTTAGTGAATGATTTTGATGTGCATGCGCGCAATAAGGCACGCATGCAATTTTGAGTATGAGTGCGTACCATGATCCAACATTTTGTTACCGCGTCTGGGCACCTTCATAATGACGATGCGAATGGTGCAGAAACCCTGAACACGAAAGCACGTGAGGCCGGCTGGTGGCTGAAGCGCGAACGCGAGCAGGTTGGCGCACGTATTGAGGATGTCGTTGCGGCAACGCGCATTCATCCCAACCACATTTCCGCCTTGGAAGAAGGCCGCCTTGAAGCGCTTCCCGAGCGCGAACGCGCGCTTGATCTAATCTGGGCTTATGCGGATTTTCTGATGTTGGAGCCGGGGCCATTGTGCGCCCATTTCGGCAAATTGCTGCCAGCGCCCGCGCCACGTCGCACCCTTGAGGTGCATCAGACCGAGTTCAAAGGCACTGGCATGATGGCCAGGTTCTTGACCCCACGGATTGCCAGCGGCCCAATGATTGGCGCGGGATGCGTAGCTATGCTGGCGGTTGCTGGAATTGCCTGGCTGGCCATTCCTTCAAGTGACAGTTCATCTGGAGATCAGCTTGCAGGAGTGCCTGAAATCGAGGCTCCTGCTGTTGATAGCATCGTCACTGGTGCCATTCCAGATAAGAAAACGCTTCCGCAGGCCAAGCCGAAAATCGCCCGCAAGGATTCTGATCTTGATCTGAGTGGGGGCGCGGAGGGGCAGTCGGACCTTACTGATCTTATTAAGCGCACTTTGAATGCCAGCGCTAAAAAACCGGTCAAAAAGAAGGCCACCGCCACCAAGAAAAAGCAAAAAGTAAGCGCAAAGCCGAAAGTGCCGGTGGGCCAGGTTTATGGCGCTGCGAACAAAAACTCGCGGATATTCATTCAGGCCGAATCGCGCGTTTACGTGCGCATTGAGGATGCCGGCGGTACCGTCATATTTAACCAGACATTGAATGCCGGTGATGGATTCAAAGTGCCAAACCGCAAGGGCCTGGTTCTGGTCGCCCGGGATGGTGGCGCGCTTCGCTATGTCGTTGATGGCAAACGCTCAGGAAAACTAGGCACGCCGGGCGATATTCTTGTAGGCCGGTCGTTGAACATTGAAGACCTCGGCAAAAGCGGTTGATCAGATTTTCATTGCGTAAAACAAAATAATCTGGTCAGCGGCCATGACAATCCACATATAAGTGAGGTAAAGACATTTCCGCCTATAGCGGACAACCTCACACAATGCTGAAAACCGAAAAACTCGACCAGGTGCTAGAACGCTTCAATGCGGTCCAGGCAGAACTTGCCTCAGGGCCGGAAGGTGGTGCGTTTGTTACCTTGTCAAAAGAGTATGCAGAGCTTTCTCCAGTAGCCGAAAAGGTTCAGGCCTTGCGCGATGCGCAAGACGAGCGCGCCGGACTGGAAGAGATGATCAACGATCCCAGCAGCGACAAGGAAATGGCGGATCTGGCGCGCGAGGAATTGGGAACAATATCCGAGACCATCGAGTCGCTGGAAGCAGAAGTCCGCATTTTGCTGCTCCCCAAGGATGCAGCCGATGACCGCAACGTCATCCTGGAAGTGCGCGCTGGGACGGGCGGCGATGAAGCGGCCATTTTTGCAGGCGATTTATTCCGCATGTACCAGCGTTTCTCTGAATTGAAGGGCTGGAAATTTGAGGTGGTCGAGGCAACTGAATCCGGCCATGGCGGATACAAGGAGGCGGTTGCGAACATTTCCGGGAAAGGCGTTTACGCCCTGCTTAAGTTTGAATCCGGCGTGCACCGGGTCCAGCGGGTGCCTGAAACCGAAAGCCAGGGCCGCATCCACACATCCGCCGCCACGGTGGCGGTTCTCCCTGAGGCGGAAGAAGTGGACGTGGAGATTAAACAGGAAGATATCCGCATCGACACCATGCGCGCTTCCGGCGCCGGCGGCCAGCATGTGAACACCACTGATTCTGCTGTGCGCCTTACCCATATCCCGACTGGTATTGTTGTGGTTCGTGCTGAAAAATCCCAGCACCAGAACAGGGCCCAGGTGATGAAGGAACTGCGCGCAAGATTATATGAGATGGAGCGCGCCAAGCTTGATAGCGAACGGTCGGAGGAGCGCCGCGGGCAAGTGGGCTCCGGCGACCGGTCAGAACGCATACGGACTTACAACTATCCGCAAGGGCGGGTAACGGATCACCGCATCAATCTCACCCTCTACAAACTGCCTCAAATCATGTCTGGCGAATCCCTTGAAGAGGTTATCGGCGCTCTCATTACCGATCATCAGGCAGCGCTGCTGGCAACGGATGGGGCCGATGAATGATCGCCTGCCGGCAACCGCTGGAAGCTGGTTGCGCGCTGCCTCAGATACCTTGAAGGCGGAAGGGATTGAAACACCTGCGCTTGATGCCCGGCGCCTTCTTCTCGATGGCTTGAAGATTCCCCATTCGGTGATCATTGCCGATCCTGAGCTTGCTCTAAATGATGATGAGCTTGCCGCATTGCAGTCCATGATCGAGCGCCGGTTAAACCGTGAACCGGTTTCCCGGATATTGGGGGTAAAGGAGTTTTGGGGGCGGCCGTTTCGCATCGGCCCTGAAGTTTTGGACCCGCGTCCGGACACCGAAACACTCATAGAAGCCGTGCTTGACGCCTCTGGCGAGGAAGAACAGCGCATTCTGGATATTGGCGCGGGTTCGGGCTGCATCGCCATTACCCTTTTGGCAGAGCGCCCGTCATGGCATGGGGTGGCAACGGACATATGCGGAAAAGCGCTTGCGGTTGCAGGTTCAAATGCTGAACGGCTTAGCGTGGCGGACCGGCTTGAACTGGCTGAGACAAGTTGGGCCGATGGGGTGGCTGGCCCGTTTGGCATTATATGTTCCAACCCGCCTTATATCATCAGTGAAGAGATTCAGGTGCTTGCCGAAGAAGTGCGCGGGCACGATCCGCTTAGAGCACTTGATGGCGGCGCCGATGGACTTGATGCCTATCGTGTCATTGTACCGGCGGCGAAAAATTTGCTGACCTCCGGCGGCAGGCTTTATCTTGAAATCGGAGCAGGACAGCGCGAAGCTGTTTGTGAAATCATTGGATTGGCTGGGCTTGCTCTTAATTCGGTAAAACAGGATATAGCGGGCCATGACCGGATTGTGGCCGCCACGCGGGTTCCTTAATGGCGTACTGGCAAATTCACCGACTTTATGCAGGTGGTACCAAGTAAAAAAATTTACTTGGAATAATCGGAAGAACCGGGTAGTTTGCGGTTAGTTAGAGGGGCCGGCGGGAAAGTCCTAACTGAGTTCGGGATTTAAAGAGAGCGGGCCGGCAATCGATCTGACAACGGGTCGAAGCAAAAAAGATCAAAACTGAGATGTGATCAACGGGAATCCGAAAGGATTTCGGTGATACCGTTAAGTTGGGCGGTTATTAAGCGGGCACAATAAACACATAAACTCCGGGTGGGTGTTTTGAAGTAGGCCAGCGTGGCCAAGCTCCGGCTTCATAGGCCGTGAATTGGTGAAGTGGGTCAAATTCCATTCCGAAGGCATTTGCATAGGTGTGAAGCATGCCCGTGCCAACTGACAGAACTTGTGGGTGAAATAACTGGATGAATCAAAGGATGAGACAGGGTCAGCACAGCAAGAACAGATCGCGTAACCGCGGCGGCGGAAGGCGGCAGCAAAATCCCGTCAACCGTGTTTTTGAGAGCAATGGACCAGATGTGAAGATTCGCGGAAACGCGTCGCACATTGCAGAGAAATACAATTCACTGGCCCGTGATGCGCTGGTATCTGGCAATACGGTAACTGCGGAAAACTATTTCCAGCATGCCGAGCACTATTTGCGCATTCTTGCAGCAGCCCAGGCGTACAATCAGCAGCAGCAGCAACAAGCACAGGCTGCAGCCGCCGAACGCATGGAACAGCCAAACACACCGGAAGTTTCCGGTCAGTCAGAGGCGGCTGAAAAACCCGCTCGTGAACCAAGCCGCCGGCGCAAACCGGCCAAGTCAGAAGCCCAATCTGATCCAGCTGCAAGCGATCAGCCTGTAATGGCGGAAGCATCTGAAAAGGCGGAAGACGATGCAGCAGGCAAAGAAAAGCCTGCAGCTAAGGCGAAAAAATCAAACGGCACGGCCCGCAAGCGTAAGAAAGCAGACGCTGCAACTGAAGAAGCAGAAGCCCCTTCAGAAGAAGCAGCAAGCGCCGATGCGCCAGAAGAACTAGCAGCAAACGCCTAATCAGCTACGGACAGGGTATCGCCAGCTTTGATGGTTCCGCTGGCGGTGACCTTTGCGTAGATCCCGCAATCTTTGTGATTGAACGCATTAAGCAGAAGGCGCGGCATGTGTATGTCGCGCTTTGCTGTTTCCAGGTTCACACTTGTGGCGGGGCAACGCTCAATTCGGTGGCGTACTTCCATGAGCGGCTGACCGTTTACGGCCAATGTCTTATCGAGCCACTCAAACTCTTCCCACGGTTCGATACCGTCAATCTGAATATTGCCGCGAAAACGCGCCGGGTCGATAGGTATGCCGGCAACCCGCTCTATGTCACGTACAGTTGCAAGATTGATAATTGAAATTAACTTAACCGGCGCATCGGACAAAGACACGTCCCCGCCGTGGACGAATTTTGGCACCCCGCGCGAGGCTTCTGGTACAAAGGCTGCGAAAAACTGCTCCAGCAGTTGGCGGCCGATCTTTTCATTGAGATTTCCGCGCGCAACCTGTTTGCCATCGCGTAGGATTGTCAGCACACCAGTATCGCTATCAAACCGGCAATCAAGTGCGGCCAGTCGTTCCTCCCGGGCCAGCATTAGAAAATTCACTTTCGGATAATGTTGAGGATTTGCCGTGTCGAATTTTCCTGTACCGGCCTCAATGGCCCATGCCCTGTCTCCGGCAATACATTCACCCTCAGAAACGGCTGCCTCGGCCAGGCTTTCGGCATTGAGACCCTTGACCGGGTAGCGGAAAATTCCGGTGATATTCGCCTGTGTCATTTTCTCTCCTGCGGGGTTGAGAAATTCAGCCACAATAACCATATCCATTGCGAGCGGAGATTTCATCGTTTGTGGCGCCATTGGGTCACTATGGTGTGGAAAGTCTCTGAACAAATGCCTTCATCAAAGGCGCATACGCTGCCGGTGCCCAGAAGGGGTCGGCAAATCTTGCGTGCTAGGAGAGTAATATGGAGTTTGAAAACTATACCGAAAGGGCCCGCGGCTTTATCCAGTCCGCACAAGCGCTCGCTTTGCGCGAGGGCCATCAGCGGTTTACCCCAACACACATCTTGAAAGTGTTGCTGGATGATGAGGAAGGCTTGGCAGCCGGCCTTATACAGGCAGCAGGTGGCGATCCGCGTTTGGCGCTGGGCGCTGCGGAATCTGACCTTGATAAGTTGCCGAAAGTGGAAGGGGGCGGCGCAGGACAGCTTTACCTTGCCCCTGAAACGGCCAGGGTGTTTGAAACCGCCCAGAAGCTGGCAGGCAAAGCCAGCGACAGTTACGTCACTGCAGAGCGGCTTTTGCAGGCGCTCATCATCGAAAAAACTGATGCCGCTGAGGCGTTGAAAGCCGCCGGGATAACGGCGGCAGGTCTTAATCAGGCCATCAACAGTTTGCGTAAAGGGCGCACCGCTGATTCCGCATCGGCTGAAAACGCTTATGATGCGTTGAAGAAATATGCCCGCGATCTCACCGAAGATGCCCGCGAAGGCAAGCTTGACCCTGTTATCGGGCGAGATGAAGAAATCCGCCGGACCATTCAGGTCTTGTCCCGGCGCACGAAAAACAACCCGGTTTTAATCGGTGAGCCCGGCGTTGGTAAAACGGCCATCGCGGAAGGGCTTGCCCTGCGCATCATCAATGGCGATGTTCCAGAAAGCCTGGAAGACAAAAAGCTGCTTGCCCTTGATATGGGCGCGCTGATTGCCGGTGCGAAATATCGTGGCGAGTTCGAAGAACGCCTGAAGGCTGTTCTTTCAGAAGTTGAAGCAGCAGCCGGTGAATATGTATTGTTCATTGATGAGATGCATACCCTTGTGGGTGCGGGCAAGGCTGACGGGGCGATGGATGCATCAAACCTGTTAAAGCCTGCATTGGCCCGCGGTGAGTTGCACTGTGTGGGCGCAACCACCCTTGATGAGTACCGCAAGTATGTGGAGAAAGACGCAGCACTTGCCCGGCGATTCCAGCCGGTGTTTGTCACTGAGCCAACCGTTACCGACACCATCTCTATCCTTCGTGGCCTCAAGGACAAATACGAGTTGCATCATGGTGTGCGCATTACAGATGGTGCGCTTGTGTCGGCAGCCAATTTGTCCAACCGCTATATCACCGACAGGTTTTTGCCGGACAAGGCCATCGATTTGATGGATGAAGCGGCATCACGGTTGCGCATGCAGGTGGATTCCAAGCCTGAAGAACTGGATGAGCTTGACCGCCGCGCATTGCAATTGCAGATCGAGCGCGAAGCTTTGAGAAAGGAAAAGGACAAAGCCTCCAGAGACCGGCT
>JBPCVY010000050.1:0-23511 GCA_051010055.1 Hyphomicrobiales bacterium | reverse complement strand
TGCCGGAGGGCACCGAGATGGTGATGCCCGGCGACAATGTTGAGATGAATGTTGAGTTGATCGTGCCGATCGCCATGGAAGAGAAGCTGCGCTTCGCTATCCGTGAAGGCGGCCGCACCGTCGGCGCCGGCGTCGTCTCGTCGATTATTGAGTAAGGACTGAAGGGCGCGTCAAGCGGCGCGCCCCAACCTACGGACTGTAAAGACCATGCAAAGGCAAAATATCCGCATTCGTCTCAAGGCGTTTGACCATCGGGTTCTTGACACTTCCACCCTGGAAATCGTCAACACCGCGAAACGCACTGGCGCGCAGGTGCGTGGGCCAATTCCGCTGCCGACGAGAATTGAAAAATTCACGGTGCTGCGCGGGCCGCACGTTAATAAGAAGAGCCGTGAACAGTTCGAAACGCGGACGCACAAGCGTTTACTGGACATAGTAGACCCGACGCCGCAAACGGTGGACGCGCTGATGAAGCTCGATCTTGCCGCCGGTGTTGATGTTGAGATCAAGCTTTAAGGGAGCACTTGACCAATGCGATCAGGTGTCATCACACAGAAAATGGGCATGACCCGTGTGTTTACCGATGACGGACGCCACATTCCGGTAACCGTTCTGAAGGTGGACAATTGTCAGGTCGTCGCTCAGAGAACCGAGGACAAGCATGGCTACACGGCCCTGCAACTCGGTGCAGGTTTGGCGAAAGTCAAGCGGACCTCGCGCGCTCAGCGCGGCCACTTTGCTGTGGCCAAGGTTGAGCCCAAGCGCAAGCTGGCTGAGTTCCGCGTATCTGCCGACAATCTTATTGAGGTCGGCGCGGAACTTACCGCCGATCACTTTGTTGCAGGTCAATACGTGGACGCCATCGGCACTTCCATCGGTAAGGGCTTTGCCGGTGCAATGAAGCGGCACAACTTCGGCGGCCTTCGCGCTTCCCACGGTGTGTCCATTTCGCACCGCTCGCACGGCTCCACCGGCCAATGCCAGGACCCCGGCAAGGTGTTCAAGGGCAAGAAGATGGCCGGGCACATGGGTGCTGAACGGGTAACGACGCAGAATCTGCAGGTGGTCGACACCGATGTGGAGCGCGGCCTCATCCTGGTGAAGGGCGCTGTGCCTGGATCAAAGGGTGGATGGGTGTTCCTTCGCGATGCTGTAAAGCGCGATCTACACGCAGATGCACCACTTCCAGGCGCCTTCCGCGCAGCCACTGCTGCTGAAGAGGAAATGCCTTCAGAAGAGGTTGCCGCAGAAGCACCTGCCGAAGAGGCAATAGCTGAAGCACCCGCCGAGGCGCCCGCCGAGGCACCGGCTGAAGATGTAGCTGAAGCATCTGACGATGCTGCAGACAAGAAAGAGTAGAGGTGTTTGAGCGATGAAAATTGACGTACAAACCCTCGCGGCCAAGAAAGACGGATCGGTTGATTTGCCGGACGGCGTGTTTGGTCTCGATGTGCGGCGCGACTTGCTGCACCGCATGGTGTCTTACCAGCTTGCCAAGCGGCGTGCTGGAACGCACCAGACCAAGGATCGCGGTGAGATCGCTGGTAGTGGTGCCAAGATCGGCAATCAGAAAGGTGGCGGGCGTGCCCGTCATGGTAACCGCAAGGTTACGCTGTTCCGTGGCGGCGGCAAGGCCTTTGGCCCTCGCTCGCGCGATCACGCGATCGGCATGCCCAAGAAAGTCCGCGCACTTGCATTACGCCACGCGCTTTCTGCAAAGGCGTCCGCCGGCGAACTGATTGTTCTGAAAGATACCGAGCTTAAAGCGCCGAAGACGAAAGACCTTAAGTCGTCACTTGGCAAGCTTGGTCTTGACCACGCGCTTGTGATTGATGGTGCAGAAGTTTCGAAGAACTTCGCACTTGCCTCGCGCAACATCGTCAATCTCGATGTGCTGCCGGTTCAGGGCATCAATGTTTACGACATTTTGCGCCACCGCAAACTGGTGCTGACGAAAGCAGCTGTTGAAGCGCTGGAGGCGCGGTTCAAATGAGCATGGAAAAACATTACGACATCCTGCGCTCGCCGGTGATTACGGAAAAGTCGACCATGGCGTCCGAGCACAACCAGGTGATGTTCAACGTGGCGAAAACCGCCACCAAGTTTGAAATCAAGAAGGCGGTCGAAAGCCTTTTTGATGTGAAGGTGAAGGCAGTAAACACCCTTGTGCGCAAGGGTAAGGTCAAGCGCTTCCGTAACCGTGAAGGCCGCTTGAGCGATGTAAAAAAAGCGATCGTGACCCTCGAAGAGGGCCATTCGATTGATGTGACGACGGGGCTCTAAAAATGGCTTTGAAAACATTCAATCCGGTCACGCCGAGCCAGCGGAATCTGGTCATCGTCCAGCGTACGGGCCTGCACAAAGGCAAGCCCGTCAAAACGCTGACCGAGGGCCTGAGTTCCAAGGGTGGCCGCAATAACAAGGGCCGCATCACTGCGCGCCGGCGTGGAGGCGGACACAAGCGAACCTATCGCCGTGTCGATTTCCGCCGCAACAAGTTTGATGTTCCGGCAATTGTCGAGCGTATCGAGTACGATCCGAACCGGACCGCATTTATTGCGCTGATCAAGTATGAGGATGGTGAACTGTCCTACATTCTTGCACCACAACGCCTGGCGGTTGGCGACAAGGTTGTCTCTGGCAAGAACGTTGACGTGAAGCCGGGCAATGCGGCGCCATTGTCGAGCCTGCCAATCGGCACCATCGTCCACAATGTGGAGATGAAAGCCGGCAAGGGCGGCCAGATTGCCCGCTCGGCAGGCACCTACGTGCAGCTCGTTGGTCGTGATGCCGGTTATGCAATTTTGCGCCTGAAGTCAGGCGAAACCCGCCTGGTTCGTGCTGAATGCATGGCAACGGTTGGTGCGGTTTCAAACCCGGATCACCAGAACATCAATCTTGGCAAGGCAGGCCGCAAGCGTTGGCTGGGCAAGCGCCCGCAGGTTCGCGGTGTTGCGATGAACCCGATCGATCACCCTCATGGTGGTGGTGAGGGGCGCACCTCAGGTGGCCGCCATCCGGTGACCCCGTGGGGCAAGCCAACCAAAGGTAAGCGGACCCGCTCGAACAAGGCGACCGACAAATATATCGTGCGTTCGCGCCATCAGCGCCGCAAGCGTAAGTAAGGAGAGGCTTAAGTGACTCGTTCAGTTTGGAAAGGTCCGTTCGTCGACGGATATTTGCTGAAAAAGGCGGAAGCCGCTCGGGAATCCGGCCGCAACCAGTCGATAAAGACTTGGTCACGCCGCTCGACAATTCTGCCGCAGTTCGTTGGCCTGACCTTCGCGGTTCATAACGGCCAAAAGCACATTCCGGTGCTGGTGACCGAAGACATGGTCGGCCACAAGCTCGGTGAGTTTGCTCCGACGCGGACCTACTACGGCCACGCGGCGGACAAGAAGGCAAAGAGAGGGTAACCCGATGGGTAAGCGTTCAAGAGAGCGGGTGCTGGCCGACAACGAGGCCAAGGCAGTTGCGCGTAACCTGCGCGTCAGCCCGACAAAGTTGAACCTGGTTGCAGCAGCAATTCGTGGCATGCCGGCTGAAAAGGCCCTTGCAGAGTTGCAGTTCTCGCGCAAGCGGATTGCACAGGACGTCAAGAAATGCCTGGAATCGGCGATCGCAAATGCTGAAAACAACCATGACCTGGATGTTGATGCACTGGTGGTGTCGCAAGCCTATGTCGGCAAAAACCTGGTGATGAAGCGCTGGAAACCGCGCGCCCGGGGCAGGGTCGGCAGAATTATAAAGCCGTTCAGCCAGATCACGATCGTGCTGAAAGAAGTTGAGGAGGCGGCCTAATGGGTCACAAAGTCAATCCAATCGGTCTGCGGCTCGGCATTAACCGCACATGGGATTCTCGCTGGTTCGCAGATGGTCACGAATATGGCCAGCTCCTGCACGAGGACATCAAGATCCGTACGTTTCTTGAAAAAGAACTCAAGCAGGCAGGTGTATCGCGGATCGTTATCGAGCGCCCGCACAAAAAGTGCCGCGTCACCATTCACTCCGCCCGTCCAGGTGTTGTGATCGGCAAGAAGGGCGCAGACATTGAGCGTCTGCGCCGCAAGGTTGCTTCGATGACAGGTTCTGAAGTGCACCTGAACATTGTTGAAGTGCGCAAGCCTGAGCTGGATGCTACCCTTGTTGCTGAAAACATTGCCCAGCAGCTGGAACGCCGTGTGGCATTCCGCCGGGCCATGAAGCGGGCAGTTCAGTCTGCCATCCGCCTTGGCGCACTTGGTATCCGCATCAACTGCGGTGGCCGTCTTGGCGGGGCAGAAATTGCCCGTACCGAATGGTACCGCGAGGGCCGTGTTCCGCTTCACACTCTGCGTGCCGACATTGATTACGGCACCGCGGTAGCCAAAACCGCTTACGGCATCATCGGCGTGAAGTGCTGGGTGTTCAAAGGCGAAATCCTTGAGCACGATCCAATGGCCCAGGAACGCCGCATGCTTGAACTGCAGGAAAGTGGCGGCAGGCCACAGCAGCGCCGGGACGGCGGACGGCGCCGGCAGTAACGAATTGTGCTTCGCAAAATTAAGCGAACACTGAAGAGATTGAGGTAAAGAACAATGTTACAGCCTAAGCGCACAAAGTTCCGTAAAGCGCATAAGGGGCGTATCCACGGCAAGGCCAAGGGCGGCACTCAGCTGAACTTCGGTGCCTATGGCATCAAGGCATTGGAACCGGAACGGATTACTGCCCGCCAGATCGAAGCGGCACGGCGCGCGATTACCCGCCACATGAAACGTGCGGGCCGTGTGTGGATCCGGATTTTCCCGGATGTGCCGGTTTCAAAGAAACCGACCGAGGTGCGTATGGGTAAGGGTAAGGGTACGCCGGAATATTGGGCAGCCCGTGTGAAACCTGGCCGCATCTTGTTTGAAATTGATGGTGTGTCGACTGAAGTGGCTCGCGAAGCCCTCCGGCTCGGCGCTCAGAAACTGCCGATCAAGACACGCTTTATCGCGCGTCTTGGCGAATAAATTAACGAAGTAAGGGATCACGACCATGAAGGCCAGCGATTTTAGAGCCATGACGGAAGACCAGCTCTCAGATGAGTTGCTCAGCCTGAAGAAAGAGCAGTTTAACCTGCGCTTTCAGGCCGCTACCGGTCAGATCGAAAACACTGCGCGTTTCCGCCAGATCCGCCGCGACATTGCCCGTATTAAAACGACGCAGCGTTCGCGCCAGGTCAAGCAAGACGCATAACGTAAGGTTTGGAGAGCAACAGATGCCGAAGCGCGTTCTGCAAGGTGTGGTGGTGAGCGACAAGACCAACAAGACCGTGGTGGTCAAGGTCGAGCGCCGTTTCACCCATCCATTGTTCAAAAAGACGGTCCGGCGGACCAAAAAGTACCACGCTCATGATGAGGCAAATACTGCCAAGCAGGGCGATCTGGTGCGAATTGAAGAATGCCGGCCGGTTTCAAAGCTGAAGAGCTGGAAGCTGGTCGAGAACCTGTCCTCCTAAGTTGGAAGGCAAGGTTTGAGTTAATTGGTTAAGTGAGGCACCGGATGAACCGGTTCGCCTTTAAGGAAATGGGTTAAGCCATGATTCAGATGCAGACAAATCTGGATGTTGCGGACAACTCTGGCGCGCGCCGTGTGCAGTGCATCAAGGTTCTCGGCGGATCAAAACGCAAGTATGCGTCCGTCGGCGACATCATTGTTGTCTCCGTGAAGGAAGCAATTCCGCGGGGGCGCGTTAAAAAGGGCAATGTCATGCGTGCCGTTGTCGTGCGCACCGCCAAAGACATCCGCCGTGGTGACGGTTCGGCCATCCGCTTCGACAGAAACGCGGCCGTATTGATAAACAACCAGGGCGAGCCCGTGGGAACACGTATTTTCGGTCCGGTTCCGCGTGAGCTTCGCGCCAAGAACCACATGAAAATCATTTCGCTTGCACCGGAGGTGCTGTAATGGCTGCGCGTATCAGAAAAGGCGACAAAGTGGTCGTGCTGACCGGTCGCGACAAAGGCCGCTCTGGCGAAGTTCTTAAAGTTCTTCCGGCAGAAGACCGGGTCATTGTTCAGGGTATCAACGTGGCCAAGCGCCACCAGAAGCAGAGCCAGACGCAGGAAGGCGGAATCGTCTCGAAGGAATTGCCGGTTCATATGTCGAACCTGGCGCATGAAGATCCGAAAGACGGCAAAGCAACCCGTGTCGGTTTCAAAGTTTTGAAAGACGGTAACAAGGTCCGCGTTGCACGGCGGTCCGGGGAGGTCATCGATGGCTGATGGCAAAAATCATAAACCGCGTTTGCGCACCCAGTATGACGAAGTCATCAAGGGCAAGCTGCGCGAAGAGTTCAAGTTCACCAATGACATGCAGGTTCCGCGCCTTGAAAAGATAGTGCTGAACATGGGTGTTGGCGAGGCCGTAGGCGATTCCAAGATTGTCCGCACTGTTGTTGCAGATTTGGAGCGTATCGCAGGCCAGAAGGCAGTGATTACCAAGGCCCGTAAATCTATCGCTACCTTCAAGGTGCGTGAGGGTATGGAAATCGGCTGCAAGGTCACCCTACGCGGCGACCGTATGTATGAGTTCCTTGACCGGTTGGTCACCATTGCGCTGCCGCGGGTGCGGGATTTCCGCGGCTTGTCGCCGAACTCCTTCGACGGCAATGGCAACTATGCGATGGGCATCAAAGAGCACATCATTTTTCCTGAGATTGATTATGACAAGGTCGATCAGGTCTGGGGGCTGGATGTTGTGATTGCCACCACGGCGAAAAGTGATGACGAGGCCCGCGCCTTGCTTAAAGCCTTTAATTTTCCGTTCCGCGAAGGTGTGCGGCGCGAGAGCAAGCAGTTCGCTGCTTAAGAAGTCCAGAGAGCACGAGAAATGGCAAAGAAAAGTGCAATTGCACGAGATTTGAAGCGCCGCAAACTGGCAAAGAAATATGCCGACCGCCGCGCCCACCTGAAGGCCATCGCAAACGATTCCTCTCTTCCGATGGAAGAGCGTTTTGCTGCACGCCTCAAGCTGGCCGAGTTGCCGCGCAATTCATCGCCAAACCGGGTCCGCAACAGGTGCGAAGTTACCGGTCGTCCACGCGGATATTACCGCAAACTGAAAATGTCGCGTATTGCGCTGCGTGAATTGTCCTCGTCCGGCAAGGTTCCGGGCATGGTCAAGTCGAGCTGGTAAGGAGTGCTGTTAAGATGAGCATGACAGATCCTATTGCAGATATGTTGAGCCGCATCCGCAATGCGCAGATGCGTGGGAAGTCGAAAGTGTCCACTCCGGCTTCAAAAATTCGGGGCAACCTGTTGGAAGTCCTTGAATCAGAAGGATTTATCCGCGGTTATGCGAAGATCGATCACGGCAATGGCAAGTCTGAATTCGAAATCGAACTGAAGTATTTCGAAGGCGAGCCTGTGATCCGGGAAATTCACCGGGTTTCAAAGCCGGGCCGGCGCGTATATGCGGGCGTGAACAACCTGCCGACGGTTTATAACGGTCTTGGCATCTCCATCCTGTCTACGCCAAAAGGCGTGATGTCGGATGGTGAAGCGCGCGACCAGAATGTCGGTGGCGAGGTTTTGTGTACCGTATTCTAAGCGGTGCGCACGAAACAAAAACCGGGCCGGTTAGGCCCATGAAGTGAACAGAGACTTAGGTAGATAGTCATGTCTCGTATTGGTAAAAAAGCGATCCCCGTACCGTCTGGCGTCACAGTCGACATCAAGGACGGATCGGTAACGGTCAAAGGCCCCAAGGGCGAGCTTTCGGCTGCTGTGGTCGAAGATGTACTGGTCAAAATGCAGGAAGACGGCGTCAAGGTCGACCCGTGTGATCAGTCCAAACGCTCACGCTCAATGTGGGGTATGACCCGCACGGTGATTTCGAACCTCGTTGAGGGTGTTTCCGAAGGGTTCAAAAAGAACCTTGAAATCAATGGTGTGGGTTATCGTGCAGCGCTTCAGGGCAACAATTTGCAGCTTTCACTCGGCTATAGCCACGAAGTTGTTTACAAAGTGCCCGAAGGCATCACCATTGAAGTGCCCAAGCCTACTGAAATCGTCGTTTCAGGCATCGACAAGCAGCGCGTTGGCCAGGTAGCCGCAGAAATTCGCGCCTATCGTCCGCCCGAGCCCTACAAAGGCAAGGGTGTGAAATATGCCAACGAGTATATCTTCCGCAAGGAAGGTAAGAAGAAGTAACCATTCGCTATTTGGGATTAGACAGATGGCAAAAAAGACAACAGCCGACCGGCGTATTGCACGCGTAAGACGGGCTCTTAAAGAGCGTTCACAAGGCCGTGCGAGACTTTCGGTTTTCCGCTCTAACCAGAACATCTATGCTCAGGTTATCGATGACACCAATGGCGTTACGCTGGCGGCTGCATCCACCCTGGACAAGGAACTGAAGGGCAAAGTGAAGGCAGGCGGCAACAAAGACGCTGCCGGCGAAGTTGGCAAGCTTGTGGCTGCCCGCGCCAAGAAAGCAGGTGTTTCCGAGGTGGTTTTTGACCGCGGCGGTTACATTTATCACGGCCGTGTCAAGGCGTTGGCTGATGCCGCGCGCGAAGGCGGATTGAAATTTTAGGAACAGCGGCTAAACCGCTGCAATACCAAAGGCATCGAGTGCGATGAGAGATAGAGAAGAACGCGACAGCGAATTTGTCGATAAGCTGGTCCACATCAACCGTGTGGCGAAGGTGGTCAAGGGTGGCCGCAGGTTCGGTTTTGCCGCGCTTGTGGTTGTTGGCGACCAGAAGGGCCGTGTTGGATTTGGTCATGGTAAGGCGCGTGAGGTGCCTGAAGCAATTCGCAAGGCAACGGAAATGGCGAAGAAGTCGCTAATTCGTGTACCCCTGCGTGAAGGACGCACGCTGCACCACGATGTGGCAGGCCGCCACGGTGCTGGCCGCGTGATCCTGCGCGCAGCGCCTCCAGGTACCGGCATCATTGCCGGCGGCCCGATGCGCGCGGTTTTCGAACCCGTCGGCATGCAGGACGTTGTTGCCAAATCGATTGGCGCCTCGAACCCTTACAACATGGTTCGGGCAACTTTTGACGCCCTGAAACGTGAAGCAAGCCCGCGTTCGGTTGCTGCACGCCGTGGCAAGAAGGTGAGCGAAATCGTGGCGCGTCGCCGTGATGTTGCTCCGCAACCGGAATAATAGAACGTTTTACGTTCAAGGAGTTAAGTTTGATGGCTAAGAAACCGGTTGAGAATACTGTAACCGTGGAACAGATCGCCAGCCCGATCCGCCGCCCGAAAAAGCAGCGCGCGACCCTGGTTGGTCTGGGCCTCAACAAAATGCACCGCCGCCGCACTTTGAAGGACACCCCTGAAGTGCGCGGTATGATCGCCAAGGTGTCTCACCTTGTGCGCATCGTCGAAAACGCATAAGCGACAGCGAAAAGATAAGAGAGTTCGGGCCATGAAGCTCAATGAAATCAAAGACAATGATGGCGCCCGCACCACACGCAAGCGTGTTGGACGCGGCATCGCATCGGGTACCGGCGTAACCGCTGGCCGTGGCAAGAAGGGTCAGAAGTCCCGCTCTGGCGTTTCCCTCAAGGGATTTGAGGGTGGTCAAATGCCGATTCACCGGCGTTTGCCCAAACGCGGCTTCAACAATCTTTTTGGTACCGACTACAACGAAATAAACCTTGGGCAAATCCAGGGCTTTATCGATGCGAAAAAGCTTGATCCGAAAAAGCCGATTACGGTTGAAAGCCTGATTGAGGCTGGTTTCGTCAAGAAAGCGCGCGACGGTGTACGTCTCCTGGGCAATGGAGAGCTCAAGGCGAAGGTCGAATTTCAAATTGCAGGCGCCTCTAAAAGCGCAATTGCGGCGGTAGAAAAAGCTGGCGGCAAAGTTACCATTCTCACCAAGCCGAAAGAACTTGGTGATGGAAAACGGGCGCAGCGAAAAAAGGCCGCTATGGCAAAACGTGAGGCAGCGCAGGGTTAAGCCGGGTCTTGAAACCCGATAGCGATGCCCCACCTTATCAAGATTGGGCGGGGCAGGCCGGAAAAGGGCACTAAATGGCATCAGCAGCAGAACAACTTGCCGCAAATATCAACTTCGGGGCATTGGCGAAAGCTGAAGACCTGAAGAAGCGTATTTGGTTTACGTTGGGCGCGCTGCTTGTTTACCGCCTCGGCACCTATATTCCGGTTCCTGGAATTGATCCGGTTGCGCTTGGCCAACTGGTGCAACAGAACTCTACCGGCATTCTCGGTTGGATCAACGGGCTCGCCGGCGGTGCTCTTGGCCGCATGGCGATTTTTGCTCTTAACATCATGCCGTATATCTCGGCATCGATTATCATTCAGCTGATGACGACCGTCTCGCCCCATCTTGAACAGCTCAAGAAAGAGGGTGAAAGCGGGCGCAAGCAAATCAACCAATACACCCGATATGGCACGGTTATCCTCGCTGCCATGCAAGCCTATGGCATTGCCGTGGGGCTTGAAGGCTATGGTAATGTTGTGATTGATCCGGGATTATTCTTCCGGGCGGTAACGGTCATCACGCTGGTTGGCGGCACGGTTTTCCTCATGTGGCTTGGCGAGCAGATCACTGCGCGCGGTATCGGCAACGGTATTTCGTTGATCATTTTCGCCGGTATTGTAGCAGAATTGCCACGGGCAATCGCCGGAACCCTTGAACTTGGCCGCCAGGGCATCCTGTCGACTTATGTCATTCTCGGCATCGTTCTGATGGCTATTTTGGTCATCATGTTCATCGTTTTCATGGAACGCGCCCAAAGGCGGCTTCTGGTTCAGTATCCAAAGCGCCAGCAGGGCAACAAGATGTTCCAGGGCGACAGTTCGCATTTGCCGCTGAAGCTGAACACAGCTGGCGTTATCCCGCCAATCTTTGCCTCATCGCTGCTTTTGCTGCCGATCACCGTGGCCAATCTCAGCCAGGGCGGACCAGAATGGCTCACCACAGTGACGGCACTTTTGGGCCCGGGCCAGCCGTTGTTCATGGCGCTCTATGCAGCATTGATCATCTTTTTCTGCTTCTTCTACACCGCAATTGTATTCAATCCGAAAGATACCGCGGACAACCTGAAGAAGTATGGTGGCTTTATTCCGGGCATTCGTCCCGGTGAGCGCACCGCCGAATATATCGATTATGTTCTGACGCGGATCACGGTTGTCGGCGCGCTGTATCTGACAATTGTTTGCCTGCTGCCGGAATTTATTCGCGCCAATGTCGGACGCATCCCGTTTTACTTCGGTGGAACATCGCTCTTGATCGTTGTCTCGGTGACGATGGACACGGTTGCGCAGCTGCAGAGCCATTTGCTTGCGCATCAATATGAAGGGCTGGTGAAGAAATCGAAATTGCGGGGATCGCGTCGATGAAACTCATCCTGCTCGGCCCGCCGGGAGCGGGCAAGGGCACTCAGGCAAAACGCATTGAGGAAGCCCGGGGCCTTGTGCAGCTTTCTACTGGCGACATGCTGCGTGCAGCTGTTGCAGCGGGCACAGAGATAGGGTTGAAGGCGAAGGCGGTCATGGAATCCGGGCAACTTGTGTCAGATGACATAGTGGTTGCCATCATTTCTGACCGGTTTGAAGAAGACGATGTGAAGGGTGGCTTCATACTTGATGGCTTCCCGCGCACTGTGGCCCAAGCGCAAGCTCTTGACGAACGGCTTGCCGAAAAGGGTGTGAAGCTTGATGCCGTTGTCGAAATGCATGTCGATGACGAAGCACTGGTTGAGCGGATTGTTGGGCGGTACACCTGCGCAAAATGCGGAAAGGGCTACCACGACAAATTCGAAAGGCCCAAGCAGGATGGTGTGTGTGACAAGTGCGGTTCAACTGAGTTCAAGCGCCGTGCTGACGACAATGAAGAGACTGTACGTTCGCGGCTTGCGGCGTATCACGAGCAAACTGCGCCCCTGTTACCGTACTACGGCGAGAAGGGTGTTTTGAGAACAGTTGACGGGATGGCAGACATTGATGATGTCACCCGCCAGATTAGTGAGGTGCTGAACGGAGTTTGATCCCTCAAAAATGACCGGAATCTGTTGACGAAACCTTCGAACAGGACTAGAAAACCGGCAACTTTTGAGGTTCACATCGATTCAGGCGTCCAGCGGAACGCAAATCGCGCGCAGGGCGGCCTGTCTTTTGGTGTTTAGATACCCCGTTTAGCTAGAGATTAAACCAGCGCCGGAATGGACCGGACTGGCTTGTTGGAGACAAGAACGTGGCTCGTATTGCAGGTGTCAATATACCGACGAACAAACGCGTCGAAGTTGCTTTGACCTATATCCACGGCATTGGCCGCACCAAGGCAAAGGAAATTTGTGAGAAACTTAACATTCCCGCCGAACGGCGTGTGAATGAGCTTTCCGATGCCGATACCATCCAGATCCGTGAGGTGATTGACGGAGACTATCTGGTGGAAGGTGACCTTCGCCGTGAAAACGCGATCAACATTAAGCGGCTCATGGACCTTGGCTGCTATCGTGGTCTTCGCCACCGCCGCGGCCTGCCGGTACGCGGTCAGCGGACTTCCACCAATGCACGCACCCGCAAGGGTCCTGCCAAGCCGATCGCCGGCAAAAAGAAATAACCGGGTTTAAGGACACACACCCATGGCCAAGGATAAAACGCGTATTCGCCGTAAAGAGCGTAAAAACATCACCTCTGGTGTTGCTCACGTGAACGCATCATTCAACAACACCATGATCACCATCACCGATGTGCAGGGCAACGCTATTTCATGGGCGTCCGCTGGCATGATGGGGTTCAAGGGCTCGCGCAAGTCAACACCGTTCGCAGCGCAGATGGCGGCTGAAGACGCCGGCAAAAAGGCCCAGGAACATGGCATGAAGACTTTGGAAGTCGAAGTGCGTGGTCCGGGGTCGGGCCGCGAAAGCGCATTGCGCGCATTGCAGTCGATCGGTTTCCAAATCACGTCTATTCGTGACGTGACGCCGATCCCGCACAATGGATGCCGGCCGCCGAAAAGGCGCCGTGTCTGATTTTAGACGATTTCCGGCCGTTCCTCCGCACAGAACGGCCGTTTACGTACCGCAAGAAGACTTCTTTGATCGCCGGACGAGGCATGGCGGAGCCTTCCATTGGCGAGACAGGATGAGGGCAAGAACGTGATCCAGAAAAACTGGCAAGAACTGATTAAACCGAACAAGCCTGAAATCAAGGCCGGGCGCGATCCGCAAAAAGTGGCGACCATTGTTGTCGAGCCGCTTGAGCGCGGGTTTGGCGTTACCCTTGGCAACGCATTGCGCAGGGTTTTGTTGTCATCGCTCCAGGGCGCGGCAATCAACTCCGTGCAGATTGACGGCGTTTTGCACGAATTCTCTTCGATTTCGGGTGTACGCGAAGATGTCACCGACCTGGTGCTTAACATCAAGGAAATCGCGCTGCGTATGCATGCTGAAGGCCCTAAGCGGGTTATCCTGAAAAAGGTTGGCCCTGGTGTGGTTACCGCTGGCGACATTGAAGAAACCGCTGATATCGAGGTTCTCAACCCTGATCATGTGATCTGCACACTCGACGAAAACGCCGAAGTGCGGATGGAGTTCACCGTCGACAGTGGCAAGGGCTATGTGCCTGCAGAGCGCAACCGGCCGGAAGATGCACCGATTGGCCTCATTCCGGTAGATTCACTTTACAGCCCGGTGAAGCGTGTGTCCTACAAGGTGGAAAACACACGTGAAGGACAGATCCTCGACTATGACAAGCTCACCTTGACCCTTGAAACAGACGGTTCTGTGAGCCCTGAGGATGCCCTGGCATTCTCCGCCCGCATTCTGCAGGATCAGCTTCAAGTGTTCATCAACTTTGAAGAGCCGACAAAGGTCGAAGTGCAGGAAACCCAGCCGGAGCTGGAATTCAATGCCGCTCTGCTTAAAAAGGTGGACGAGCTGGAGCTTTCGGTGCGTTCGGCAAACTGCCTGAAGAACGACAATATTGTTTACATTGGCGATCTGATCCAGAAATCGGAAGGCGAAATGCTTCGCACCCCGAACTTTGGCCGCAAGTCGCTGAACGAAATCAAGGAAGTGCTGGCGCAGATGGGTCTGCACCTTGGAATGGAAGTGGCCAACTGGCCGCCTGAAAATATTGAAGACCTGGCCAAGCGGTTTGAGGATCAATACTAACCTTGCCAACCGGGTTTGAAGTTTAAGGAGTAGGTGCTATGCGCCACGGAAATGCACATCGTAAGCTGAACAGGACGGCAAGCCACCGCAAGGCCATGTTTGCCAATATGGCGGCAGCCCTGATCAAGCATGAGCAAATTGTCACCACCTTGCCGAAGGCCAAGGAACTGCGGCCAATCGTTGAAAAGTTGGTGACTTTGGCAAAACGCGGCGACCTTCATGCCCGACGCCAGGCAATCAGCCGTATCAAGGATAAAGACCAGGTCTCGAAACTCTTCGAAACCCTTGGCCCGCGTTACGCTGAACGCAATGGCGGTTACATCCGCGTCCTGAAGGCCGGCTTCCGCTATGGCGACAATGCGCCAATGGCGGTGATTGAATTCGTTGACAGGGATCCTGAAGCAAAAGGCTTGGATTCAGGTCCGGACTTGAATGAAGAGACCGAAGAAGCAGTCGCATAATAACAGCGGCGTTTCTGCGAATTTCACGGCCGGTTCTTCTTGGACCGGCCGTTTTCTGTTTTGCGGCTCAGAACTGGTCAGCCGCAGTCCTGGTGGCCGTCAAATACCGAACGAACCGGTTCGATTTGAATTTGCCCGTAGCCATTAAAATCCGTTGCAGTGGCGGACGAATAAGCCCCCATAAAGCCAAATTCCAGATAATCTCCTGCGTTTGTGTCTTCAGGCAGCGACAAAGGCGCGGGCAAGGTATCGAGCGGGTCACACGTGGGGCCGTATGCAGTGAAGGGTTTTTTGCGTGCTGAAGGTAATGCGTTAGCAACGCGAAGCAACCGGACCGGCGGGGTGAGGGGGGCTTGAGACAGCTCCATCAGGGCGCCGTAAATACCATCACTAAGGAAAATTTCTGCAGCCTCCCTGCGCACATGTTTGATTTGCACCAGCAGTGACATGGAGGGGGCGACCATGGCCCGTCCGGGCTCGCAGGCGAGCAGGGGTGCATGAAAACCGAAACTGTCGAGAGTAGCGCGCCGGATGGCTTCAAAAAATGTTCCAAGCGCAGGAAGGTCGGCGCCTGGATATTCTGCTGGAAAACCGCCACCGACATTCAAATTCTCCAGTTCGACACCTGCGGTTAGTGCAATTTTTGCCGATTCCTGGATGTGCCGGGTGTAGGCGTCAGGATGATAGCACTGTGAACCGGGGTGGAATGTCAGTCCCGGTGTATATCCCCAACCAGCCGCTTTGCGTAAAAGCTTTGCCGCTTTTTCAGGGGTTGCGCCGAATTTTGTCGTGAAATCGTGGATTGCCTGCGTGCTCTCAAGCCGGAATCGGACAGCCAGGGTTGTTTCTGCCGGGTTGGCGCATTCGGCAATCTTTTCAAGCTCTTCTTCATCATCAAGGGCAAAGTGGCGGACGCGGTGAGTTTCGTAAGCTGTTTCAATCTCACGGCGCGATTTGATCGGATTGTGGTAGTGGAGATTTGCCGCCGGAGAAATGTTTCGCACAATCTCCATTTCCGGCACCGATGCCACGTCAAATCCCAAAACCCCGGAACCGGCCAGTTCCGTCACCACGGGGGCGGTGCTGTTGGCTTTAACCGCGTAAGTGACCTGGCCAGGAAATTCGTCAAGGAAACGTCTCGCACGGTTGCACAGAATATCTGGAGCAAAGCACAAGACCGGATTCTCGGGCGCCCATGTTTGCGCAATCTCAAGAGCATTGGCGCGAGAAGGGGCTGCCGGGCGCAGCTCCGCAGCATGACCAAGAACACGGCTGATACGCTCTTGCAGGCGATCAGTGGTTCGTTTTTTCCCGCCCCAGCTTTGTGGTGCGATGTCAGTCATGGTCATGTTTTGCTTTCCTTTTTGGCAACTTCCTTTGCTTGATTCACACAATGAACGTGACTTGTGCCGTTAAATAGACGCAATTTTTCGGTAATTTCACGAACTTTCAAACAAATTGCCGAAATAAATGGCAATATGACGAAATTCGTGAGGAATCATGCTGACGGAAAAAGATGAAGACCTTGTTTCGCTGCTCCGGGAAAATGCCCGTATGGCAGTTTCGGAACTGGCCCGCCGGCTGGGCGTTTCACGTTCAACGGTCCAGGACAGGTTGAAACGGCTTGAGGCCAGCGGCGCGATTGAAGGCTATTCAGTACGCCTGGGCCGTCAGGAGCGGGAGCGTGAGATTGCCGCATTTGTCACGATCGGAATTAAACCACAAAGTGCACCTACGGTGATAAGTGCGCTGAAAAAATTACCGAAAATTGATTCTCTTTACACGGTATCTGGCAAGATGGACCTCATCGCGATTGCCCGCACGAGGTCAGCAGAGGCCATGGACAAGGTTTTGGACGAGATAGGCAAGCAGGAGGGGGTGCAAAGAACAGAATCCGCAATTATCCTCTCCACCAGATTTGATCGCAAACGGGTGTCATAACTTTCCCGATTTAATCAAATTTTGCCATTTCTAACAGGTCGGTTGCCATGGTATCCCCGTAGGTGAATCTTGCGTTATATCTGGCGCCGGGCGAGGCAGCTCCTCGGCGCCGATTGTCCAAGGGAACAATTCCAGAGGAAACCCCGTGATCATGAATTTCAAGACGTTGGCCCTGTTTTCAGCCCTTGTTGCAGCAGCAGGCTTCAGTTCGCCTGCGAAAGCAGAAATGGCGGTGCCGAAATCGGTAGCCGAAATCACTTTATCTTTTGCTCCGGTAGTTAAACAAACTGCAGTCTCTGTGGTGAATGTCTATACCCGCAAGGTGGTCCAGCAGCGGGTTTTCTCCCCGTTTGGGAACGATCCGTTTTTCCGGCGCTTCTTCGATCGGGGCGGACCGTTCGGCGGGGTGCCTAGGAAGAGGGTACAGCGTTCCCTCGGCTCGGGAGTGATTGTTGATGACAAGGGTATCATCGTCACCAACGAGCATGTGATTAAGGGCGCAGACGACATCACCGTTGTCCTGTCCGACAAGCGCGAGTTTGACGCCAAGGTGATGCTGCGCGATCCACGCACTGATCTGGCGGTTCTGCGTATTGACCCGGAAGGCAGCCGTCTGCAGGCGCTGCCATTGCGCGATTCCGATGACATCTTTGTGGGCGACCTTGTTCTGGCGATCGGAAATCCGTTTGGCGTCGGCCAGACTGTCACCAACGGTATTATCTCGGCGATTGGCAGAACCGATGTTAACCGCGCTGATTACCAGTACTATATCCAAACTGATGCGGCGATTAATCCGGGCAATTCCGGCGGCGCGCTTGTTGATATGGCCGGAAACCTGATTGGTATCAATACGGCTATTTTCTCGCGTTCTGGAGGTTCTCATGGCATTGGCTTTGCCATTCCGGCGAACATGGTGCGCACGGTTATCCGCAGCGCACTGTCAGGCGATCTTTCGGTTCGCAGGCCATGGGCGGGCGCAAGCCTCCAGGAAGTCACCTCGGATCTGGCTGAATCCCTCGACCTTGACCGCCCGCGCGGGGCTCTCGTCAGGGCATTGCTGCCTGCCAGTCCTTTGAAAGATGCCGGCATTCGCGTCGGTGATGTATTGTTGGCGATCAACAAAAAGAATGTTGAGAACAGCCGTGAGTTCATTTCCCGCTTTACGTCCCTGCAAATCGGGAAGCGCGCCCGCGTAACCTATATGCGAAACGGCAAGGTAAAATCCACCCGGGTGAAACTCACCGCGCCACCTGAAAATGTGCCACGGAACGAAACCCTGATCGAAGGCGATAACCCGTTCTCAGGACTGAAGGTTGCGAATCTTTCACCTGCAGTAGCTGATGAATTGCGGATCGATCCGCGCGCAACTGGTGTTATTGTGACTAAGCGCGAGCGCGGGAGCATTGCTGCTGAAATCGGTTTCCGAAGAGGCGACATCATCAAGAAGGTCAACCGGGTCGATGTTGAGCGGGTAGAGGATTTGGCTGAGCTTGCGAATGAAAAAACACGCAGCTGGCGGGTTCAAATCACCCGTGGCGGGCGCACGTCCACCTTCCGTTTCAGGTACTGACGACAGAAAGCAGGCCGGAAATGACATCTTTGTTTGAAGCAGCAGGCTTGGAGGCAGATGCGCCGCGCCCGCTTGCTGACCGGCTGCGCCCGGCCCGCCTCGAAGATGTGGTAGGCCAGGACCATCTGGTAGGTGCAGACGGGGCGCTCACCAGAATGATATTTGCGGGTCAGATCAGCTCCATCATATTCTGGGGCCCGCCTGGCACTGGCAAGACCACAATCGCCAGGTTGCTGGCAGACAGAACGAAGCTGGAATTCGTCCAGATGTCGGCGATTTTCTCCGGCGTTGCCGATCTGAAGAAAGCATTTGAAACCGCCCGCCACCGGCGTATCTCCGGTAAAGGCACGTTGCTGTTCATTGATGAGATACACAGGTTCAACCGCGCCCAGCAGGATGGATTTCTTCCGCACATGGAAGACGGCACCATCACGCTGGTGGGGGCAACCACGGAAAATCCATCTTTTGAACTCAATCCGGCTTTGCTGTCACGCGCCCAGGTGCTGACGCTCAACCGGCTGGACGATGACGCCCTTGAAAGATTGCTGCAGCGGGCAGAAGAATTCTTTACCCGGAAGCTGCCTTTGGATGACGGCGCGTGCGCAAGTCTTCTGCAAATGGCAGATGGGGACGGGCGTTACCTTCTGAACATGGCTGAGGAAATTGTCGCCAGCCAGCCAGATGATGGCACATTGCTCGACAGCGCTGCCCTGGCCAGCGCCATCCAGCGGCGGGTTCCGCTTTATGACAAAGGCCAGGATGGCCACTACAATCTTATCTCAGCGCTCCACAAGTCCGTGCGCGGTTCAGACCCGGATGCATCGCTTTATTGGCTTGCGCGCATGCTGGTTGCCGGTGAAGACCCGCTTTATCTTGGCAGGCGCCTTGTGCGTATGGCGGTTGAAGAAATTGGCCTTGCCGACCCTCAGGCGCTTGTGCAGGCGAATGCAGCGGTGAGCGCATACCAGATGCTGGGCTCGCCCGAAGGCGAGCTGGCGCTGGTGCAGGCCTGCCTATACCTGGCAACCGCGCCGAAATCGAATGCTCAGTACATCGCATACAAAGCTTCCATGCGCGAAGCACGTGAAACCGGTTCATTGATGCCGCCCAAGCATATACTCAACGCACCCACAAAGCTGATGAAAGAAGAAGGTTATGGGGAAGGTTATCTTTATGACCACGATCAGCCGGGCGCCATTTCAGGTCAGAACTACTTTCCAGCCGAAATTGAGCGAAATCAGTTCTACTCACCTGTAGAAAGAGGCTTTGAGCGTGAGATTGCCAAGCGGTTGGACTATTGGAAAAAATTTCGCGAAGTAGGAAAATAGTAGGCACTCTTAGAAAAGTATTTGCAGTTTTTCTCAACAAAGCCTAAGTCATTGCAGTCAGCTCATTCGTTTGACACCATAATGCTTGTCGTAACTCGCTTTTGGAACCCGAATTAGCTGCCCCTCAGACTGTGCGTGAGCATAGTGACCAAAACTAAAGTGACTAAGGAAGCAAGTATGACAACTGGAACCGTAAAATGGTTCAACCCCATCAAAGGCTACGGCTTTATCGAGCCTGATGAGGGTGGGAACGACGCATCTGTTCATATTACCGCAGTGCAGGCTGCGGGTTTGACCGAACTCCGGGAAGGCCAGAAGGTTGAGTATGAACTCACACCTGGCCGGAATGGAAAAAGCGCGGCAGAGAACCTGAAGCCTCTCGATTAAGCAGGCAGGCGCCGGATTTCCCCAGATTTGGCGCTTCCCAGCAAATCCAAAAAATATCGAAAAATTGGCTTTTACGCGTCTAACTTTGGACGCGGCTGCCGGGTTTTCGGCATGTGAGAAAAACAAAAGGGACCGAAAATTTTTCGGCCCCTTTTCTGTGCGTGAAATTTCTGAATCGCGCTTCGGCATTCCGCCGCCAGCTGCTACCGGAACAAGAAAGAAAACGGGTCCCTACCGGCGCGGTGTCGCGAATAGCGCTTCTTTCTGCGGAGCTTCCAGGCCCGTTTCCGTTTGAGCCAGGCGTAGTAGCGCCGTTCAGATGCTGTACGGTAACGGCGCTTATTCTTTTTCCGTTTTTTTACATATTTCGTGGCGCCTGGCGCACGGCCGGTAAGCGCAATCTCGGTTTGATACCTTCCGTTGTTTTTTACAAGGTAGAAGAATGTTTTGGCGTTCTTTCGTGATAACCGGATGCAGCCATGGGAGGCTGGCCGGCCCAACCGGCGCTCATATGTCGTGCCGTGCACCGCATAACCGCGGTAATAGAATACCGAATGGGGCATTGGCGCATTGTCGTATTTGCGCGAATAGTGCATGCGGTGAAGGAACTTTGGCGTATAGGTTCCTGTTGGTGTGAGATAGCCGCTTCGTCCCGAAGATATCTTCCAGGTGTGCTCAAGTTCGCCTTCAACAATCACATACATGCGCTGTTTGGTGAGGTCGATCTTTGCGACAACCCTCTTTTCGTATAAATCGGGCTCAGCTAAAGAGGGCCCGGCAAGCAGCATTGTGAAAATCAAGCAGAAAACACTTTTCGAAAGTTTCATGACATCACCCATCCACATCTCACAAACGAAAATTTAAATCGCAAAAATTCAACTTCGTAACGTGCCAAAGCAAATTAATGATAGCGAAAGTGGAGACCATTCCTAGTCTTCAACGCATAATTGGTTATCAAAAAAGATTGATTTGGCGCCGTGACGGGGAAATTTTGTACCGGATAGTTTGGCGGAAACGGTTGGGCTCTGAAGCACAATGTTCTATATGAACGCCATGCCAACAGTCATCTGGGTCGCACTTGGCGGAGCGATTGGAGCGTCCGCCCGTTACTTGGTCGGTGTACAAGCTCTGCGCTTGATGGGCCCCGGTTTTCCGTGGGGCACGCTCAGTGTCAACATTGCCGGCTCGTTCCTGATGGGAATGCTGATCGAACTTCTGGCTATGAAAATAAACCTGCCGCAAGACGTGCGCCATTTCCTGACCACCGGAGTGCTCGGGGGTTTTACAACCTTTTCCGCATTCTCACTTGATTTTGCAATTTTGACCGAGCGCAAGGCGCATTTGCTTGCCTGGAGCTACATGGGGGCATCGGTGGCTGGGTCCATTCTCGCTCTGTTTGCCGGGTTGTGGCTGATAAGGATGGTGCTGCAGTGAGTGGTGTAAATCAACGCCAGGTGGTTTCCGATGAAGACGGCATGCGCCTCGACCGTTGGTTCAAATCCCACTATCCCGAGCTCTCGTTTGGCCGACTGCAAAAGCTGTTGCGCTCCGGCCAGGTAAGGGTTGAGGGAAAGCGGGCCAAAACCAACCAGCGTCTTGAGACCGGACAAACAGTCCGGGTGCCGCCATTGGCTTCTGAAGCGCGAAAACCAGCGGCGAAAACCGCCGGGGTAGCCGCCGAGCTGAAAGCCATGACCATTTATGATGACGGCACGGTGATGGTTTTGAACAAACCGGCCGGCCTTGCGGTTCAAGGCGGTTCAGGCCAGACGCGCCATGTGGACACCATGCTGATGGCGCTAGAGGGAAATGGCGCCCAACGCGGGCGCCTGGTGCACCGGCTTGATAAGGAAACATCTGGCGTGCTTGTAGTGGCGCGCACCAGGGCGGCGGCCTCCAAGCTTGCCGAAGCGTTCAAGGCCCGCGAGACCGAAAAGATATACTGGGCCCTGGTGTGGGGCGTGCCCAAGCCCCGTGAGGGCCGCATTTCTACCTGGCTTGGCAAGCAGGAAGGTGAAGGCGGTGAAAAGGTGCGCTCATCCGTCCGCCGGCGGACTGATACCAGCCATGCGGTAACCCACTTCACCACCGTCGACCAGGCCGCCCAGCGCTTGTCCTGGCTGGTGATGCAGCCGGTAACCGGACGCACACACCAGTTGCGCGCCCACGCCGCCCATATGGGCCATCCCATTATCGGCGATGAGAAATATTTCGATATTGAGAACTGGCAAGTGCCCGGCGGCATACAGAACAGGTTGCACTTGCATGCACGCTCCATTTCCATTCCCCACCCTGATGGGGGCATGGTTGAGGTGAGCGCGCCGTTGCCTGCGCACATGCAGCAAAGCTGGAACCTTTTGGGGTTCGATGAGGCAGCAGGTGATGCTGCGATGGAGTTGCTGTCATGACGGAACCCCGGCTGATAATTTTCGATTTCGATGGCACCTTGGCAGACAGTCAGGACACCATTGCCACCGCGATGGATGAGGCCTTTCGTTACCTTGGCCACATCCCGCCTGAACGGGAAAAGACCCTGTCGATTGTCGGTCTCTCATTAATAGAGGCCATGCAGGTGCTGGTGCCGGATGCTGAGTCTGAGTTCCATAAAAATCTTGCCGAAGAATATAAAGCCGCGTTCTACCGTGAGGTGAGCAGCCCAGGTCATGTCGAACCGCTCTATGACGGCGCCCGAGATGCCATTTTGAAACTCTCGGCCGAACCTCATACGCTGCTTGGCATTGCGACGGGAAAATCTCAGCGGGGCGTGCGCCGGGTCCTTGATGCCCACGGGCTGGTTGAGCACTTCATCACCATCCAAACAGCGGACGATGCACCGTCAAAACCGCACCCGGCAATGATACACCAGGCGATTGCTGCAACCGGCATTGAGGCGGGCAACACGTTGATGATCGGCGATACCAGCTATGATATCGAAATGGCGCACAGGGCAGAGGTTTATTCAGCAGCTGTTTCATGGGGCTATCACCCCGAAGAGCATTTGTGCGCCTTAGAGCCGCACATATTTGCCCGTGATTTTGAACAGTTACTTGCTGACATTGACGGTTTGATTCATGGAGCACCGGAGAAGACGATTGGCTAGCAAGGCGCGCCCCGGCAATGGGCCGGGTGCAGATAACGGACAAAACCCTGACGACTTGGCGCGTAAAATCGCCCGCCAGGCAGTTTACGAGCGCGCATTGCCACGCCGTTTTTATGAAAAGGTGGAAGTGCGCGCCAACCGCGATGCATTCGAACTGGCGCTGGATAGCAAGCCGGTTCGAACGCCAGTCAAGAATGCGCTGGTGCTGCCAAATGCGCAAATGGCCGAAGCTGTTGGAGAGGAATGGAGCGCCCAGGGTGAACATGTCGATCCGGACACCATGCCGGTTACCCGCCTTGCCAACACAACTATCGACAGGGTTATGCCGCGCCGCCAGGAAACTATCGATGAAATCGTCTCCTATGCAGGCAGCGACTTATTGTGTTACCGGGCATCCGACCCGCGCGAACTAGTTGCCCGCCAGATAGAGCAATGGGACCCACTGTTAGACTGGATTGCCGGAGAAATCGGGAACCGGTTCACCCTCGTTGAAGGGGTCATTCACCAGGAACAACCTGCCGGGACGCTGGCGGCAGTCCGCAATGCCATTGAGCTACATGATGATTTCACACTTACCGGGCTGCACAATGTGATGACGCTCACC
>JBPCVY010000049.1:0-11148 GCA_051010055.1 Hyphomicrobiales bacterium | reverse complement strand
CCGTCAATCGCAACGGGGCGGATTATTAGTGCCGTGCTCCCCGATGCGCGCTTTTCAGCCCGCTCCAGCCAGCCGGCAACTTCGACAAAACCGGTTGGCATAATAAGTCCGCCGGGCCCAGCAGTTTCCACCCGCACCTTGGCAATAACGATGCCGGCCAGAAAAATCGCAAGCACAACAAAAAACACACCGCCAACACCGCGAAACGCCAGCACCAGCGTTATTCCAGAGAGCATCGCAAGCGCGACGACCACCCAAACGGCAGGTACAGCCGGCAGCAAAAAGTAAGCAGCAATCCCATCGGAAAGGAACACCGGAACCCATAAAAACCAGCGCCCGCGCTCAGCTTCAAATGTGGCGGCAAAGTGAGCAAACAACTGCTGCACCAAAGGCAGGGTTTCACGGTCGGCTGCGCTCCCAGCATCGCCCCGGCGCCAGATTTCTGGCCCGTTAGACACACCATCCCTTTTCTGCCGGCAGCAACGCCAAACAGGGACTGTTCGCGCGGCGCCAACCATGTTATTCACCAGCCAGCACGGTTCTCCGTCACTTTACCAACAATAAACAACAAAATGGAACAGGCGCCTATGACTTCGCCGGTAGTTACCAGGTTTGCCCCCTCGCCTACGGGCTTTCTGCATATAGGCGGTGCCCGCACAGCACTCTTTAATTGGCTGTTTGCCCGTCACAATGGCGGCAAGATGCTTTTACGCATCGAGGACACGGATCGGGCACGCTCAACAAAAGAGACAATCGATGCCATTCATGACGGCTTGGATTGGCTGGGCCTGAACGCCGACGAGGAACCTGTGCTCCAGTTCTCCCGCGCCGACAGGCACCGGGAAGTTGCCGAACAGCTGCTAGCCGAAGGCAAAGCCTATAAATGTTACACTAGTCCTGAAGAGCTGGCGCAAATGCGCGAAAAGGCCCGGGCCGAAAGCCGCCCGCCGGGCTACGATGGACATTGGCGCGACCGGGATCCGGCAGAAGCACCGGAGGGTGTTTCCCCTGTCATCCGTTTCAAGGCGCCGCGCGAAGGCGAAACCGTTATCAATGATTTGGTGCAGGGAAAGGTTGTCTGGTCGAACGATCAGCTTGATGACCTTGTGTTGTTGCGCTCTGACGGCACCCCTACTTACATGCTATCGGTGGTAGTTGATGATCATGATATGGGCATCACCCACGTTATCCGCGGTGATGACCACCTCACCAATGCGGCACGCCAAAGCCAGATTTTCAAGGCGCTTGGTTGGCAAACGCCTGAGTTCGCCCATATTCCCCTCATTCACGGGCCAGGTGGCGCCAAACTTTCAAAACGACACGGTGCCTTGGGCGTGGAAGCCTACCGGGAGATGGGTTATCTGCCCGAGGCAATGCGCAACTATCTTGTGCGCCTTGGCTGGAGCCATGGTGACGATGAAATCTTCTCAACCGATAAAATGATTGAATGGTTTGGCCTTGATGCGGTGGGCAAGGCCCCTGCCCGGTTTGATTTTGCTAAACTTGAAAGCATCAACTACCACCATTTGCGCAACAAGGAAGATGCAGCTCTGGTCGAAGATGTCGTAAACCTCCTGCCGCATCTGGAAGACGGCGGGGCACTGCTTGAAAAACTAACCGATGAAAAAAAGGCACAACTTGTCGAGGCCATGCCAGGGCTCAAGGAACGGGCAAAAACCCTGCTGGATTTGATTACAGGGGCGCAGTTCCTGTTTGTCGAACGCCCGCTTTTGATGGAAGAAAAAGCAGCCAAGATGCTTGATGACGATGCGCGCAACGTACTTGCCGGCATCGCGCCCGCATTGCAGGAAGTTTCTGACAACTGGACCCTCGAAACCATTGAGCAAACCGTGCGCGATTATGCCGAGGCAAATGCATTGAAACTCGTTAAAGTGGCCCAGCCCTTGCGCGCAGCGCTCACCGGCACCACCACATCACCAGGTATTTTCGACGTGCTTGCGGTGCTTGGACCTGAAGAAGCCATTGCACGCATATCGGACCAGGCAGCCTGACACGCACTTTTTACCAAAATCGGAAAAACGGAAAGAAGCCGGCATTCCGTTCTGCGCGTACTATCAGTTAGAATGGCGCAAAACCTTTTGGGGATGCCGATGGACGCCCAACCGCTTTACCGCATCGTTGTGGAGAGCAGCCTTGCCAATGTTGAGGCTGAGGTGTGGGACAGATGTGCGAATCCGCCAACGCGCCCCTATAACCCGTTTATTTCCCACGGCTTTCTCTCTTCATTGGAGGCATCTGGCTCAGTAACGGCGGAAACCGGCTGGCTGCCCCAGCATCTTTTGCTGGAAGATGAAGCAGGAAATGTTGCCGGTGCCATGGCGTGTTACCTGAAATCCCACAGCCAGGGGGAGTATGTGTTCGACTATGGCTGGGCCGACGCCTATGAGCGTGCTGGCGGGCGCTACTACCCGAAATTGCAGGCAAGCGTGCCATTCACCCCAGCAACGGGCCGGCGGCTGCTGGTGCCGGAGGGCGAACCGCAGGCAGATTATGAAAAGGCGCTCGCCTCAGGCGCAGTAGAGCTATGCCGGCGTTTGCAGGCCTCATCATTCCATCTGACATTTCTCACCAAGCCTGAATATGACCACCTTGGCGAAATGGGTCTTTTGCAGCGTATGGACCAGCAGTTTCATTGGGAAAATCAGGGCTACGAGACATTCGATGATTTTCTCTCCAGCCTTTCCTCACGCAAACGCAAGAACCTGAAAAAAGAACGGCGCAGCGCCGTTGAAAACGGCATCGGCATAGAGTGGCTCACCGGCAAGGACATTACCGAAGACCATTGGGATGCGTTCTTTCATTTTTATATGGACACAGGTTCGCGAAAGTGGGGCAGCCCCTATTTGACGCGTTCGTTCTTCTCGCTCGTTTGTGATGCCATGGCAGATGATATCTTGCTCATAATGGCGCGCAGGGATGGCCAGTATATTGCCGGTGCGCTTAATTTTATCGGTGGCGAAACCCTGTTTGGGCGCAACTGGGGGTGCATCGAGCACCACCGTTTCCTGCATTTTGAGCTTTGCTACTACCAGGCCATCGATTTTGCCATATCACGAGGGCTTTCGCGGGTAGAGGCTGGCGCACAAGGACCACACAAACTGGCGCGCGGATACATGCCGGTGACCACTTACTCAGCTCACTATCTGGCTGATGCGGGGCTTGCCCGGGCAGTTGACGAATTTCTTGACAGAGAGCGGCGATACGTCGAACAAGAAGTGAAGATTCTTTCCACCCACAGCCCTTTCAAATCCGGAACCGACTGAAATGAGCGAATACGACAACGACAATATCTTTGCAAAAATTCTGCGCGGCGGCCTGCCCTGTGAGAAAGTTTACGAGGACGACGATACATTTGTAATCATGGACATAATGCCCCGCTCTGACGGCCATGTGCTTGTGCTGCCGAAGGCGCCGTCACGCAACATGCTTGATATTCAGCCGGAAGATGCAGCCGCCGTCATCAAAACGGTGAGCAAGATGGCGCGCACAGTCAAAAAGGCATTCGATGCTGATGGGGTGACAATTCAACAGTTCAACGAATCTGCCAGCGGCCAGGTTGTATTCCACACCCACGTGCACGTGGTGCCGCGCCATGAGGGCATAAGAATGGGCCCGCCCGCAGAGCGGATGGAAGAACCGGACATGCTGAAAGCGAATGCGGATAAAATCCGGGCCGCGTTGTCAGAGTAGTAATTCCAGACCGATTAACACCGCCATGGCGCAAATAACGCCCATTCCGGGCATTCGGAAGGCGTAGTACCCCAATACACCCGCGGCCATCGAAGATAGCCTGCTCACCAGATGAGTATCCGCAACAATGTCAGGCGGCGCCAGGGCCAGTTTTGTGCACAGCGCGGCAACGATTGCGATGGCGACCGCACGCACCCACAACATCATATCGCCGCCCGGGTCGAGCGCCTGCACCGCCAAAGTCCCGGCAAAGCGCCAGATATACGTGGCGATGCCGCCGGCCAACACCATGGCCAGGAGAGAATGGGTTGTGAGTTCCATCAGCTTTTCCCTCCTTTTCGCAGAGAGAAAAGCCAAGCAACAGTGCCGCCTACAAGGCCGGCAATGAGGATGTCATAGTTTGGCAGCCAATTCATCAACGGCCAAATGAGCACGGTGCCAAGCCCGGCGGCGATGTAGTCAAAACCAAACCGGGCATTTGCATAAAGCGCCAGATAGAAAAAGACCGGAGTCAGGAAGGCCAAGGCGGCTGCCAACAGTGGCGGCACAATGCCGGCAAGAACATAGCCTGCCGACGTGATAATGAGCATCCCGACAAGCAAGGTCAGGGCAAGGCCGAGCAGCCAGGGTAGCCTTTGCCTGCGGGGCAAATGGGGAACCCGCTCCTGGGCCAGAACCCAGGTGGTCATCGCAATGAAATAGGCAAGAATGAATTGGGGCAGTTTGGGAGCTTTTTCCAGGGCCACCTCGGACAGGACAAGCATGACCATGGGCATAAGCCGCACCGCCGCAAGCGTTACCGCCAGGAATACGGCAACCAACCCTGCCCCTTGCGCAACCATTGAAAGATAAAGAACCTGGCCAGGAAGCGCCCAAATAATGGGAATGGTGGCAAGCCCCACGTCAAGGTCGAAACCCAATGCCCGCACCAACGCTCCAAACCCCATGAATGAGGCAGACATTACCAAAGCGGCGACGGAAAACACCCCCATTGGCCCTGCGCGGAGGGCCGACCAATCATAGGAATTTTGGTTGCTTTCTGCGCTTTTCTTTAGAGGCATACGGGGGAAACTTCTCCAGGACGTGGCGCGATTGCGCCAAGGAAAAACTCCCAAAAACGCTACAATGAACCTGAAGAGATGCCAAGCCTTGCGCGCAAAGCTACAGTTGAGCGTCAGTCGGCCAGAAGCGGAATGCGCGGAACGGTTCCGCCACCGCCATTACTGCCATCATCGTCACCACCACCGTTACCCTTGCCGCCGCCTTTCTTTTTAGGGGGCTTTTTGCGGGCAGCAGTTTTGGTTGGCTTTTTACGGCGCGCGGGTTTTTTCGGCTTTGCCTTCTCCGCCTCGCCAGTAAGGAATTCAAAGTCCAGCTTGGGCGCTTCGCCTCTGGGCTTTTTCAAAACGACGCGCACGGTGCCGCCCTTCGCGAGCTTGCCGAACAAGACTTCATCAGCCAGTGGCTTTTTGATGTTTTCCTGGATAACCCGGCCAAGCGGGCGGGCGCCAAAGCGCTCGTCATAGCCTTCCATGGCAAGCCATTTGGCTGCCTCATCGGAAAGCTCAATCATCACGTTGCGGTCTTCAAGTTGGGCTTCAAGCTGCAGGACGAACTTTTCAACCACACGCGCAACAATATCAGGCGCCAGGCTGGCGAACGCAATCACCGCATCCAACCGGTTGCGGAACTCTGGCGAGAACATACGGTTGATCGCTTCCTCATCATCACCTTCGCGCTTGGACTGGGTGAAGCCCATGGCAGGCTTGGCCATGTCGGCAGCGCCCGCATTGGTGGTCATGATGAGAATGACATTTCGGAAATCAATGGATTTTCCATTATGGTCTGTAAGCTTTCCGTGGTCCATCACCTGCAAGAGGATATTGAACAGATCCGGATGGGCCTTCTCAATCTCGTCAAGAAGCAGCACGCAATGGGGATGCTGGTCAACACCATCAGTGAGTAGTCCACCCTGGTCAAACCCCACATAGCCGGGAGGGGCACCGATGAGCCGCGAGACCGTGTGCCGCTCCATATATTCCGACATATCGAACCGCAAAAGCTCAACGCCCATGGCATCTGCAAGCTGGCGGGCAACTTCGGTTTTGCCAACCCCCGTGGGACCGGAGAAAAGATAACAGCCGATGGGCTTTTCAGGCTCGCGCAAACCGGCGCGCGACAGCTTGATAGCTGAAGACAAAGCATCAATTGCCTTGTCCTGGCCGAACACCACCCGGCGCAAACTCGCCCCGAGGTCTTTCAAAACTTCTGTATCGGATTTTGAAACAGTTTTCGGCGGAATACGAGCCATCGTGGCGATGGTGGCTTCGATTTCCTTCACGCCGATGGATTTCTTGCGCCGCGAATCCGGCAGCAGCATTTGTGATGCGCCTGTCTCATCAATTACATCGATGGCCTTATCGGGCAGCTTTCTGTCGGACATATATTTGGCCGAGAGCTCAACCGCGGTGCGGATGGCATCGTTGGTATAGCGAATGTTGTGAAACTCTTCAAAATACGGCTTGAGGCCTTTGAGGATTTTAACCGTGTCGGAAACGGAAGGCTCGTTCACATCGATTTTCTGGAACCGGCGCACCAGCGCGCGGTCTTTCTCAAAGTGCTGGCGGTATTCCTTATAAGTTGTTGAACCGATACACCGGAGCGTGCCGCCGGCAAGTGCCGGTTTTAGAAGGTTAGATGCATCCATAGCGCCGCCAGATGTGGCCCCCGCTCCGATGACCGTATGGATTTCATCGATAAACATGATTGCGCCGGGATAGTCTTCAATCTCTTTCACCACCGCTTTCAGGCGCTCTTCAAAGTCGCCGCGGTAGCGGGTGCCGGCCAGAAGCGCACCCATGTCGAGGGCGAATATGGTGCAGTCTTTCAAAACGTGCGGCACTTCTTCATTGACGATTTTGCGGGCCAGTCCTTCGGCAATCGCCGTCTTGCCAACACCGGATTCACCAACAAACAGCGGGTTGTTCTTTTGACGGCGGCAGAGCACCTGAATGGTGCGCTTGACTTCTGCCTCGCGGCCAATCAGCGGGTCGATGCGTCCTTCATCAGCCTTGCGGTTGAGGTTCACGCAATAAGCCTCAAGGGCATCAGAGCCTTCTTTTTCGCTAGCCCCATCAAGGGTTTCGGAATCGGTTTCCTCTTCGGCACCACGCACCCTGCGGGCTTCGGACATGCCGGGCCGCTTGGCAATTCCGTGGGAGATATAGTTCACCGCATCATAGCGGGTCATGTCCTGTTCTTGCAGGAAGTAAGCAGCATGGCTTTCGCGCTCGGCAAAAATCGCCACCAGTACATTCGCGCCGGTTACCTCTTCGCGTCCGGAAGATTGAACATGAATAACAGCACGCTGAATAACGCGCTGGAAGCCGGCTGTGGGCTTGGAATCGTCGCCGGTATCAATCACCAGTGTTGCAAGTTCGGTATCGATGTAGGTTTCCAGGTTCTTGCGCAGCAGCTCCAAATCGACGTTGCAGGCGCGCATGACGGCAGCCGAATCGCTATCGTCGATGAGAGCCAATAGCAGGTGCTCAAGTGTGGCATACTCCTGGCTGCGGTCATTGGCGAGGGCCAACGCCCGATGCAGGGCATCTTCAAGGCTGCGCGAAAATGATGGCACTGGCAAAACTACTCCTTTTCCATTGTGCACTGTAAAGGATGGTGATGGGAGCGCGAAAAGTCCATAACCTGTGTCACTTTTGTTTCAGCCACCTCATAGGTGTACACACCACACACGCCAACTCCTTTTTGATGAACATGCAACATTATCTTTGTTGCCTCATCCTGGGTTTTGCTGAAAAAGCGTTCCAGCACAAACACCACAAATTCCATCGGCGTGTAATCGTCGTTCAAAAGCAAAACCTTATAAAGACTCGGCTTTTTGGTTTTTGCTTTTGTGCGCGTCAGGGTTCCGGTTTGGTCACCGGTTCCCCCTTTATCATCATCTTTGTCCTTGCGATTAGCCATTTCGGTCAGCATCACACAAGCATCCACTATTCTGTTTACCCAATTCTTACACGCACCATGCGCCCTGACAGTATATAGGCCGTTCTGGTCAGGATGCGAGCTTTCAATTCATTACGCAAGCATATGGGTCAAAAGTTTGATGAAATTTTTGTTAGGTTGGGAATGGTTTGGTTTTTTTGGGGAGAACGGCGAAAAGTTTTTGAAATCCGGAGCAGAATCCGGCGCGGGCAAAACGATGCAGTACGGTGAAACCGCAATTCCGTTACGGGGAACGAAATCACGGATTCACTGTGTGAATTGATTTTATGGGTTAGCTGGTTTTACCAGTAAACTTGTCGGCCAGACCACCGGCCACGCCGCCGAGAATTGGCGCTACCCAGAACATCCACAATTGCTGGAAAGCCCTGCCATCAGCAAACATAGCCGTTGCGGTTGATCGGGCAGGATTGAGCGAATTATTTGCAACTGGAACACTCATGACATGCATGACCGCAAGCGCAAGGCCAATTGCCACAGGCGCCATAACACCAGCGCCGCCATCTTCTCTTGTCACCCGCAGGATGATGAGAACAAAGATTGCTGTTTGAATGAACTCAGTGACAAAAGCTGCAGCAAGTGAAAATCCTGCCGGTCAATGGTTGCCGTAGCCGTTTGACGCAAAACCTCCGACGGCAAAAATTTGCTTTTCCGGATAAGATGAAAAAGAACACCGCAGCAGCAACTGCTCCGCCGATAATTTGAGCCACTATATATGGCGCGATGTCTTTTGCTTAAAAGCGGCCGGCAGCAAAACCGCCCCCCAGGGTCACTGCTGGGTTAAAGTGTCCGCCGGAAATGGGCCCACTTCGTAAGCCATGACCATAACGGTCAGGCCAACTGTGAAAGCCACACCAAGAATTCCTGATCCGCCTCCCAAAGCGGCAAATGAGATCATTGCTGCGCCACATACAGCCGATACCAGCATGAATGTGCCAATAAATTCGGCAAAAGTTTTTTTAGATCCATTATTCATTCCTAAAAAATAGTTGGGCCAGCACAACGATTTGTCCGCCGTCAAAGCAAACAGGTTGGCCGGAACTTAAGAATATTCGTGCAACTCAAAAAGCAGATTGCGATGCCCATGACTAAATGAGCAGAATGTATGTCAAATTTTTCTTGAAACAAAATGTGGTTAAATTTCTTTGTACAGATTTAAGATAATTACAGGAACGCTTCACACTCAAATGTTCGCGGCGCAGCTTCGCTACAAATCAGCGAAAAATTTGATCTAATTTGGCCACGACACGCTTCTTGAAAGGGGGCAAAATTGAAAGAATGGTTACAATTCGCCCAGCAAGATAGTGGGTTAAAATGGCAGTAAAATCGAACTGCGTACGAGTTAGCCACACTTAGTATTCTCAACACGAATTGTCTGGTTCACACGCTTGTTTGCCTGAATCGTACATTCGCAAACAAAAAAAATCCCGGCACCGTTTCCAGCACCGGGATTCAGTCTGAACGGGGTTGATTCGGCCGGGAGGAGTGGCCAGAAGCGCCCTTTAATCAGATACGCAACTTACTCAGAAGCTGATTACTTGGAAGCTGCCTTCGTGAACTCAGCAACCTGAGCTTCGAAAGGCTTGTAGGCTTCCTTTGCAGCAGCGACATAAATCTCACCAAGCTTGTTCAGCTCAGCAACATAGTCTTCGCCGGCAACCTTTGCTGCGTCCTTTTGGACTTCAAGAGCCTTGTCGATGGACTTTGCAGAAAGGGTTTTTTCAACAACCGCAGTGCTCTTTTCAAAAGACTTGCGAGAATAGTCAGCCATTTCGCCTGCAATGGTCTGGAAACCTTTGGTCATGGCGGTGGCACTAGCAACATAAGCTTCAAAGCCTTCTTTACCGAAAGCCTGGAAGTTTTCAAAAGACTTGATCATCGTTCTCATCCTGTCCGGTTAGGGGTCTTAAACCTGTCTCGCGAAACTCTCACTCCTTCGCGCCCGCAACATATCTAGGTGCAACGCACAAAAAATGCAAGTACTTTTTTGCAGTGCACAAATTTTTTCTTCTTTTCGCCAGAATTTACCGTTTAATGGTTTTGTAAAGCTTGCCCGGCATATGTTAAATGTGTTGAAACTGCATGTGCCGGCGTTCAATTTTGCGTTCCATTAGACGGCAAGTTTGCAATGAGGGCTTGAAACGGGCAGCTTCGGGGGCTATCCCAGTCGATGAGCCAATCTTCAGCAGAATCGTGCAGGGCTGGGGTTTCAATACTACCCTTCAGAACAAGAGGGAAAAAATGGTGATTCCTGCGAGACCGGTGAGCTTTGCTTTTTCACATGTGAGGCAGTTACTCACCATTGCAGCGCTGGTGATGGCGTGTTCGGTTTGGGTGCTGTTGATGTCAACTGACGCCGCCAATGCCAGAACCAAATTCGCGTTTATCTCCGTTGACGCCCACGATGGCAGGGTTATCGAATCCAAGTATGCCGATTCACGTCGCTACCCCGCCTCACTCACCAAAATCATGACCCTTTATGTCCTTTTCGAAGAGGTAAAAAAGGGCAAGCTGAAGCTGTCGAGCCGGTTGAAGGTTTCCCGCTACGGCTCGCGCCGGCCGCCATCCAAGCTTTATCTCAAACCGGGTCAGACAATCCGTGTCGACCATGCCATTTTGGCACTGGTTACAAAATCGGCCAACGACGTTGCCGCTACGATTGCAGAGAATATTTCAGGTTCTGAATCAGCATTTGCCAGGCGCATGACGCGCACGGCACGGCGCATCGGCATGAGCCGTACCGTGTTCAAAAACGCTTCTGGCCTGCCAAATTCGGGCCAGTACACGACAGCCCGCGATATGGCCACGCTGGGCTTGCGCATCCAGAAAGACTTCCCACGCTATTACCGTTACTTCAAAACCCGCAATTTCAAATATAAAGGCCGCGCCTACCGCAATCACAACAGGCTGCTTGGTCGCTACCGGGGCATGGACGGCATCAAGACTGGTTTTATCCGCGCATCAGGGTTTAATCTCACAGCATCAGTTCGCCGCAAGGGCAAACATGTGGTTGCGGTCGTAATGGGTGGAAAATCAGCAAAATCACGTAACAATTACATGGTTAAGGTGCTCAACAAGGCGTTGAAGAAAGTGCCAACACGCAGAGGCGTCGGCCTTGCCTCAAGCGCTGGTTCGCCTGCAAAGAGCATCTCTGTGGCAGCAACTTCCAGCTCGTCGAACGCAGCAAAGAAAAGTTCTACCGGCAAGGTTGCCACAACCAACCAGCCGGTTATTGCCGCCAACACCAGTGTTGCACCCTCCAAGAAACAATCGCAGCCGCCTGTGCCGAAGGTTGTGAATTCGGAAAAGCAGCGGGCAAAGACAGTTACGATTTCCGGCGGCAAATCCTGGCATATCCAAATCGGCGCCTATGCCAGGGAATCGCAAGCCCGCGCACGGCTTAGATCCATCCAGAAG
>JBPCVY010000048.1:0-41138 GCA_051010055.1 Hyphomicrobiales bacterium | reverse complement strand
CAACCAGCCCTGCGGTCTCGGTCAAAAGCCCTTCATCTTCAATAAGTTCCAGCCCTTGCGCGAAGGTGAGGTTTTTCGCCTCCGCCCGGATGGTTTCAGCCCGGTGGCTGGCATCGACAACCACTTTCCCCTTCGCCAGGGCTGCTTCATATTGCTCGAAATTGCGGGCCTTCAATGGCTCCTTGGTGCCCATGAACCGGTGGCCAAGGGTGGTTTCGCCACTCTTGATGCCTTCAATCTCAAACGGAACGGTTTCGCCATCGAATACGCATAAAATGGAATGGAGCGGACGCACCCAGCGCAAACTGCCAGAGCCCCAGCGCATGGATTTCGGCCATGGGAACTTACGCACCACATCGGGCACCAGTTCGCCAATCACATCAGGTGTGGGCTTGCCGGGCCGGTCGATGACGGCAACGTAAAACGCGCCCTTTTTGTCCTCGCGGGTTTCACACTCGTCAAGGCTCACCCCCGCTGCCTTCAAAAAGCCGGTCATGGCCTGTTCAGGCGCACCAACACGCGGGCCTTTGCGCTCTTCCTTCACATCGGGCTGGCTCTCGGGAAGTCCAACAACAGACAGGACGAGCCTGCGCGGGGTTGCGTGGGCTTGGGCGCCTTCATAGGTTAGCCCTGAATCCACAAGGCCATCCGTGATGAGCTTCTTTAAGTCCGCCGCCGCCTTGTTTTGCATGCGGGCGGGAATTTCCTCAGAAAAAAGTTCAAGCAACAGTTCAGGCATCGGCTCCACCTCCTGACGTCTTAAGCCAGGCTTCAGCGCAGCCCTTGGCAAGCTCGCGCACCCGCAAAATGTAACTTTGCCGCTCGGTGACGGAGATAACGCCCCGGGCATCAAGAAGATTGAAAATGTGGCTGGCCTTGATGCACTGATCATAAGCCGGCAGCGCCATCACATAATTGCCCTCGGCATCAAGCAAAGCCCTGCACTGGGCCTCTGCATCTTCAAAATGCCGCGCCAGGCGCTCGGTATCCGCATGGTTGAAATTGTAATGGGAATATTCCCGCTCGGCTTGCAGGAACACATCACCATAGGACACCCGGGCATCGCCCTCACCGCCGTTGAAGTTCAGCTCATACACATTGTCCACGCCCTGCACATACATGGCCAGGCGCTCAAGCCCGTAGGTGAGCTCGCCGGAAACCGGCGCACAATCGATGCCGCCAACCTGCTGAAAATAGGTGAACTGACTTACTTCCATGCCATCGCACCACACTTCCCAGCCAAGTCCCCAGGCGCCCAGCGTCGGGCTTTCCCAGTCATCTTCCACAAACCGGATATCGTGGTTTTCTGCATCAACGCCGATCGCCTCAAGCGAGCCCAGGTAAAGGTCCTGAAGGTCCGGCGGCGATGGTTTGAGAATGACCTGGTACTGGTAATAGTGCTGCAGGCGGTTCGGGTTTTCCCCGAAGCGTCCGTCAGACGGGCGCCGTGATGGCTGCACATAGGCCGCATTCCACGGTTTCGGCCCAATGGCGCGCAAGGTGGTTGCCGGGTGGAACGTACCAGCACCCACTTCCATATCGTAGGGTTGCAAAATCACCGCCCCGTAGGACGCCCAATATTTCTGCAGCGCAAGTATGAGCCCCTGAAAGGATTTTGCAGGGTCCAGCGCTGAGTTGGAAGGTGCTGGCATTTTCAGGGCCTTCTAGTTCCGAAGAAAATCTTATTTGAAACACGCCGTTTGGCGGTCGGCGCAACCTATGTGCAGCGCACAAACAGGTCAAGCGCGAGATTGCCGCCACCAAACCTATTTTTCGGTCAATTCTTCATCTTCAGGAACATATTCCCCGGTTTTGGGGTCTTTGCGCAAAGTTGCAATCTTGCCATCGCTGCCGGGCGGCGGTTTGCGCTCCACTGGTTGGGAGCGGGGCTTTCCCGAAAATCTCTTCATGGCAAAACCGGCAACTGCCACCGCGACAAGGGTTATAAGAATTTTCCCCAACATGGCCTTCCCCAATCGGCGTTACACTAAAAACCGAAACGTGCCCAGATTGAACGCGCTTCCAGCGACGATACCAAATCTTCCGACCAGCCGTCTTTCAAATCACCAAGGGCGAATGCGCCATCATCCATCCCGGGCATAAAACGCCCCAACAGCCCCTTCTTGGCAATGCTGATAGGCTTGATATCGACATCTTCGCCATACTTTTCGCGCAAGATCTTGTGCATGTGGCCAAGCCCGTCGATCAGGCCCATCTCCAGTGCCCGCCGGCCGGTCCAGAAGGCGCCTGAAAACAGGTCTTTGTTGCTCTCATCAAGTTTTGATCCGCGGTGCTGGCGCACTGCATCCTTAAACACATCATGCATATCGTTCTGAATTTCCTTTAGCCGGTCAATGTCCTTCTTTTTCTTTGGCTGGAACGGGTCAAGGATGAGCTTGTTCTCACCTGCAGTTTGCACGCGCCGCTCAATTCCCAGCTTCTTTATAGCTTCAACAAAGCCGAAGCTTGCCGACAAAACACCAATCGATCCGACAATCGATGTTGGGTCGGCATAAATTTCATCACCGCTAAGCACCAGCCAATATCCGCCCGATGCGGCCACATCTTCGGTAAATGCCAGAACCGGCACGTTCTTCTCGGCGCTCAGCTGGCGGATGCGCTCGGTAATCAAAGCTGATTGAACCGGCGAGCCGCCTGGTGAATTCACCACCAGCGCCACCGCTTTGACGCCAGGCAGCGCAAAGGCCCGCTCCAAAGCATCGTTTACCCCATGCAAGGTGAGGCCGGGACGCAAAGGCGTGCCGACGCCAATAACACCTTGCAAACGAACGACCGCCACGCGGTTGACGCCTTTGCGCCAGCGCGCGGGAACAAATTTCATCAGTTGCTTTTTCATGATCCCGAATAAGTAGGCATGCGCCTTGGCGCCTGCAAGTTGAAAATTGAATTATGTTCAAGCAGACCGTTTAGCGCAGCAAATAAGCCTGGCCATCGCGTAAAATCGCTTCAGCTTCCGGAGTGAACTTGTTTTCCTGAGTATGCAGAACCAGCCCGCGCAGAACGCGCAGTGGCGCCCGCGACCCCTTTATCCCCTGCACCAGCACCCTTGATGCCGGATCGCCCTCGCGGGCATGCAGCGGAGCAATATGTATGCCCCCGATGCTGTGATCGGTGAAACCGGAAAGGATGCGGTCAAGCGAATCGGCCCTGTGCACAATTGTAATTGTTCCACGCGGCACCGCCATGGCCGCCATAACCCTTATCCATTCTTCAAGGTCTTCCGGTCCGAAACTGAGCGCGCTTGAGCGCAGGCTCACCGGGGAATTGGTTACCTTGTCTTCATCGAAAAACGGCGGGTTCGCGTAGACATGGTTGAAGGAATTGGTGGGCGGCCAAAGGGTTAGATCACGCCTTGTGGCCTCCTTAACATCGCCGGTGATTACCTGAATGTTGCCGGACAATTCATTGCGCTTAATGTTTTCTTCGGCCAGCATCGAGTAGCGCGATGCAAGTTCAACGCCAGTAATGTGAACCCCTGGGACGCGCGCTGCCACACATAGTGAAACAACGCCGACACCAAGACCTGCTTCAAACGCTGTCTGGCCGGGCGTCACAGGAATGGATGAGGCAAGAAAGACCGCATCTATGCCCGCACGGTAGCCCTTTTCCGGCTGTAACACCTTGAGCCGGCCGCCAAGGAACCCGTCTTCAGTCAAAGATGGCGGCAAAGACGCAGGACCTGCGCCAGATTCTGGTGATGCTTCCTGATCAGTCAGCATTGTGACACCCCGGCTTCGCTCATCAACCGCCGGGCTTCGCCAATACGGTCTGGATCGACCATCAGCCTGCGCGGCAAAATACCTATACTGCCCTCAACGATGCTCATATTCGCATCGAAAATGACATACTCAATCCCCTCGCTCTCAAGGAGCGCGGTGGCATAGGAGATGAGGACTGCATCATTCGTGTTCAGCAATTCCGTCATAGCCAAGCAGTATGACCCCTCAAAATGCTTCGCGCCAGAGCGAATGAATCACGTTTTAGAAACAGTTGGTAGTCTAGACGGATTCGCTGCGGCGTCCAATCGTCGCTCTTGACCGTCGGTTAGGCTGCACTATGCTTCGCGTTTTCCGTTCGTTTGTGCGTAGGGGGCTGTTTTGGGCGTCGTAATTCCACTCGAAGAAAATGGCAAAGGCGCTGCAAGTCTGCAGCCGCTTCTTGACCTTACAGAAAAAGACATGTTGTCGGTAAACGGAGAGATTCTCGCCCGCGCCACGTCCCATGTCGACATGATCCCGGAGCTTGCCAACCACCTGATAAATTCCGGCGGCAAGAGGCTGCGCCCCATGGTGACGGTCGCGGCCTGCCGCCTGTGCGGTGTTGAAGAAGATCTCTCACCCGTCAAGCTGGCAGCGGCGATCGAATTTATGCACACAGCAACCCTGTTGCATGACGATGTTGTTGATGAAAGCGATTTGCGCCGCGGCAAACCCGCTGCACGCATGATTTGGGGCAACCAGGCAAGCGTGCTTGTGGGCGATTACCTGCTTGGCCAGGCCTTCAAGATGATGGTGCAGACGAAATCACTTGAGTGCCTGCGCATTCTTTCAGATGCCGCCTCTGTCATTGCCGAAGGCGAAGTGATGCAGCTTGCCGCGCAAAAAGATATCACGACCACCGAAGATGCGTATATGAAAATTATCGACGCCAAAACAGCTGCGCTTTTTTCAGCCGCAGCAGAAGTTGGCGCTGCTGTAGCTGAGCGCCCGCGCGAGGAACAAGAAGCACTCGAATCATTTGGCCGCAACCTGGGCATCGCCTTCCAGTTAATTGATGATGCGCTCGATTATTCGGGCAAACAGGCAGAGCTTGGCAAGGAAGTCGGCGACGATTTCCGTGAAGGAAAAGTCACCCTGCCAGTGATCTTATCCTACCGGCGCGGCGATGAAGCCCAGCGCGAATTCTGGACACAGAAGCTGGAACAGGGGCTTCAAGACGAAAGCGATCTCACCCAGGCGATTTCATATCTTGAAGAACATGGCGCCATCGAAGCAACCGTTGAGCGGGCCCGTCACTATGGCGCGATTGCGCGCGATGCGCTGGCAATTTTCCCTGAGAGCGCGCTTAAATCATCCCTGACCGACGCTGTGGACTTCTGCATCGAGCGCGCTCACTAAATTTCAGCGCCGCCATGCGTGCTTCATCTGCAAGCAGGATGTCTTTCAGCCGAGTTTCAAGGCAATCAGTTACCATCGCCGTCAGACATTATCTCAGTAGCCGCAACCCACCAGTTTTCATGGGCCCTTCCAATTTCATCGCCCGCCGCTCTTGCCTCTTCAGCTGATGCAAAAAGGCCAAAGCAGGTGGCACCCGAACCGGACATGCGCGCCAGCATTGCGCCTTTGGCACCGTCAAGTGCATCAAGCACAGTACGTATTTCCGGCGCCATTGAAACGGCTGGCTGCTCAAGATCATTGCCCAGTGTCGAAAGCCATAAACACAATTCATGAGGGCGTTTGAATTCCGGCACCGCTTGCGCGGATGCGCTGGCCGGGAACCAGCCATCAAGGCGCTGGAAAACCTCTTGCGTGGAGACTTCAATGCCAGGATTGATGAGCACCATCGGGGAGGTGGGAATTCCGGTAATCTTCTGAATTAAATCACCTATTCCACTCATACGCGCGGACGTCGAGCGTACGCATACCGGCACATCGGCACCGATCGAAAGGGCCAATTTCAAAATTTCCCGCTCAGGAATTTCATCGGCCTCGTAAAGCGATATCATGCCGCGAAGCGCTGCTGCGGCATCTGCAGATCCGCCGCCAATTCCAGATGCAACGGGGAGATTTTTCTCCAACACTATCGCCGCACCAGCAAACCGTTCCGGATAGGTTTGGCGCAAAGCTTGCGCCGCACGCATCACAAGATTGCCGCTGCCTGCCTCCAGCCCTTCGGCCATGGGCCCGGTAATTGTCAAAGAGAATTCATCTGCCGGGGTGAGCACAAGCCTATCGCCAACGCCGGCAAAACCAACAATGCTGTCGAGAAGATGATAGCCATCATGCCGGCGCCCCGTGACACGCAGGCTGAGATTAATTTTCGCTGGAGCGAATTCGGTTACTTGGTCAACCACCCGATCACCTGGGCGTTGTCAGGACTTTTTTTCAGGATCAGGTTCCTGCCCCGCAGCAGCGTCGGGTGTTTCATCAGGCAAACCCGACTGCACTTTCTTTTTGATTTTCTCGATTTCTTCCTCTTCAGGCTTGTTATCGAGCGCGTGGTTCCATTGGAACCCAGCTTCCAGTTTACGTCCGCTGCGCCAATAGGCATCACCGAGATGATCGTTGATCACCGGATCATCTGGTTTAAGTTCAACGGCCCTTTCCAGATATTTCACTGCCTCGGGATAGTTCTTCAGCCTGTAATGGGCCCAGCCAAGGCTGTCGACAATGTAGCCGTCGTTCGGCCTGAGCTCGACCGCCTTCTGGATCATCTCAATCGCTTCTTCCAGGTTCATTCCTTGATCGACCCAGCTGTAGCCGAGATAGTTCAAAACAAGCGGCTGATCATTGTTGAGTTCAAGCGCTTTTCGGAAATCTGCTTCCGCCTTTGGCCAGCGCTTTGTGCGCTCGAAGCAAATGCCGCGGAAATAGAACAATGTCCAATGATGAGGCTTGATATCACCAGCCAGCTTGATGGCGCGGCTATAATATTCCTCAGCTTCGGAAAACTTGTCGTGAGAGCGGTAGATGTTTGCCAGTGTCACGAGCGGATCACTCACGCTTGGGTCACGCTCAATAAGCGCTTTCAGGCCCTCTTCGGCTTTCTTTTCGTTGCCGAGCCTGTCGTTGTTGACAGCAATTCGAATTTCCGCATTCGGCCTGAGAGCAGAACCCACGGGCACTTTCTCGTATGCCACAATCGCCGAATCAAATTTGTTCATGTCCTCGTAAATGTCACCAAGCAAAGTCAGCGCCACCGGCAAGCCAGGCCGCATATCCAGCGCGGCTTGGGCATATAGCAAGGCAAAATCAATGCCGGATTGATCGGCCAGTGCCGAAGAAAGGCTGAACAGGGCTTCTGCTACACCATCGCGCATGGAGCGGATAATGGGCGACGCCTTGCCGCCTGCATCCATGCGCTCAACGGTACTTTCCACCAGCGGGTGTGAAACCTGATCTTTGAGATAGCGGTTGTATACTTTTTTGGCCGTTTCCCCATCGCCCTGGCGCTCAAGATAGTTGCCGTAGGTTTGCACCACGCGAAGAGATGAGCTGGCATCGTTATAGATGCGTTTGTAGTGGCGCTTAGCGGCTGCCGGCTTATTGAGGAAATCGGCGATCAATGCTGCGTTGAACGAATTGTAAATCGCGAAAGAATCCGTTTTATCAAGATTTTTCAGAGACTTGAGCGCCATATCCATACGCCCGTCTCCGGCCCAGCACCATGCTGACAGCAATGCCGAGGTGAGTTGGCCAAGTGGAGTATAGGCTGCGTGGGTAAGGTGCTCTCTTGCATCGGCATAGCGTTCCGCCTTCATGTCCCTTAAGGCCAGAACAACGCGCGCCATGCGGTGGCGGGGATCATTTGCAACAACCTGTTGCGCCAGCTCTTCACCACGCGCAAAATTACCCCTGCCGATCTCAAGCTGGAAGGCGCGCTCAATGATGTCCTTGTTATCGGCATCATCGCGCAGCGCACGAGCAAAAAACTCTGCCGCTGCATCGTGATCGCGAAGCTTACGTGCATGAATTCCGGCAAGATAGTTTCCCGACAGCGAATCAATGCCCTGATCTGAGGCAAACGAAGGCACGCCACCCTTAATTGCCATGCCAAAGAAACCGGCGCCCAGCGCAGCGCCCAACAAAAGCGTTTTCTGTGATTTCAGCAAATCAATATTCCCAACGATTTCACCTGGACCCATGACTATTGAAATTCGAACCGTCAGGTTCCAGCACGTAACCCGTCATATGACGATTTTGACGAAAAAGCGAGTATTTGTTCTCACCTATTTGGTTTTGCGAAGGTTAAATTGACCTCGCACGCGTTACATTGCACTTCAATTCTGATCAATTAATGACCAACATGTTCACCGAAGGCTTTTTTTGCCCCGGTTCCCAGAAAATCTGCACAGCATAAAGATGATTACCTTTCTGAATGGCTCCGGTTGAAACATATGCATAAGACCTGTTGAGCAAGTTGCGCCGGTGCCCACCGCTGTTCATCCATTGATTGAAAAGGCGCTTTGCCTTTGCCTTGTTAACCGCGCCGCGGTGGCGGTCCCGGGCGGCGTTTTCTCCGTGCCGGCCTTGGAAATCCTTGCCCGCATAGGCGGCAAATCTGGCGCTGAACCGGTAACCGCTACGAGAGTGATGGCCGACATAGTTGCCAAGAAGCATATCGGCTGCCTGTCCGCGGGCAGCGCCGTTGAGCTTGTTTGATGCTTTCAGGGGTTTTCTTCCCGCCCGTTTGCGCGCTGAGGATGCGAGCTGGTTGAGATATGCTTCAAGGTCAGGGCGCACGCGGCTGCCCGCGGGCAGTTGCGTCAATATTTTCGCCACATAAGCGCGGTACCCCTGCCCGGCACTGGCCTTTTGCCCGGCGGGCAACACCAGACAAACCGCAATCAGCAGGCAAATTGGCAAGCTTCTGAAAATCTCTTTTCCTCTATGGCCAAATTATTATATTCACCCAAAACGCTAAACCTGCGCAGGCATATCTCAAGTGCCAGCATTTGATTGATGAACTGCTAATCAGGACGAAATTATGGTTCCCGGAAACATTAGAAAAACTTTTCTTGCCGCCACAGTTTGTATTCTTACAGCAGTAGCTTTTTGTAATGCTCCGCGAACAGCCAATGCAGAATTGTCCACGAGCAGCGGCGTCTCCAAAAAAACAATGGAGAAGAGGTTCCAAACTTGGCAGATGGCCCTCTGGCGCGATGCTAAGGCCATGGGCGTATCGCGCAAAACCTTCAAAACAGCCTTTGCCGGCGTCACCCTTGACTGGTCATTGCCAGATTTGGCGGAAAAGAAGGGCAAGCCTAAACGCCAGAGGGAATTTGGCAGCCCGGGGCTATATTTTGGTGAACGCCAAATCTATGCCCTGGCCCAACGCGGCGCGGCCTACCGCAAAAGATATGGCAAGACATTGGCGCGTATTGAGCAGCGCTACGGTGTTCCGGGAGCCATTGTTTTGTCTGTCTGGGGCCGCGAAACAGCCTATGGCGTAGCGAAAATTCCACACTACGCGGTGCGCTCTTTGGCGACGCTCGCCTTTGCGGGCCGGCGCCGTGATTTTTTCCGCAAGGAAGTTCTTGCCGCGCTGCAAATCCTCAAAGATGGTCATATTGCGCGCGACAAGATGCGCAGTTCATGGGCCGGCGCAATGGGGCACACGCAAATGCTGCCAAGCCAGTTCCTCCAGTACGCAGTAGATTTCAACGGAGATGGCAAAAAGGATATCTGGAACAATATTCCAGATGCGCTGGCAAGCACGGCGAATTTCCTGCGCCAAAAGGGCTGGCAGCCTCATTTGCCATGGGGGTATGAAGTTGCCCTGCCCAACAACGTTAACTGCGCGCTTGAGGGGCCGGACAAGAGGGTGCCGGTGGCCACGTGGAAAAAGCGGGGCGTAAACCGGGTTGCCGGGCGCAAATATTCTCAGCGCGCGCTCGGCTACCCTACATCATTGCTAGTGCCGGCCGGGCGCTACGGGCCGGCATTCATCGTCACCAAGAATTTCTACGTGCTCAAAGAGTACAATGAATCAGACGTCTACGCCCTGTTCGTCGGCCATGTTGCAGACCGCATGGGCGCCAACAAATCGTTCATCACCAAGTGGCGCAAAGTGCCCACCTACACCCGAGACCGGATGAAGGTGGTGCAAACGAAAATGCAAAAGCTCGGCTACAATATCGGCGACACTGTTGACGGTCTGGTGGGGTTCCGAACCCGCTCAGCAACCGGCCTTTACCAGCTTAAATACAAGCTTAGGCAAGATTGCTGGCCGGGCGCGAAATTCATCAAGCACCTCAACAAAACCGCAAACTAGAGCAAGTTCCGACCATATTGAAGCAATTCTGTTTCTCAATTGGCGTGGCGAGCCAGAGTTGAAACGGGTTTCAGCTGATGCCGGCATCACTGAAAGCTGGTTTGGCTCTGGGCGTCCGCCAATCGGAAACCCGAAGGGACGGGCGCTTTTGCTCCAATCCCGGCGTAAAGCCGCTCGCGAATATCTAGATGTTCCCGTCGCGCCTTCACTTGATCTTGTTACAAAATCGCTCCGTCAGAATGGTTCGATATGATCGAAATTTGCTCTAACCGGCATCCCTACATGTTCGGGTAATTCGGCCCGCCTGCCCCTTCAGGCACCGTCCAGTTGATATTCTGGCTCGGGTCCTTGATGTCGCAGGTTTTGCAGTGCACGCAGTTCTGGGCGTTTATCTGGAACTTGGGATTGCTGCCATCATCGTCATAGTTGACTTCGTAAACCCCGGCCGGGCAATAACGCTGGGCCGGTTCGGCGAATTTTTCCAAATTGATTTTTATTGGCACGCTTTCATCGGCAAGCTGCAGGTGGACAGGCTGGTCTTCCTCATGGTTAGTGGCCGAGAAAGAAACATTGGTGAGCCTGTCGAATGACAACACACCATCCGGTTTTGGATATTCGATTTCCCTGCATTCAGATGCCGACTTGGTGCAGGCATAGTCCGGCTTGCCGTGGCGCCAGGTGCCATACAGGGAAAAGCCAAGCTTTTCGCGCATGTGCATATCCATGCCGCCGAGCAAGAGCCCGCCAATGAGACCCATTTTCGACCACATTGGCTTGGCGTTCTGCACCAGCTCCAAATCCTTGTAGATCCAGGATGAACGGAACGCGTTCTCGTATCCCACGAGTTCATCGCCTTCGCGGCCCTGGCTTATGGCCTCAAACGCTGCCTCAGCGGCCAGCATGCCGCTCTTCATGGCATTGTGGGAGCCTTTTATCCGGGGAACATTGACCATGCCTGCCGAACAGCCAATGAGCGCACCGCCCGGGAAATAGAGTTGCGGCAGGGACTGCAAGCCGCCTTCGGTAATTGCCCGCGCGCCATAGGCAATGCGCCTGCCCCCTTCCAGCACAGATGCGATCATTGGGTGATGCTTGAAGCGTTGGAACTCATTGTAGGGCGAAAGGTATGGATTTTCGTAGTTCAGATGCACCACGAAGCCAATGGCCACCTGGTTGTCTTCAATATGATACATGAAGCTGCCACCACCGGTTTTGGTGCCCAGCGGCCAGCCCATTGTGTGGGTTACCTGGCCCTGCACATGGTTTTCCGGCTTCACTTCCCACAGCTCTTTGATGCCAATGCCAAACTTTTGCGGATCGCGTCCCTTATCCAGGGTGTATTCAGCAATGATCTGTTTGGCCAGCGAGCCGCGAACGCCTTCCGCAATGAAGACATACTTGCCGTGCAGTTCCATGCCCGGCTCAAATTCAGCTTTCTGCTCACCGTCGCGGCCAATGCCCATAACACCGGCAACAACGCCCTTCACCGAGCCATCTTCGCGGTGAACCAGTTCCGAGCACGCAAAGCCCGGATAAATCTCAACGCCCAGACCTTCGGCCTGTTCGGCCAGCCAACGGCATACATTACCAAGTGAAACAGCATAATTGCAGTGATTATCCATCAGCTTCGGCATGCCGAAATTCGGTAGGCGCATTGCACCGGCCGGCCCAAGCACAAAGAAACGATCGGACGTGACTTCCGTGTTGAGCGGTGCACCAAGCTCTTTCCAATTTGGAATGAGCTCGTTCAACGCAATCGGATCAATCACTGCACCAGAGAGAATATGCGCGCCAACCTCAGAGCCTTTCTCCAGCACGCATACTGAAATATCGCTGCCAGCCTCGCCGGCCAGCTGTTTCAGGCGAATTGCCGCTGCCAGACCCGCCGGGCCGGCGCCCACAATCACCACATCAAATTCCATCGCCTCGCGCTCAGGCGCGCCGCCATTTTCTTCGCTCAACTAAGTATCCCCTTCTACCCCAGACCAAAATTCGTCCGGCCCTTATAAACCTCAAATTCCGGTGGACCGCTACCCTTCCGTTGCCACCGCAATCTATCAATGGTGTTATACTGAACACATGGCCGAAGGGAAAACACCAAATATGGCTTTTGACGGCAATCTCGAGGCATTGCTCAACTGGTATGGCGAAATTGGCGTCGATGAGGCCATAGGCGATGCCGCGATCGACCGTTTTGCGTTGTCGAAAGAAAAAGCCGCCGCCCGTGCACAGGCTCAAAAGCCTCAGGCGCGCCAGCAAGTGCATAGCCAGGCCTTCCCGGCCCCGTCTGCAACGCTGCGTCCGCCGCCGGCAAGCGCCCAGGCGAATCTGACCTCACCTGATGAGCTGATCGCCGAGGCGAAAAAATGCGCAGAGGAAACTGCTTCGCTGGAAGAACTCTCCAAGGCCCTATCTGGTTTCGACGGGTGCCCGTTGAAGAAAACGGCAAAGAACCTCGTGTTCAGCGATGGCAATGCGGCCGCCAGGGTGATGATGATTGGCGAGGCGCCCGGTGCTGACGAAGACAGGCAGGGCAAGCCGTTCGTCGGGCGTTCAGGCCAATTGCTGGATTTGATGCTGAATGCCATCGGCCTAGACAGAGCAGCAGAAGACCCGGCCCGTTCGGTGTTTATTTCAAACACAATTTTCTGGCGCCCACCCGGCAACCGAAAGCCGACTGCGGCAGAATCAGAAGTCTGTTTCCCATTCATTCACCGCGCCATCAAGCTCGCCGCCCCCGAGGTTATCGTGTGCCTTGGCGCAACGCCCATGCACCGGCTCATTGGCGGCTCGGTCGGGATTTTGCGCGCCCGCGGCAAATGGCGCGCCCTTGAGGTAAATGGCAAAGAGATACCGCTTCTGCCAACCCTTCATCCGGCATATTTGCTGCGTCAACCCGTGCAAAAGCGGCTGGCGTGGCGCGATTTCCTTGCGTTACGCAAAAAACTGGACATTTGACGTTCAACAACGTTGAATGACGGCGATTTTTAAGGCCGCGAAAGCGGCGCATTTTTCAAATTGGATTTTCAATGAAGGTATTTTGTGCCTTGGCGCTCTTTTGCCCGTTCCTGAGTGCCTGCGCAGCCCCCAAGGTTGATGGCCCGGTTATCATAGGGAACAAGGCCCCGCCCACAATGAAGATTGTGCACAAACCAGCATCTCGTACCGTGGCCTTGGAAAGCGCCGGCGTCAAAGCCTTAACGCCTGAAAATACCAGCGCCTATATGGACAACCAGGCGCGCGAAATAGGTAAAAGGCTCGAATTCAACAAAGATTTTCGCCTGGCAAGGAACGCCTATGACATCGTCATCGTGGCGCAAAGCGAATTCGCGTTCAAAGAAGACGGGCTTCAGCTTTCGGTGGATTTTGAAGCAGCCATGAAGCACCTGTCCTCTGTCATGATCACATTCGACAGAACGGCGATAACAATTACCGGCCACACCGACAGCAATGGCTCTGAGCATTTCAATCAAAGCGTTTCAGAGTTCCGGGCAGACGCCATATCGGACGCTTTACGCAGCAATGGTGTTTTGGCCATGCGTATCCGAACCGCCGGTGAAGGCGAGGCATTACCAGCAGCAAGCAACAAATCTTCCAAGGGCCGGAGCCGAAACAACCGGATGGAAATCAGGGTTTCTCCGATTACCTGACTATTTCGAAGCCCGGCGCCGGCGCCGGCGGCCACCACTTTCATTGTCGTCTGGCGCGGCCACTTCCTTTGGCGCAGGGAGCGTGACTTCCCGTGACAGATTCGGGAATGGCGCGGTTTTGTGCGGAAAGGCCATTGCTTCTACAAAATGTTCCTGAAAACGCGGCTCGACAGCGGTTTCAACCTTTTCGATATCACACACCAGCCGCTCAATCTCATCGCGTGCTGATGAATTCAACAGAGCGATACGCGCACCGGTTCCGGCGGCATTTCCTGCCGATTGCACCTTTTCAAGCGGGCAGTCCGGAATAAGGCCAAGCACCATGGCATATTTGACATCGATATGGCTGCCGAAGGCGCCTGCAAGGCGCACACGGTCAACACTTTCAATGCCCATATTGTCCATCAAAAGCCGGGTACCGGCATAAAGGGCAGCCTTGGCAAGCTGGATGGCCCGCACATCGTTCTGGGTGATTGAGATGAGTTGTTCACCCTCGTGCAGAACATAAGAGAATGTCCGCCCATCCTGGGCAATGCGATTGGAAAGTTGCGCCATTGCACCATCGACCACACCGTCTTGATTGATAATACCGGCGAGGAACATCTCGGCCAGCACTTCAATAATGCCCGAGCCGCATATGCCGGTAACGCCGGAGGACTGGGTTGCCTCGTCAAAGCCTGGCTCGTCTGACCACAAATCACAGCCAATTACCCGAAAGCGCGGCTCAAGGGTTTCAGCATCAATGCGAACCCGTTCGATTGCCCCGGGGGCAGCACGCTGGCCAGATGAAATTTGCGCCCCTTCAAATGCCGGGCCTGTTGGCGATGAACAAGCCAGCAGCCGTTCCTTGCTGCCGAGCACGATTTCAGCATTGGTGCCGACATCCGCAATCAGCGTCATCTCATCTGAAAGATGCGGGCCCTCAGACAGAACGACCGCTGCAGCATCGGCCCCCACATGTCCTGCAATGCAAGGCAAGACGTAAACGTGGGCGCCGCCATGAAGCTTCAGGTCAAGATCGCGTGCGGGCCGGGTAACCGGCAGGCCGGTTGCCAGGGCAAATGGCGCACCGCCAAGCTCTGTCGGGTCAATACCCAGCACCAGGTGGTGCATAACCGGATTGCCCACCAGAACGGCTTCGAGAATATTGTCCGGATTGATACCCGCCTCAATCGATACCTGGCTGGCGAGCACGTTGATGGCATCGCGCACAGCAGACGTCATTTCCACTTCACCGCCCGGGTTCATCATCACATAGGAGACCCGGCTCATCAGGTCTTCTCCATAGCGGATTTGCGGGTTCATCAACCCCGATGATGCGCGCACCTCGCCGTCCAGAAGATTGCAAAGGTGGGCGGCAATCGTGGTTGAACCTATATCGATGGCAAGGCCGTATGCGCGGTCATGAAAGCCCGGCCAGATGCCGGCAATCTGGCTGACGCCACCTGGCAGGCGCTGGTGAACGGCGACGGTAATTTTCCAATCGCCCTGCCTCAACACCTGCTGCAATTCTGAAAGAATGTGCATATCGCAGGTGGCATCCGGAATTTCCCATTGCTCACGCAAGGCATCATAAACCCGCTCCAAGTCAGAAGATGGCTTGTGCATGTCGGGCTCTTCCACTTCGAGATAGTAGAGCCTTGTGACCGGGTCCAGTTCAATAGAATGGGTTTCAGCGCGCTTGCGCACAACCTGCTTGTGCACCTGACTTTCCGGTGGCACGTCGATAACGACATCGCCCAGAAGTTTTGTCTGGCACGAAAGGCGGCGGCCATTGGCAAGACCGCGCTTTTCATCATAGCGGATTTCAACTTTGGAAATACCGCTCAGGCTTTCGTCAGATGACTTTATGCCGTGCTTGGCGAACTCGCCTTGACCGACATTGACCTGACAGCGCCCGCAAATAGCGCGCCCGCCACACACAGAATCGATGTCGACCCCGAGTGCGCGGGCGGCTGTAAGAAGTTCTGTGCCAAGGGGGAAGCGTCCACGTTTTCCAGACGGCGTGAAAACTACCAACGCTTCTTTTTCCCTTTCGCTCATAACAATTCCCGTTTTGGATCAGGACCTCAGGAGGCCCGGCGGCGGCGGCGGCCACCTTCGCGGCGGCCACGGCCACCCTCCTCAGCTGCACCTTCTGCCGGCGGTTCACGGAACTTGGCCACCCATTTGCGGCAATCCGGATCAAGGCCGTTCAAGGTGTTGGCAGCAAAGATTGCGTGCATGTCTTCATCATGCAACGGGTTCATGATTGCCGATGTCATGCCGTGACCGGCTGCCATGGCCAGGAAGTGGCCAGTGAGAGCGCGGCGGTTCGGCATGCCGAACGCGATGTTGGACGCACCACATGTGGAGTTCACTTTCAATTCGTTGGTCAGCCGACGCAACAGCGCAAACACTTGCCGGCCTGCAGTGTTCATGGCGCCAATCGGCATGACAAGCGGGTCGACCACCACGTCTTCGGCTTTAATTCCATAGTCTGCAGCACGCTCAACGATTTTCTTGGCCACTTCAAAACGCACATCCGGGTCTTCTGAAATACCGGTTTCGTCATTGGAAATGGCAACCACTGCACAATCATATTTCTTAACCAGCGGCAGAACGCGCTCAAGGCTTTCTTCTTCGCCGGTAACCGAGTTTACCAGCGGGCGGCCTTTGACGACCGAAAGGCCTTTTTCAAGAGCGTCGATAATCGACGAATCAATACAAATTGGTGCGTCCACAAGGCTTTGAACAAGCTTAATGCAGTCGGCCAGGATCTGCGGCTCATCGGCCAGCGGAATGCCCGCATTCACGTCAAGTACGGTTGCGCCAGCGGCAATCTGGGCAATTGCGTCTGCACGCACCCGTTCATAGTTGCCCTCTTTCATTTCCGCTGCCAGCAGCTTGCGGCCCGTCGGGTTAATACGCTCGCCGATTACGCAAAATGGCTGGTCGAAGCCCATAACCACTTCTTTGGTGGCCGAAGCCAGTACTGTTCTCGTCATTTGATCTATCTTTCTTCCGCTGCAGATATGGCCCAGCCACCATTCGCTATGAGTTCCTTGACGCGGCCTGCGTCAAATTCAGTTTCAATACGCGTTGCGGTTTCATCGGCGATTTGAGCAATATCGCCCTCAACCGATGTTGCATCGCGTCGCCATTCCTCCAAATAAGCATCCGTATCGGCAGCGCCTGACCGCATGGCCGCCATGTCGATCGCCTGCTCGAACCTTTCCGGTAGTTTACGCGATTCTTTCACCCGGCCAGCCTTGACGATGACCTGGGCGGGAATATCGCGCCAATAAACGATGGTTAGTTGTGGCATGGGCCTCGCGTTCCCAGTTATTGTCCTCAATGGTTATGGGCACACTCAGCGCAGGCGGATCATTTAACAGCGACACAGGTATGCCTGATTCCGACCACCATCGCCGCTATGTCTTCGCTAGAGCACTTTCCGGCAATATTGAAACAGAATTGCTTCAATATTGCCGGAAAGTGCTCTAATTCAGGAAAACCCTGCTTTCACGCTGCATTTTTTGCTTCAGAACGGGGCGAAAGCCCAAGGCTGCGGCACACAGCGGTCGCAAGCTGTGACTTGTTCAAAGTAAAGAAATGGAACGTGTCGACGCCTTCCGCGGCAAGTTCCAGAACCTGTTCAACCGCAACACTTACCGCCATCAGCCGGTGAGTTTCCGGGTCGTCCTCAAGCCCTTCAAACCGGGCGCTCAGCCAGGTGGGGATTGTTGCCCCGCACGCTTTTGCAAACCGTTTAACGCGATTGAAATCGTGGATAAGCAGTATACCCGGCACAATCGGGGCTGTAATGCCCGCCGCCTGGGCATCGTTCAGCAGTTTGAAATAATCTTCATTGTTGAAGAAAAACTGGGTGATGGCGCGGTCGGCGCCGGCATCGAGCTTTTTCTTGAGGTTGAAAATGTCCGCTGCCCGCGACAGGGCGTCCGGATGGGTTTCAGGATAGGCCGCAACTGAAATATCAAAATCACCGATTCCGCGGATACCGGCCACCAAATCGGCAGCATTTTCATAACCGCCCGGTTGCGGCACATACCGCTGGCCTTCTGGCGCATCACCGCGCAGAGCAACAATATGGCGAATCCCCGCTGCAGCATATTCGCGGACTTTCTGGTCAGACTGACCTTTGGTGGCGCCGGCGCAGGTTAAATGAGCGGCAACGTCTAAATCGCCTGCCTCACGCAATGTTCTGATCGCCTCAAAAGAGCGGTCATTGCCAGTGCCGCCGGCACCATAAGTTACCGAAACAAAATCCGGCTCATATTGCGCGAGCTCGCCAGCTGTGCGCAAAAGCGAACTCACCGCCTTATCGGTGGTGGGCGGGAAAAACTCAAAAGATACCTTAATGCCAGCGTTGCGCCCGGCACTGTTCCAAGCCTTATCAGACAAAATAGTCATACCACTGATCCCCGGAAATGATATAAATCTTCTATTATATAAACTTTTCTTTATGTCGTTGTCAAACCCATTCTTGTCGTTTTTTGCACTTCCATGTTGAGCTGAACAGAACACACACCCGGTGAAGGTCGCATCTGGCCGAAAAGGGGCGTTTGAAAGCGTACACCCGGGCAAGCGCCGGTGAATAAAGGCCCTAATGAAGAATTTCTGGCAGGTTAGGAGTTATTGCCATGGCTGATTCAACTGATGTTGAAGCACGCGGACGCCGCCGTTCGCGCCGGGGTGGTGGAGGTGGAGCAGATGCCCGCCGCGCACAGCGCACATCCGGCGAAGTCAAGCAAATGGGTTATATCAAGCGTCAAATTCCGCACTACGAAGTGCTGAATGAAGAAGGCTTGGCGCTGATTGAGGCCAATGCTGACAAAATCTTGGAAGAAGTGGGCATTGAGTTCCGCGACGATGCGGAAGCTCTTGCCATGTGGAAAGATGCCGGCGCCGATGTTAAGGGTGAGCGGGTTCATTTCCCAAATGGACTGGTGCGCGAGCTTTTGAAAACAGCACCGCGTCAGTTCACCCAGCATGCGCGCAACCCTGAGCGTTCGGTGGAGATTGGCGGCAACAATACGGTTTTCGTACCGGTATACGGCCCGCCCTTCGTGCACGATCTCGACAAGGGCCGACGCTATGCCACTATTGAAGACTTTCGCAACTTCGTGAAACTTGCCTATATGTCGCCGTCTATCCACCATTCCGGTGGAACCGTTTGTGAGCCAGTCGATATCCCTGTGAACAAGCGTCATTTTGATATGCTCTATTCTCATATCAAATATTCCGACAAGCCGTTCATGGGCTCGGTTACTGCACCGGAGCGTGCCGAAGACAGCGTCACCATGGCGAAAATGTTGTTTGGTGATGAGTTCGTCGACAATAATTGCGTGCTTATCAATCTCATCAACGCCAACTCTCCTATGGTGTTCGACGACACCATGGTGGGCGCTTTGAAGGTTTATGCTCGCAACAATCAGGCTTGTGTTGTCTCGCCGTTTATTCTGGCCGGCGCCATGAGCCCGGTAACGGTAACCGGCACGCTGACACAAATTCTGGCAGAAGCATCTGTTGGCATGGCATTTGCCCAGCTTTGCCGCCCGGGCGCACCGGTGGTGTTCGGCACCTTTGCATCGTCTATGTCCATGCAGTCCGGCGCGCCAACTTTCGGCACCCCGGAACCGGCGCTTGTTCTTTATGGTGCAGCCCAGTTGGCCCGCCGCCTCGGTGTGCCGTTCCGCTCCGGCGGTTCCCTGTGCGCATCGAAAATGCCTGATGCCCAGGCAGCTCATGAAAGCTCCAACACCATCATGCCGGCTCTTATGGCCGGGGTGAACTTTGCCCTGCACTCGGCCGGTTGGCTGGAAGGCGGGCTGGTAAGCTCTTATGAGAAGTTCGTTATCGATGCGGACCAGCTTTCCATGCTGCAGAAGTTTGCCGAGGGCGTTGATTTATCAGAGAACGGCCAGGCGCTGGACGCCATTGAAGAAGTCGGCCCGGGCAACCACTATCTTGGTTCTGCCCACACGAGGCGCAACTTCGAAAAAGCTTTCTGGCGTTCGGAAGTGGCCGACAACAACTCGTTTGAACAATGGACCGCTGACGGTGAAAAAGACGCCGCCCAGCGCGCAAACGAGCTGTGGAAGGCAAAGCTTGCCGCCTATCAGGCGCCCGCACTTGATGAGGGCATTGATGAAGCGCTTCAGGCCTACATCAACGAGCGTAAATCTTCCATGGAAGACGCCTTTTCCTGATCAGCGTTACCGGCTAGTTTGTGCTGTCAATCTAATCAACGGGAGGCAGCATGGCGGGCGAAGGAAAGATTGCGCTGATAACAGGGGCAGGGTCTGGCATTGGCCGCGCGGCGGCGGTTGCGTTTTTGGAAGCCGGTTATCAGGTGGTTCTGGTGGGCCGGCGTCTTGACGCCCTCGAAGAGACAATTGGCAAGGCAAAGGCCGGCGGCGACGCCGGCTTTGCTGTTTCTTGCGATGTGTCCGGTGACGAGGCAGTTGACGGCCTGTTTGCGACGATCAAGGACAAATATGGCCGGCTTGATGTGGTGTTCAATAATGCGGGCATCAACACGCCCAGCAGAACCATTGATAAGATTTCGCCCGATGATTGGCGCCAGGTTATAAATGTGAACCTTACCGGTTCGTTTCTATGCGCGCGCGGCGCATTCACCTTGATGCGCCAGCAAGACCCGCAAGGCGGGCGCATTATCAATAATGGCTCGGTCTCGGCTTATGTGCCGCGGCCTGGTTCTGCGCCCTACACTTCCTCCAAGCACGCCATTACCGGGCTCACACGGACAATCTCGCTTGATGGCAGGCCATTCAACATTGCCTGCGGACAAATAGATGTGGGCAATGCGCTCACAGAGATGGCCCAGCGCATGGTGGAAGGGGTTCCCCAGGCCAATGGGACAATCGCGGCAGAACCGGTGATGGATGTGCAGCATGTCGCCGACACTTTGCTGCACATGGCCTCCCTGCCGCTGGATGCCAACGTGCAGTTCGTCACCGTTATGGCAACCAACATGCCCTATGTCGGCAGGGGGTGAGGCAATAGCAACAGCATGCCAGGAATTGATGAAAATAGGCCTTTTGTTCCCGTCCGAATTGCGGTTCTGACCGTTTCAGATACGCGCACCTTGGATGATGACAAGTCCGGACAGGTGCTGGCCGACAGGCTGACAGCGGCGGGACATATGCTTGCGGCGCGGGCAATAGCGAAAGACGATGTGGGCGCCATTCAGGCCCAGCTTGAGACATGGATTGGCGATGCTGACATTGATGCAATCATCACCACCGGTGGTACAGGCCTAACCGGGCGCGATGTGACGCCGGAAGCGGCCGAGCCCCTGTTTGAAAAGCGCATGGATGGATTTTCGTTCGCCTTCCACAGCGTATCAATGGCAAAAATCGGCACGTCTACCATCCAATCCCGGGCAACCGCCGGGGTGGCGAACGCAACCTATATTTTCTGCCTGCCGGGTTCACCGGGGGCATGCAAAGACGGCTGGGACGGGATTTTGGAGGCGCAGCTCGATTACCGGCACATGCCCTGTAATTTCGTTGAAATCATGCCCCGGCTGGACGAGCATATGCAGCGCAATAAGGGCTGATGCCCGGTTTTTAGGCCGATCAGCATCCAAATTTGATTGAATTGTGCAGAAGTAATTCAATCAAATTGGATGCTGATCTCGTCAAATCTTCTCAAATCCCCGTTACGGGCACTTTTCTATCATCCGAATGCCGAAAATCTGCGTACTGATTTCCCGATTGCACAAAACCGGGAGGATCAAAAAAAATGCCAGTATGCAAACCCAGCATTTCACGCCGCACACTTTTAGGCGCTGCAGGAGCAACCACCGCGGCTGCCCTGACAGGCGTTTCGTTTTCACCAACAAGGGCGGCCGCGCCGTTGTTTGGCGCATCCAAGCCGGGCCATTTCCGCTTCAAGCTCGGTGATTTTGAAATCACCACCATCGCCGATGGCGCGATACCCGTACCGACCGTTGCAAAAATTTTTGGTGAGAACCAAATAGAAGAAGATGTAGCCAAACTGATGGGCGAAAACCATCTGCCCGGCGACAAAATGGAAATCGGGTTTACGCCGGTCATCGTTGATACGGGCAAGGAAGTTGTTCTGTTTTACACTGGCAATGGCGCAGCACGCCGCCCGAAGGCCGGTAACCTTTTGAGCGCCCTTGAAGGGGCCGGTTTTTCCGCCGATCAGATTGACGTTGTGGTGATTACCCATTTCCATCCCGACCATATTGGCGGGCTCACCGAAGGCGACAAACCGTCATTCCCCAATGCACGATATGTCACCGGCGAGATGGAATACAATTTCTGGACCGACAAAAAGCTGCTCGACGGGCCGATGGCCAAACGGGCCCAGCTTGTTCAGGCCAAGGTTGTGCCGTTTGCAGAAAAGATGACGTTTGTGAAGTCTGAGGGCGAGGCAACCGGCGGCATTCGCGCGGTAAACGCATTCGGCCACACGCCCGGACATATGGGCTGGCACATTGAAAGCGAGGGCAAACGCTTCATGTTGTTTGCCGATGCTTGCAACCACTACGTGGCATCCATGCAGCGGCCTGACTAGCATGTGAAGTTTGAAATGGACAAGGAAGCAGCGGGCGCAACCCGCAAGAAGATTCTCGACATGGCGGCGACCGACAAGCTTCTTGTTGCCGGCTACTACATGCCGTTCCCAGCTGTTGGATTTGTTGAGAAGAAAGATGCCGGCTTCCGCTGGGTGCCGGTCACTTATCAGCTCAACCTTTAGAGCACAGCAGCTTACTCATTCCTCCCCTGCCCCATCTGCCTGCAAAGTTCGCGGGTGGGTGGGGTCAGCCCAATTTTCCAGCCAGCCAGTCCATGTAATCTGAAACAGTATCCAAGTCCCGCCGCTCGCGGGCATAGCCCACATTGATGTGAGCGAGGTTTGCCAGGGTATCGGCCCGGGCATGGGCGCTCGACCAGCGCACCCCGGAAAACGGCCTTTCAACCCGTATGCGGCGGCTTAGACCAATTAGCCAATAACCGCCATCTGGCGCAGGGCCCAGAACCGCCTCGCAATTTCCAAGTGTTTTAAAGCCCTGCGCAATTTCACCTGGCTTCACCCGAGGAATGTCCGAACCGATAATGATGGCAGGGCCAGGCGGAAGGCAGTCGAAAATTCTCTGCATCTTGTCGCCAAGATTGCCCCCGCCTTGCCTGATTAACCCCACGTAAGGCGGCCAGAGATTGGAAAAGGCGCTGATATCAGGAGCAACCGCCAGCCAGGTTTGCCAGCGCTCATCCCTTCCCAAATTTCGCACCGTCTCACCCAGCATTGCGCGGTATGTGCGCAACGCCTCAGCTGTGCCAATTTCACGGGCAAGCCTGGTTTTCACAAGCCCGGCCTGCGGGGCTTTGGCCATAATCACCAGATGGTTCATTGATAAAAACTCAAGATCCGTTCCGGTTTGACACCGGCAAAGAACATGGTGAGGCAAGCCGCATTCCGCATCATGCGTTTCAGGTATCCTTCGCGCTTATAGCGCTCAGCGCTGGTGACCGCACTATGCTCGAAGTAGTGCAGCCGGTTGCGGCCAATGCGGCGGACAAAATCAACGTCTTCCATAAGCGGAATTTCGTTAAAGCCCCCGAGTTGTTCATAGAACTCCTTTGAAATCAAAAGGCCCTGGTCTCCATATGGCAGACCCAACACCGCGCACCTTGCGGAGACAATCGCCTCAAGCGCCCGGGCTCTGCCCCCATCATCGTTGAGTTTGAAGCGGAACACAGCGGCTTTCTGGGCTTTTCCTGTTTCTTCAATGAAAGCGCGCACCTCATCCTGCCAGCCCGGTTCCAGCTGGGTATCTGCGTGCAGGAACAATAACCAATTACCTGTTGCAGCCTTTGCGCCGGCTGCTAGCTGCGCGCCCCTGCCCTTGGCACCATTCACGATTTTTGCCCCCTCATGTTTGGCGATCTTGCACGTTTCATCTGTGGAGCCGCCATCGGCCACCACAATTTCCGAAACCATGCCGCCAACTCCAATCGCATTCTGCGCGCCGCCAATGGAATTCGCCGCATTCAATGTAGGAAAAACAACACTCAACATGGGGCAGACATTAAACTAAACCGCAAAGGGTTGAAACTGTTACGGAAAGCCACCATTTACCAATTGTTCTTGTTTTGTTCCTATTTTGGAGATAAACTTGAGCTATGGTCACTATTCACCAATTCAAGCAGCATCATAAACTGCCTGAAGCAACGGCGGCGCCAAAAACCTTGCGTGGGCGCGGGGCGCGCTCGAACCGGTCGGGCCGGTTTGAGAAGAATGACAGGCTTTTGTTTGATGATGGCTGGGAAACGCTGGATGAATTGCCCAAGCTAAAAACGGAAGTCACCGAAGAGCGGCCAAAGAAAATCATCACCAAAAACAAGTCGCTCGATTTGGGGTTTGAGCAGTCGATCAACCCATACCGGGGCTGCGAGCATGGCTGTTCTTATTGTTACGCCCGGCCAACCCATGCCTTTATGGGCTTGTCGCCCGGGCTGGATTTTGAAAGCAAGCTTTTCGTTAAGCTGAATGCTGCTGAATTATTGCGCAAGGAGCTGAGCGCGCCCGGGTATGAACCCAAGGCAATCGTGCTGGGCACGAACACCGACCCCTACCAGCCCATTGAGCGGCGTTACAGGGTGACACGTCAAATTCTTGAAGTGCTGCAAGAGTTCAATCATCCGGTTGGCATAGTCACCAAGTCGGCGGTGGTGTTGCGCGATCTCGACATTCTGCAGCCCATGGCGGAGCAAAACCTCGTCAAGGTGGCCATATCGGTGACAACAATGAAACCTGAGATTGCCCGCAAGATGGAACCGCGCGCAGCCAGTCCGACAAAGCGGCTTCAGGCCCTTGAGGTGCTTTCTGCCTCCGGCGTTCCCACATGCGTCATGGTGGCGCCAATTGTGCCGGCCATCAACGATACGGAAATTGAGGAAATTTTGAACGCTGCCTCTGTTACTGGCACCCGCGAGGCAGGCTATGTGATGCTGCGGCTTCCTCTTGAACTGCGTGAACTGTTCCGGGAGTGGCTGGCGGATGAATTTCCCGATGCGGCCAGCCGCTGCATGTCCTTGCTGAAATCCACCCGCAAGGGAAAGGATTATGATTCAACCTGGGGCCAGCGCATGACCGGCACCGGGCCTTATGCCTGGTCAATCGGCAGGCGGTTCGAAATCACCGCCAAACGCCTCGGGTTCAATGAAAAACGTCTGAAACTAACAAGAAACCTGTTCATACGCCCGCCACAATCAGGCGAGCAGTTGCAACTCTTCTAAACCGCGCCCAAAATCGGCGCCTATGAAAGCCGATTCGAAAAAGCCTGATTTTTCCCTGGAAACCGCCGCCCTAAGTCGCGGATTTCAGCGCGTTGCCGGGGTCGATGAGGCAGGCTGCGGGCCTTGGGCCGGGCCGGTTGTCGCTGGCGCTGTGGTGCTTGATGCAAGAAACAAGCCTGCCGGGCTAAACGATTCCAAAAAACTCAACGAAGCGCGCCGCGAACAATTGTTTGAACAGATTTTGGCAACCGCCGATGTGGGAATTGGCATTGTTGATGTCGCCCGTATCGACGAACTCAACATTCTGAAAGCAACCCTTGCCGCCATGAGCGAGGCGGTGAACGCGCTTTCCGTGGGCCCGGAGTTTGTATTGATTGACGGCAACCGCTGCCCGGAGCTCTCCTGCCCCACCGAGGCGATCGTTAAAGGTGATTCGGTTTCAGAGTCAATTGCTGCTGCATCAATCGTTGCAAAAGTCACCCGCGACCGGATTATGCGCGATGCAGCGGAAACTTTTCCAGAATATGGCTTTGAACGGCACAAAGGCTATGGCACAGCGCAACATCAGGAAGCCCTAAGAAAACTTGGTCCGTGCCCGCTGCACCGCAGTTCTTTCGCGCCAATCCGCGCACTTTTGGTAATGGAGCATTAACCATAAAAACCTGCGGACTCTTTACGCGGGGTCCCCGCCGTGGCGTTTTATCCCCAGTTAGTAAGTTGCGTAATTTTTGGGGACATAATGGGACACGCGTCAACATCCGCGGTCAGGCAAATCGAAAACACAATTCTAAAAGGTGATTGCCTGGCTCAACTCGAGAAAATACCTTCAAAGTCGGTCGATCTGATTTTTGCCGACCCGCCGTATAATCTTCAACTTGAAGGCGATTTGCGTCGTCCGGACAACAGCCGCGTCGATGCGGTAGATGATGCCTGGGACAAGTTCGACTCATTTGAAACCTACGACCGGTTCACCCGCCGTTGGCTGGCGGAATGCCGCCGTGTTTTGAAGGATACTGGCTCGATTTGGGTCGTCGGCTCCTATCACAATATTTTCCGCGTCGGCACTGCCATTCAGGATCTTGGCTTCTGGATTCTCAACGATATTGTGTGGCGCAAAACCAACCCGATGCCGAACTTCCGTGGCCGCCGCTTCACCAATGCCCATGAAACCCTTATCTGGGCCGGCAAGAGCGCCGACCAAAAACGCTACACCTTCAACTATGACGCCATGAAAGCGCTGAACGAAGAATTGCAGATGCGCTCTGACTGGCTATTGCCAATCTGTAACGGCGCTGAACGGCTGAAAGACAAGAACGGTGCGAAGGTTCACCCGACACAGAAGCCGGAAGCCCTGCTGCACCGGATTATCCTTTCTGCCTCAAACCCGGGCGATGTGGTTCTTGACCCGTTCTTTGGCTCCGGCACCACCGGCGCGGTTGCCAAAATGCTCGGTCGCAAGTGGATTGGCATCGAACGGGACGCCTCATATATCAAGGCCGCCCAGGCGCGCATCGACGCCACCGAGCAAACCGATGACGAAGCCCTTGAGGTAACCCCGTCCAAACGCGCCGCGCCCCGTGTACCGTTCGGCACACTGGTTGAACGCGGGCTCTTGAAGCCCGGCCAAACCATTTACGGGCCGAACCGCCGCAATGCAGCCCGGGTGCGTGCGGACGGCTCAATCGCCTCGAAAAACGCCACCGGCTCAATCCACAAAATCGGCGCCCATGTGCAAGGCCTTGAAGCGTGCAACGGATGGACATACTGGCATTTCCGCAAGGGCCAGGACTATGTACCCATTGACCTTCTGCGCCAGAAAATCCGCACCGAAATGAGCTCATCGGGCCTCTAGACGAGCCGGAAATCAGCTCCCAAGCACTGCTGCGCACACTTTGCGCATAACGCTTGGGAGCGCTTCTTGCGCAAGCTGCTCGCGCGGCACCCATCGCAGACCGCCGGTTTCGCCGATTGTGGCGCGCGCCACCGGTCCGGCGGTTCTGATTTCAAGCTTGAGATGAAAGTGGGTGAAGGTGTGCGAGATTTGGCCGCTGAGAGAGTGCCAATCCGCATTTAACGGCGCGGCAACTTCAACAGCTTCACTTTTATTTTCGCTCCAGCCCTCTGATGGCACTTCCATCATACCGCCAAGCAGGCCTTTTTCAGGCCGCTTTCGCAGCAAAACTGCACCATCATCACTTTCCACCCAAAAGCACACACCATGGCGTACAGGTTTTGGTTTTTTCGCCTTTTTGCGCGGCAGGGTTTCAGCAATCCCAAGCTCGCGGCCCTTACATCCATCTTCCCATGGGCAAATCAGGCAGTTGGCCTTGCGCGGTGCGCATATGGTCGCCCCTAAATCCATCACCGCCTGGGCATAGTCACCGGCGCGCGATTGCGGCACAAGTGCGGCGGCCAGCACACGCAATTCTTCCTTCGCATCCGGCAACGGCGTTTCAACCGCATACAGCCGCGCCATCACCCTTTCCACATTGCCGTCAACAGCCGCCGCCGGCACATCAAAGGCAATGGCGCTGATGGCCGCCGCAGTGTATGGGCCGATCCCCGGCAGATTTGCCAGCGCCTCAGGTGTTTCAGGAAACTTGCCGCCGTGATTGGTGGCAACTTCAACGGCGCATTTGTGCAGGTTCCGCGCCCGGGCGTAATAGCCAAGCCCTGCCCAGGCCCGCAAAACATCATCAAGCTCAGCGGCAGCCAAATCCTCAACCCGTGGCCAGGCATGCAGGAACTTCTCGAAATAACCCTTCACCACCACAACAGTTGTTTGCTGCAGCATGATTTCTGAAAGCCACACGTGGTAGGGATCTATCATTTCGCCGTCGCCCGGCGGCGTCCGCCAAGGCAAATCGCGGTGGTAGAGGTCATACCACTTCAGCAAATCATCAGCCCTGGCCCAACTTGTGGATTTCGTCACCGCTGCTCACGTCTTATTTATGGTGGTTGAACAATCCATCGCCTATAATCGCCGCGCATTCAACCGGAACCGGTGCACAATGATCAAAGCCGTTGGAAAACACATCAACCGCCTAACAAAAAAGGCGTACGAGACCCATGGCTTTGCCTACGCCGAAATTCTGACGCAATGGAAAAGCATAGTCGGCGCTGAACTGGCTGAAATATGTACTCCGGTTTCCATCCGATGGCCGCGCGGCTTTTCCGAAAAGACAACCGGGCGGCAAAAGCTGGGTGGCACTTTGATAATTTCAACGGCGGGCCCGTGCGCAATCGAATTGCAGCACGAGTCGCCGAGGATAATTGAACGAATAAACACATTTTACGGATACGGAGCCATAACCGCGCTTAAGATCATCCAGGGCCATCACATTCAACCACCGTCCAGCCAAATACCGAAATCCGGCAAGCTCAGTCCGGAACGGGAAACGCAGCTCTCGCAGGAGCTCGAAGGCGTCGATGATGAGCGGTTGAAAGAAGCCTTGCAGAAATTGGGCCGTGGCGCCTTACGGCGGAATTCAGCCCGCTGAAACGTTTACTCAAAAGACAATAACAGCCCCACGATACAAGCTAGGAAACAAAATGACCCTTAACCGACGGACTTTACTTTCAACAACGGGCGTTTTTGCCATTTCCCTTGGACTTATGCCTTTTACCGGCGCCGGCCTTGCCCTTGCCCAGGACGTGGACAAAGAAAAACTCATGACGCCGGGCCCGCTCGGTGAAATGGCTATCGGCCCGGATGACGCCAAGGTCACCATTATCGAGTATGCGTCAGCCACCTGCCCGCACTGTGCCCGCTTTCATGAAGGCACATTCAAGGAGCTGAAAGAAAAATATGTCGATACCGGCAAAGTGCGCTTCGTGTTCCGGGAATTCCCGTTCGATGATTTGGCGCTGGCCGCATTCATGCTTGCCCGCTGTGCGCCAAAAGAAAAATATTTCCCGATGATTGACGTGATTTTCAAGGAACAGAAGAAATGGGCCTCACGCGATGCGAATCCCCGCGATGAACTGTTCCGTATCGCCAAGCTCGCCGCCTTCACGAAGGATAGTTTCAATGCCTGCCTGAAAAACGAAGAAGTCGCCAAAGGGATTTTGAACGTTCGCCAGGTTGGACAGGAACTCGGCGTTGATTCGACACCCTCCTTCTTCGTAAATGGCGAAAAGCTTAGCGGGAACGCCAATTTCGCGAAATTCGAAGAGTTGATAACTAAGCATTTAAACTAAGGCGAATCACTCCGCAAACGGCATAATTGCTGCCACGGGAGTTCGGTTTTGAGTAAACGGATGCACCATGCATTTTGATCGTTTGCGGCTTTCGGGATTCAAATCCTTTGTTGAGCCGACAGAATTGTTGATCGACAACGGGCTGACCGGTGTGGTTGGCCCGAACGGGTGTGGTAAATCGAATCTTCTGGAAGCGTTGCGCTGGGTTATGGGTGAGAGCTCATACAAATCCATGCGCGCGTCTGGAATGGACGATGTCATTTTCAACGGCTCGGCAAACCGGCCCCAGCGCAATGTGGCCGAAGTTTCTGTTGTCCTGGACAATTCAGACCGTATCGCCCCGCTAGGCTTTAATGACAATGATGTACTGGAAGTCTCCCGCCGCATTGAGCGTGAATCCGGTTCTGCCTATAAGATCAATGGCAAAGATGCCCGCGCCCGGGACGTGCAATTGCTGTTTGCCGATGCATCCACCGGCTCGCGTTCACCTGCCCTTGTGCGCCAGGGGCAAATTTCCGAGCTCATCGGCGCCAAGCCGCAAAACCGCCGCCGCATTCTGGAAGAAGCCGCCGGCATTACCGGCCTGCACACCCGCCGCCACGAGGCCGAACTGAAGCTGAGAGCCGCAGAGACAAACCTGACGCGCCTTGATGATGTTGTGGGCCAGCTTGAACAGCAACTTGCCGGCCTGAAGCGTCAGGCCCGCCAGGCCAGCCGCTATAAAAACATTTCCGGCGAAATCCGCCGCCTGGAAGCTGCCCAGCTTTATGTTGGCTGGAAAGATGCAGATGAAGCCGTAACAACCGCAAAAGCTGAGTTCGATGATGCGGTGCGCACCATGGGCCTTGCCACCCGGGTGGTGTCTGAGGCGGGCCGCGCCCAGCTTGATGCATCGGAAAAACTCCCCGCATTGCGCGAGCAGGAAACCATTCGCGCGGCCGTTTTGCAGCGGCTTCTGGTTGAACAAGAACAGCTGGCCGAGGAAGAACGGCGCGCCGGCTCGCGCCGCCATGAACTGAGTTCGCGCCTTGAGCAAATTGCACAGGACACCGCCCGCGAACAGGAAATCATTTCCGACAATGACGCCATTCTCGCCCGCCTTGACGAGGAAGAAGGCGAGTTGAGAGCTTTTGTGGAAAGTGCCGCCGAAGACAGGACCAAGGCTGCCCATACACTGCAGGCCGCCGCTGACAAGCTGGCGAGTGCACAGGAAACCTATGATGAGGCCAATCAAGCCCTGTCAGAACTTTCATCAGAACGTACCGGCCTTGAGCGCACATGCAGCGAATTGGAATCGCGGATCTCGCGCATCAAAGAAGAGCTCTCGAAAGTCGACGCCTCGTTTTCAGAACTTGATATGGACGGGGAATGGAAGACCGCAGGCGCGGCCCTCCTCGCCGACATCGCCCAGCGCGAGGCAAATTCCGCCCAGGCCGATGAAGCCGTTCGCACCGCTGAAACCGGAACCCGTGCAGCCCGTGAAGATGAATCTTCTGCAAGGGGCGCTTTTGATGAATTGCGCCGCACATCAGACAACCTGTCGACGGAAGTGCGCACTCTCACAAAGCTCTTGAATGTGGCAGACGGCGAGCTGTGGCCACCTCTCATTGATGCGCTGAAAGTCGACCCAGGCTATGAAACCGCCCTTGGCGCGGCCCTGGGTGATGATATTGATGCGGCAGGTGATGAAAGCGCGCCTGTTCACTGGGCCGCCCTGCCCGAATTGGCCGCCGAACCCCTGCCTGGAAATGCGGTTTCCCTGGCGCGCCATGTGAATGCGCCGGCGGTTCTGGTCCGACGTCTTACGCACGTAGGCGTTGTTGATGCTGACGATGGTAAGGCATTACAATCATTACTGAAACCTGGCCAGAGACTGGTTTCAAAGAAGGGTGATTTGTGGCGCTGGGATGGGTTTGTTGCCGCATCCGAGGCACCAACTGCTGCAGCCAAGCGGCTTGCTGAACGCAACCGGCTGGGAGATTTGCAAGTTCAGGCGGAAGCTGCCTCAAGTGCGGCAAACGAAGCGCGCACCGCCTATGAAGAAGCCCGCCAGCGGGTTGAACAGGCGGTTCAGGCTGAGCGGTCCGCCCGCGAGCATCAGCGCAGCGCCGTTGTTGCGCTCAATGCTGCGCGCAAGGCAATGAGTGACCACGAGCGCGCCGCATCTGACAAAACCGCCCGCGCCAGCGCCCTTGAAGAGGCCCGCCGCCGCCTGGCCGATGATTTGTCTGAAACAGAAACCGGCCTTGAAAGCACAAACGCCGAGCTTGCCGGCCTTGCCCCGCTAACCGATCTGGAAGAAAAGCGCACAGCGACCGCTGAAGCTCTGGAACATGAACGCTCTGTTTATTCTGAAGCTCGCGCCACCCATGATGGACTGGAGCGTGAGGCCACAAGCCGGGAGAACCGCCTGTCGGCCATTACCAGTGAGCGTGAGCAGTGGCGCAAGCGCCTTGAAAAGGCCAACAGCCAAATCACCACTCTGGCAGCGCGCGAGACGGAAACGAAGGAAGAGCTAAAAAAGCTGGACGAATTACCGGACCAGTGGACCAACCGGCGCAACAAACTGCTCAACGCCTTATCGGAAGCAGAAGCTGGAAAGAAACAGGCAAGTGATGTTCTGGCTGAAGCCGAGAGCAAGCTTTCTGATCTCACCCGCGCTGAAAAGGAAGCTCAGGAGGCCCTTGCGGCCACCCGCGAGAACCATGCCCGGCTTGAGGCTCGGCTCGAAGCTGCCCGCGAACGGCTGCAGGAAATGAAGCACCGGATCGCCGAGGTTCTGAGCTGCGCTCCCGAACAGGCATTGGAAACGGCTGGCTTTAAGGAAGGTGCGGAAATTCCCTCGCTCGATCATATCGAGGCACGCCTTGCCAAACTCAAAGGCGAACGTGAGCGTCTTGGCGGGGTGAACCTGCGCGCTGAGGAAGAAGTTGCCGAAGTGGGCGAGCAGATTGATGAGATGGTGCGCGAGCGCGATGACCTTATCAGCGCGATCCACAAATTGCGCTACGGCATTGGCAGCCTGAACAAGGAAGCGCGCGAGCGCCTTCTCAATGCGTTCGATACCGTGAACGAGAACTTCCGAGAGCTTTTCACCAAGCTTTTCAATGGCGGCCAAGCCGAGTTAAAGCTCACCGAATCTGATGACCCGCTCGAGGCCGGCCTTGAAATTTTCGCCCGCCCGCCGGGCAAACGCACCCAGGTGATGAGCCTTCTATCCGGCGGTGAGCAGGCGCTTACTGCATCAGCGCTTATTTTCGCGGTGTTCCTCACCAACCCATCGCCCATTTGCGTGCTCGATGAGGTGGACGCCCCGCTCGACGATTCCAATGTGGAGCGCTACTGCAACCTGCTTGATGAAATGTGCGCAAAAACCACCACCCGCTTCCTGGTGATTACCCACCATCCGCTCACCATGTCGCGGATGAACCGCCTGTTCGGCGTCACCATGATGGAAAAAGGCGTCTCCCAGCTTGTTTCCGTGGATCTGGAAGCTGCCGAACAGCTGCGCGAAGCAAGCTAGTCTGGTTTCCGGCGCCAAGGCCACATGCTGACTGCATAGTTTGTCTCAAATCCCAGCCGAATTCACAAATTTCCGCGGTGTTTCGCCGAGCCTTGGGGCAAGATTCACGAGGCATATTGCTTGACCAATTGCCGCAGACTCCAAAATTGTCAAAAACTGTATATTTTTCAATAACTTAAACATGTTGACACCGGGTTGACACCCCTAGTGCTCCGCTCTATTGTGCGCCCGGTTTCAAGGGGGCGTGGAAATTCACCTTTCGGGGCCACCAGAACATTGAGGTAAATACCATGGACGGTGACAAATCCAAGCCATCGTCCGGTCAACTGAAGGATTTCGACAAGCGCCTGCAAAAAGCGCAGGAAACCATCAACGGCCAGGACCAGCCGCGATACCGAAAAGGTACCGCTTATAGTTTGGGCTTTCGCATTGCAACGGACCTTGTTGTAGCTGTGTTTGCCGGATTGGCAATCGGTTGGGCTTTGGACTACTGGCTGGGAACCCAGCCTTGGTTCATGGTGGTTTTCATACCTTTGGGGGTAGCAGCAGGTGTTTTGAACGTCATCCGTATCGCGCAGTCTGACGAAGCCCGAAGGCATATGGAGTATATATCCAAAGGGCCACAAGCGCGAGATACTGATGATGATGACGACTGAATTCCGGTTGGCGTGTAGAATTTGAAGACAAACGCATACCTCGCCGAGGCAAAACTCAAAAGGCGGGTTTGCAAACAGGGGACGGCACACGTGGCTAGCGAATCTCAAGGAGCAGAAGGCGGATTGGCCCTCGATCCCATGCACCAGTTCGAGGTGCATCCGATATTAAAGATCAATTTGGGCGGGCTTGACGCTTCGTTCACCAATGCCTCCTTGTGGATGGTTATCTGCGTTGTTTCCGTGGCCCTGCTGCTGCTTGCAAGCTCTTCGAAGCTTGTGCCAGGAAGACTGCAGTCTGTGGGCGAGCTGGCCTACGAGTTCATTTCAAACATGATGCGCGACATCCTTGGCGGATCCGGGCGCGCGTTCTTCCCGCTCATCTTTACGCTGTTCATGTTCATTCTGGCAGCCAATATGTGGGGAATGGTGAATATTCCTGTGCTTGTGCACCCGTTCACCGTTACCAGCCACATCATCGTGACTTTCGCTATGGCGCTGTTCGTTTTTGTGCTGGCAACCGTTGTTGGTTTCGTCAAGCATGGGATGGGCTATCTCAAGCTGTTTGTGCCATCCGGCGTGCCGGCAGTTTTGCTCCCGCTGTTGACGGTGATTGAAGTGATTTCCTACTTCACTCGCCCGATCAGCCTGTCTGTGCGTTTGTTTGCCAACATGATGGCCGGCCACACCATGCTGAAAGTGTTCGCCGGGTTTGTTGTCGCCATGGGCCTTCTTGGTGGTTTTGTGCCGCTGGCCATTATGGTTGCGCTGACCGGGCTGGAAATTCTTGTTGCATTCCTGCAGGCCTACGTTTTTGCGGTTCTGACCTGCATCTACCTAAACGATGCGATCAACATGCATCACTAATCTCAACCAATCTAATGAAAATCCAAAGAGGAGTTTTTTCCAATGGAACCTGAAGCAGCAAAGCTGATTGGTGCCGGTCTTGCGGCAATCGCACTCGCCGGCGCTGGTGTCGGTATCGGCCACATTTTCGGCAACTACCTATCCGGCGCTCTGCGCAACCCGGCAGCCGCCGCCAGTCAGTTCCCAAACCTTCTGCTGGGCTTTGCTCTTGCAGAAGCTACCGGTCTGTTCGGCCTGGTGGTTGCACTGATCATTCTGTTTGTGTTCTAAGAAATAAGAACTCAGAAGAACACAAAACTCAGTCCGCATAATGTGGCGCCGTCATCAAACTGACGGCTGCCTTGCGGGTACGCCGGGGGCCAGGCGGATTGACCGCACTTTCCACCGGCGTTGACGACAACACTAGCGAAAGACGGGACGGGCATGCCTCAACTCGATTTCTCAATGTGGCCGCCGCAGCTTATCTGGCTGGCGATCACTTTCGGGGTGCTCTATATCCTCATCTCCAAATTCGCCCTTCCAAAAATCGGCGGCACCATCGAACAGCGGCAAAATCGCATTGCCACTGACCTTGATGAAGCTCAGCGGTTGAAAGGCGACACGGAAAAAGCTATCGCTGCCTATGAGGCCGCGCTGGCAGAAGCACGGGCTAAAGCCCATGTGATTGCCCAGGAAACCCGCGATATTCTCCACGCTGAAGTTGAGAAGGAACGGGCAAAACTTGACGCTGAACTGGGCGCGCGCATGGAAAAGGCCGAAGCACGTATTGCTGAAACCAAGGCCCAGGCGCTTAAAAGCGTTGAACAGGTGGCATCGTCAACTGCGACTGAAATCGTCAGCCAGCTCATCGGCACCAAGCCGACGGCTGCTGCGGTGAAAAAAGCCGTAGCGGACGCAAGCTGATCCGGAGGATATGACAGCATGTTAAGTACACCGGATTTCTGGGTAGGCGTTAGCTTCCTTCTGTTTATCGCCCTGCTGATCTGGAAAAAGGTTCCAGCTATGATCACCAATGCGCTCGATGAGCGCGCAGAGCGGATCAGCGCTGAACTGGAAGAAGCAAAAAAACTGCGCGAGGAAGCGCAAGCCTTGCTGGCCGACTATCAGCGCAAAAAGACAGAAGCTGAGAAAGAGGCCGAGGCCATTGTTGCCCAGGCCAAAAGCGAAGCTGAAGCCTATTCCGTAGAGGCGCGCAAAAAGCTTGCTGAAAGCCTTGAGCGCCGCACACAAATGGCGGAGCAGAAAATTGCACAGGCCGAAACAGCAGCAATGAAAGAAGTGCGCGCTGTGGCCAGTGAACTGGCGATTGATGCTGCTGGCAAGATTATTGCCGGCGAGGTCAAAGGCGCCAAGGCCACAAGCCTGATTGATGAATCAATTGCAGCGGTGAAGAACAAACTGAACTGATCCATCGAGACAGAATTTAAAAACCCCCGCAAGCACTGACTTGCGGGGGTTTTTTTGTGCCTCGGATTGTGGACCGGAGCGTTACTCAGCCGCCTCCATATAGGCTTCAAGCGGCGGGCAGGAACAAACCAGGTTACGGTCGCCTGCCACATTGTCCACACGCCCCACCGGCGGCCAGTACTTGTCTGAACGGGTCCGGCCAAGGGGGAAGAAAGCCTGATCCTTTTCATAAGGAAGGCTCCATTGGCTCATCAGCAAGTCATAGGTATGGGGTGAATTGCGGACCACATTGTTTTCCTCATCCACTTTGCCTGCTTCTATATCGGCGATTTCCTTCCTGATGGTGATCATGGCATCACAGAAGCGGTCGATTTCAGCTTTCGATTCGCTCTCAGTTGGCTCAACCATCATGGTTTCGGGCACTGGAAACGACATGGTAGGTGCATGGAACCCGAAGTCAGCAAGGCGCTTGGCTACATCTTCCGATGTAATGCCGCAGGCCTCCTTGATTTGCCGGATATCGATGATGCATTCGTGGGCCACATAACCGCCGGGTCCGGTGTAGACCACAGGAAAATGCGGCGCCAGCCTGCGGGCCATATAGTTCGCCGAAAGGATGGCCACCTTGGTTGCTTGGGTGAGGCCGTCAGCGCCCATCATGGCGATGTAGGACCATGAGATCGGCAAGATGGATGCCGAGCCCCAGGGTGCAGCTGATACCTGTCCTTCCGGCAGGCGGTTGCCAGCGGCCGGGTTAACCCCGTCAACCACATCGTGGTCGGGCGCAAACGGCGCCAGATGCGCTTTCAGGCCAATAGGCCCCATGCCGGGGCCCCCGCCACCATGCGGGATGCAGAATGTCTTATGCAGGTTCATATGACACACATCGGCGCCAATTTCCGCAGGGCGCACCAGCCCGACCAATGCGTTGAGATTAGCGCCGTCAAAATAAACCTGGCCGCGATTGTCATGAATGATGGCGCAAATTTCCTTGATTGCTTCTTCGAAAACCCCGTGTGTTGAGGGGTAAGTGATCATCAGCGCAGCAAGGGTTTGCTTGTGCTCTTCTGCCTTGGCCCGCAAGTCGTCCACATCGACATTGCCTTGCTCATCGCATTTGACGACAACGACCTTCAGCCCCGCCATCACCGCACTTGCAGGATTGGTACCGTGGGCTGACGCAGGTATGAGGCAGATATTGCGGCCATCATCTCCGTTGGAAAGGTGATACTTGCGGATTGCAAGAAGGCCCGCATATTCACCCTGACTGCCCGCATTCGGCTGCAGGGAAACCGCGTCAAAGCCGGTAATCTCGCACAGCATCGATTCCAGCTCTTCGAACAGCTGCTGGTAACCTTGCGTTTGGTCAAGTGGCGCGAAGGGGTGAATTTGTGAAAAGTTCCTGAACGTGACCGGGATCATTTCCGAAGTCGCATTGAGCTTCATGGTGCATGAACCAAGCGGGATCATTGAGCGGTCAAGGGAAATGTCCTTTACCTGCAACGTCCGCACATATCTCATCATCTCTGTTTCGCTGTGATAGAGCGAAAATACGGGATGGGTGAGATAGGGGCTTTTGCGGCGCAGGTCCCCAATGATGACCGGCTTGACGCTGTCATCGATTTCAGAAACTGAGATAACCTCTACGGCATTGGTAGCAAAGCAGGTCCACAAACGCTCAAGCTCACTGCGCCGGGTGGTTTCATCAAACGAAATACCAACATGGTCCGCATCGACCACGCGCAAATTGATGCGTTTCTCGCGGGCCTTGGCCGCTATGCGGTTTGCCTGGCCGGGAATGCGCACGGTGATGGTGTCGAAAAAGCCTTCGCTCACCACATCGAACCCGAGTTCGCGGATGCCAGCTGCCAGGATTTTCGTCATTCGGTGAACCCTGCGGGCAATTTTCCTGATACCCTCAGGCCCGTGATAAACCGCATAAAAACCGGCAATCACCGCCAGCAGCACCTGGGCGGTGCAAATATTACTGGTGGCCTTATCTCGGCGGATATGCTGCTCGCGGGTCTGCAGGGCCATGCGCAATGCCTGATTGCCGTGCACATCTTCCGACACGCCGATAATGCGGCCCGGAACCGTCCGCTTGTGGGCCTGGCTGGTGGCAAAAAACGCCGCGTGCGGGCCGCCATAGCCCATGGGCACACCGAAGCGCTGAGCACTGCCAATAGCAATATCTGCTCCAAGCTCGCCAGGCGGCGTCAGCAAGGCAAGGGCCAGCAAATCCGTCGCCATCGCGGCCAGCGCCCCCTGCCCGTGAATAACCTCAATAACGCTGCGGAAATCGCGGATTTCACCGCTTGAGCCGGGATATGAAAGAAGCGCGCCGAAAACTTCCCGCCCTTCAATGTCGGCGAACGGATCGCCAATGACAATTTCAAACCCGAACGCTTCTGCCCGGGTTTCAAGAACCGCAATGGTTTGGGGATGGGTGTCTTCGTCAACAAAGAAACAATTGCTCTTTGACTTAGAAACCCGCTTTGCCATCGCCATTGCTTCGGCTGCAGCGGTTGCTTCATCCAACAGCGAAGCATTGGCCAGATCAAATCCGGTAAGGTCCTGGACCATTTGCTGGAAGTTTAACAATGCTTCAAGCCGGCCCTGGCTCACCTCTGCCTGATAGGGTGTGTAGGCCGTATACCAGCCGGGATTTTCAAGAACCTTGCGCAGGATTATCTTGGGCGTCACCGTGCCGTAATATCCCATGCCGATCATCGAAGTGAAAACCCGGTTCCTGTCCGCCATCTTGCGCAAATAGGAAAGCGATTCCCGTTCGCTCTTGGCATCAGGAAGCGTCAGCGGGCGCCCGGTGCGGATGGCTTCCGGCACTACCTTGCTGATCAAATCATCAAGCGAGTTTGCCGAGATTTCCGATAGCATCTCCGCAACGTCATCATCGCGCGGGCCAATGTGGCGGGGTATGAGATTGGCGCCCGGTTCCAGTTCTTCCAGGGCCGGTCTTTTATCTGACATGGCGCATACACTTTCAGTTTCTTGAAGTTTCCAAGGTTTTAGCCTTCAGCTTCGGCGAATGCCTTGTAGGCAGCCGCGTCCATGAGATCTTCAAGTTCGGAGGCATCGCTCACCTTGATCTTCATGAACCAGCCAGCACCTTCGGCATCTTCGTTCACCTTGGTGGGTTCACCTTCCAAATCGCCGTTCACTTCGGTGACTTCGCCCGAAACCGGCGCAAAGATATCGCTTGCCGCCTTCACGCTTTCGACAACGGCCACTTCGCCGCCTTTTTCCACCGAAGCGCCAACTTCCGGCAAGTCCACGAACACCACATCACCCAGTTGTTCCTGGGCATGGTTGGTGATGCCGATGGTGGCAATATCGCCATCAAGGCTGATCCATTCATGATCTTCGGTAAACTTTACATCGCTCATTTTCGTTCCTCCGCTAGAAGATTATTCAACGCTTATATCCATGTGGCGAGAAGGGCAGTTTTGCCACCCGGGCCGGCAAGGCCTTCCCCCGCACCATTAAATCCAAGGCCGTATCGGCCTTGGCATGTTCAATTGAAACGTAGCCCATGGCCACAGGCCCGCCCACGGACGGGCCAAAACCACCGGAAGTTATCGTGCCAATTTCAGTGCCATCCTTGACCATGACAGTGCCTTCGCGTGCGGGTGCGCGGCCTTCCGGCAATATGCCAACGCGTGCGCGCTTGCGCCCTTCTGCTATTTGCTGCTGCACAATGTGCGCTCCGGGAAACCCGCCTTCCTCACGCCGGCGCTTGCCGATAGACCATAATAGCCCTGCCTCAACCGGCGTGGTGGTCTGGTCAATATCGTGACCATAAAGGCAAAGTCCCGCCTCCAGGCGCAGGCTGTCGCGGGCTCCAAGGCCAATGGGTTCAATCTCAGGCTCGGCCAAAAGCGCATCCATAACCGCACCTGCATGTTCTGCTTGTACGGAAATCTCATAGCCATCCTCACCGGTGTAGCCAGACCGCGAAATATGGCAATCAATACCGTCAAATTCCGCGCTGGTTGCGCTCATGAAGGAAAGCGCTGCAGCTTGCGGGCAATGGCGCGAAAGCGCATCCACCGCCTTTGGCCCCTGCACAGCCAGCAGCGCCCTGCCGCTTATCTCTTCAAACCTGATGCCTTCAGGAAGGTTTTCCTTAAGCAGCGCAAAATCAACATCCTTGCATGCTGCGTTCACCACCAGGAACAATCTGCCATCATCATCTGGCGATACTGACCGAGTGACCATCAAATCATCGATTATGCCGCCATTTTCATTGGTGAACTGGGTATAGCGCTGCTGGCCGAGTTCCAGGCCAAGAATGTCAGCGGGCACCAGTGCTTCAAGCGCCGCAGCGGTAGTTTCGTGATCGGGACCAATGACGAAACACTGGCCCATATGCGAGACATCGAACAAACCGGCGCTTTCGCGGGTTTGATTATGCTCGGCAATTATCCCGCTTGGATATTGAACGGGCATTTCGTAGCCGGCAAAAGGCACCATCCGCCCGCCCAGCGCCACGTGGCGCTCGTGGAGCGGCGTTTTGGCCAGCTTTTCATCTGAACTTTGATTTGCCATGCTTGTCTCCCAGGCATCACCGACAGAACATAGTGACCGGGAAAAAGTCCCAGCACCACCCCATCTGTCAGAAACCTGAGAGATTTCACTTTTTCAGCGCATCCGCTTGCCGGTAGCGCGCCAATCCAGCTTACCCCCTTCGGTGAGCGGTGCAATCACTTACACAGCTGCTCTCCAGAGCGGCACACCAATTGCGGTCCTTCTGCCTGAGAGTTTCCGGGGCGGTTGCTCCTTCGGCGCCGGCAGCTTTGAGCCGGTCTCTCCCGCATTGGCCATAGCCTTGATGGCGCTATAAATGACGGGGTTGCGGCCATCCGTCAAGCCTAGTTGTTCCGGAAGCTGAAAAGTCTTACAAATAGGCGCGGCAAATGATTGGGCTGGCTTGACTTTTGCCCCTCTCATACCTCTATTACGGCAAAACGGACTGTCTCACTGCGGGAAATGGCCATGACCATTAACGAACGCAAGAAACTGAAGATTTTGAAGGCTGCACCGCGCGGATTTTGCGCCGGTGTGGTGCGCGCTATCGATATTGTAGAGCTGGCGCTGGAGAAATTCGGCGCGCCTGTCTATGTGCGTCACGAAATCGTTCACAATCGCTATGTGGTTGAAGACCTGGAAAACAAGGGGGCGATTTTCGTTGAAGAGCTGAACGAAGTGCCCGACGGCGAGCACCCGGTTATCTTTGCCGCCCATGGGGTTCCAAAATCAGTTCCGGCCGACGCCAAGCGGCGCAACCTGTTTTATCTGGATGCAACCTGCCCGCTGGTTTCCAAGGTTCATATGGAAGCAGAACGCCACCATGAGCGCGGCCTGGACATCATCATGATCGGCCATGCCGGACACCCGGAAGTTATCGGCACCATGGGCCAGCTGCCCGAACGGGCCATTACTTTGGTGGAAACCACCGAAGATGCAGAGACAATTGAGCCGGAAGATGCCGGAAAGCTTGCCTGGATAA
>JBPCVY010000047.1:0-19618 GCA_051010055.1 Hyphomicrobiales bacterium | reverse complement strand
GGTTGAGAGATCTGTAAGGGTCCTGGAAAACGATTTGCACATCGCTCCGGAAAGGCCGCAGGGCATTTTCATTAAGAGTTGCGATGTTCTCACCATGGATCAGAACTTCCCCTGATGTGGGATCAATTAGGCGCATGATGCAGCGGGCAACTGTAGATTTCCCAGAACCGGATTCGCCGACAACCCCAAGTGTCTCGCCCCTGTAAACCACAAGATCCACATCGTTGGCAGCTTTCACCACGCGCCCGCCCCCGAACCAGCCGGCGGAGCCATAAGTTTTGTTGAGCTTGCTTGTTTCGAGCGCGGGCTCAACGCTGATGACAGCTGTACGCTCCGGCGGGTCCATACTCGGAACCGATGCCATGAGCATTTTCGTATAGGGATGTTCTGGTTTCGTAAGAACCTGCTTTGCATCGCCTTGTTCAACAATTTTGCCGAATTGCATCACCACCACCCTGTCGGCAATTTCCGCAACAACGCCGAAATCATGGGTGATGAACATCACGCCGGTACCGTGGCTGCGTTGTATTTCTTTTATAAGATCAAGTATTTGCGCTTGGGTGGTGACATCCAGTGCGGTGGTGGGCTCATCGGCGATCAAAAGGCCAGGCTCCAGCGCCAATGCCATGGCAATCATGATGCGCTGGCGCTGGCCGCCTGAAAGCTGGTGCGGATAAGAATCATACATGAGCGCCGGATCGGGAAGTTTGACATCTTCCATCACCTCAAGCACCCGGACCTTGCGGGCGCTGGCATCCATTTTGGTATGAATTTCGAGCATCTCGCCTATTTGTTCGCCGACTTTCATAACCGGGTTGAGGGCCGTCATCGGTTCCTGGAAAATCATCGCCATGCGCTCGCCGCGCAACTGGCATAATTGCTTATCCGTTTTGTTGAGAAGCTCCTCGCCTTCAAGAAACACTTCGCCGGCGACGGGTTTGAGATCTTCCTTTGGAATTAGCCCCATCACGGTGTGGGCAGTAACTGACTTTCCCGATCCAGATTCCCCGACAATGCAGACAATCTCACCCTGATCCACATGAAGCGTTACATCTTCGATTGCGAATTCCCGGTCTGCACCTTCCGGCAGGCTGACGCTCAACCCGTTGATGGTGAGAACGGTTTCACCGTGACCAATTTGGCTTGATCCGCGGGTGGATTTTCTCTGCGTTTGCTTGGCCATCCACTACATCTTCCTTGCAATGCGCGGGTCCAGCGTATCGCGCAATCCATCACCAACAATATTGACCGCCAGAACCGTCAGGGCCAGCGCAACACCGGGGTAGAAAATAATCCATGGGGAAAGCTGGAAGTAGGTGCGCCCTTCCGACATGATATTCCCCCAGCTTGGAATTTCAGGAGGAATGCCAGCCCCCAGGAAACCAAGGATGGATTCGGTCAGCATGGCTGAGCCGCAAATATAGGTTGCCTGCACAATTAGCGGGGCAATCGTGTTGGGCAGAATATGCCGGTAGAGAATGTGCGGCAGTTTTGTGCCTGCTGCTATGGCAGCCTCAACATAGGGCTCTTCGCGAACGGTCAGCACCACCGAGCGCACCAGCCGGACAACCCGCGGTATTTCTGGGATCATGATTGCAATGACGACCGTTGCCAGGGTTGCACCGGAAAGTGAAATAAGGGCGATTGCCAGAAGGATGCCTGGAATTGCCATCAACCCATCCATGACGCGCATGACAATGGCATCAAGGGTGCGCATATACCCGGCAACCAGCCCTATAAACAGGCCAAGCACCACTGCGATTACAGAAACTGCAAGGCCAACGACCAACGATATCCGAGCACCATAAATAACGCGCGAAAAAACATCCCGGCCAAGAAAGTCCGTTCCGAAGAGGCTTTCGCCAGATGGCGGCTTTAAGCGCATTATGGGATTAAGGGCAACCGGGTCAGCGGTAAAGGAGGGCCCGAACAAGCCGATGAGAACCATAATGGAAAGAAGCGCGCCGCCCCAGACGATTGAAGGATGACGCAACAGCAATGCAACCACACCAGGATCAGCGCGTTCAGAGAGCACTTCTTCAGCACTTAGCTTGCCGGTATCAGGGCTGGTGGAATCGGCGTTCAATATCTGATCCTCGGATCGAAGAGGGTATAGGCAAGGTCAATGATGAGATTGACCAGGATGTAGACAAAGCTGAACAGCAAGATGAGGCCCTGGATGATGGGGTAGTCACGCTTGAGCACCGCATCGAGCACAAGCCGGCCAAGGCCTGGAATGTTGTAGACGCTTTCGGTCACCACCACGCCGCCGATCAACAACGCAATCCCAAGGCCAATAACTGTAACGATTGGAACCGCCGCATTGCGCAAGGCATGGCGCAGCAGCACTTTCATTTCATTTTGGCCCTTGGCGCGGGCGGTGCGCACATAATCTTCCTGCAAAACCTCCATAACCGAGGCGCGGGTCATGCGCGCAATCAGGGCGATAAAAATCACCGATAATGTAACCGTCGGCAAAATAATGTGGCGCGTGAATGGGATAATCCCATCGGTAAACAGCGACTTATAGCCCTGCACAGGCAACCATTTGAGCTGCATCGACAGGATGTAGATGAGGATATAACCGAGCACAAAGACCGGAATGGAGAATCCTGCAACGGAGAAAAGCATCACAAGCCGGTCGATGATTGAGCCCGCTTTCCATGCGGCAATCGTGCCGAGCGGAACCGCCACAATTATTGTGAAAATAATCGTGGTGAGCGTCAGCATAATTGTCGGCTCCAGGCGTTGCGCAATCAGCGTTGTCACAGGCAGATTGGTGAAAATGGAAATGCCCAGATCGCCTTGCAAAAGACTGCCCAGCCAAGTTGTGAATTGGACGAATATAGGCTCGTTCAGCCCCAATTGCTCACGGATGCGCTCCACATCTTCAGTCGTGGCATAGTCACCTGCAATCACTGCAGCCGGATCGCCCGGGGACAATCGCAACATCAAAAATACAAAAAGAGCAACCACCCCCATCACCGGGATCGTCGCAAGTATGCGTCTGAAAATATATGCCAGCATAGTTCAAAAAAACTGGGGGCCGCCCCATGTTGGGGAGCGGCCACCCAATCAAACCTTCCTATTCAACCGACATGTTCCAGAAGAACTGAACAGGAGACTTGATAAGCCCCTTCACGTTCTTCCGGTAAGCCACCGGCACGAAGAACTGGCCGAGATGGCCAGATGCGCCAACAGCCCACAACCGGTCTTGCACTTTTTCGCCGATTTTCTTTTTGTCATCCAAAGTTTCGGCAACCGCATAGGCGGCCCGTTGCTTTTCGAGCTCATCATCGGTGGGCCAGCCAAACCAGCCCTTGTCCGGGTTGCCCGAGAATGCAATCGCCATCGGGTCGATAACATCAGCGCCGATCCACCAAGTGTGGAACATGTTCCAGCCGCCATCGGCAACAGGGTCACGCTTTGCGCGGCGCGAGGTAAGGGTCGACCAGTCCATGGCCTGGACTTCGACCTTCATGCCAATCTTGCGCAGCTTCTCTGCAGTTATCAACGAGAATGCGGAAAGAACCGGCACATCGGTCGGCTGCATGATGATTACCGGCGTTCCGTCATAGCCAGATTTTACAAGAGCGTCCTTGGCTTTTTCGATGTTGCCGGTTTTGATGACATCGCTGCCCATGTTGTTGTCCAGCGGGGTGCCGCACGGGAACACACTGTAGCACGTCTTCCAGAACTTCTTGTCGCCCAACGCGCCGGCCATATAGTCTTCCTGCTTCATGGCCATGATGGCGGCCCGGCGTACTTCCGCCTTGTCGAATGGCGGCAGCAAATGGTTGAAGCGGGCAAAGCCGATATTGCCCAGCGGGTCGTTGATTTCGACAACCACATCCGGGTTTGATTCCAGAATGGGCATCAGGTCATTGGTGGGCGATTCAAAATAGTCCACTTCATTGTTGATGAGCGCATTCATTGCGGTTGTCTGATCAGGGAAGTAGGTCCATTCAACCCGGTCAACTTTGACAACCTTGCCGCCAGCGGCAGCCGAAGGCGGCTCTGAACGGGGCACATAATTTGGGTTCTTGACGTAAACAACCTTGTTGCCCGGCACCCACTCATCTTGCTTGAAGATAAACGGTCCTGAACCGATGTGCTCCTGGATTTGTTTGAACGGATCGGTCTCGGCGATGCGCTTGGGCATCATGAACGGCACGTTCGATGAGATTTTGCCGATTGATTCCAACACCAGCCCATAGGGCTTTTTCAACTTCATGACGATGGTTTTGGCATCTGCCGCCGTGAGGCTATCAATGACGCCAAACAGCTGCTGGCCCATTCCGTCGCGCTTGCCCCAGCGCTGCAGGGACGCGATGCAGTCTTCCGCGGTCACATCGCCGCCATCGTGCCATTTCAAGCCATCGCGTAGCTTGAAAGTCCATGTCAGCTTGTCGTCAGATGTAGTCCAAGATTCGACCATCTGCGGCTGCGGCGAAAAGTTCTCATCCATCGCAAACAGCGTGTCATAGATGAGGTAGCCATGGTTGCGGGAGATGTAAGCCGTCGTCCAGATCGGGTCGAGGTTTTTAAGATCAGCATGCGGAATTACCCGCAATACCTTTTCAGCGAGCGCCTCTGTCGCTGCGCCGGCAGCACCGAGGGCAATCGGTATGGCTGCCATAGCGGCAAAGAATTGACGCCTGGTCCATTTAAACATAGCGTTTCCTCCTGTTATGCCGGCGGAGGGCTTTCTGGTTTTTATTATCAAATATTTCAACGATATTTGTATCCGCCAGTGATTTTATAGTAGGGCGCGGACGAGCTATTGAGTCAATGGCTTTTGTTTCTTGAGTTTGTTTTTCTCTTGACCGGTTGAAACATAGAAAAGAGTCTGAACAAAAGGGAGCGTTGTAGTTGCCATGCGAGTTCTGTGCGCGATGATGAAGCATGAGACCAATTCGTTCTCGCCGGTCCGCACCGATTTGGCCCGGTTTGAGGATTGGGGTTTGCACCGTGGTGAGGCGGTTGAGGCCGCATATCGCGGAACGAACATGCCCATTGCCGCCTATTTCGATTTGGCGGACGCCCACGGCGCGGAGATTGTTTCACCTTTGGCCGCAGAGGCCATGCCAAGCGGGTTGGTTGAGGATGAAACTTACGAAAAGCTTGCCCGCTGGATTACCGAGCCCCTGCTGGAAAACAACATTGATGCGGTTTTTCTTGATCTGCACGGGGCCATGACCGCTGAGCACGAACCGGATGGTGAGGGCGGGCTGTTGCGAAGAATTCGTGAGATTGCGCCGGACCTCCCAATTGCTGTCACCCTTGATATGCACACCAATCTGACAGAAGAAATGGTGGCGTTGAGCGATGCCATCATTGGCTACAAATCCTATCCCCACACGGATATGTATGAAGTCGGACTGAAAATTGGCGCCGTTTTGTGGGACAAGATTGACGGGAAGGCGAACCCGGTTATGGCCTGGGGGGCAGCCCCTATTCTGGCACAAACACTGCGCATGGGAACCGCTGATGAACCCATGAAATCACTGCAGGAAGCAACTCGCCAGGAAGAGGCTGACGGTATGCTGGCAGCTACGGTTTTGGGCGGCTTTCCCATGGTTGATGTGCACCATGCGGGCCTTTCGGTGGTTACTGTTGCCGATGGCGATTTGGCGGCGGCTGAAGCCGCCCGCGACAGGCTTTTGCAAAAGGCGTGGGCTGCCCACGAAGAGCTTGCGTACCGGCACAGGCCCATAAGCGAGACGATTGAGAAAGCGCGCGCTGCCAATGTTGCCCCGGTTGTGTTGCTTGATCATGCTGACAATGTGGGGTCGGGCGGCACATCTGATGTCATGACGGTTATTGCGGAGATCCTGAAGTCCGGTCTTGACGGGGTTGCGGTGGCAACGGTTTTCGACCCAGAGGCCGCAGAACATATGCACGCGGCAGGCAAAGGAGCGGAGATTACCCTTGATTTGGGCGGTAAAACCCCCATGCCCTCGCTTGGCTTGAGCGGTAAGCCTCTTCGTGTCAGCGGCAGGATCGTGAATATCACTGATGGCCGCTGGATTGTGCGCGGGCCCATGTATACCGGTGTTGAAGTTGATACCGGGCCCACAGCAGTGCTGAAAGTGAACGGCGTCCATATCGTCGTGACGTCAAAACATCATGAACCTTGGGATGCAGGCATTCTCACCGAGAACGGAATTGATCCCCTCAAATGCAAATACATTCTGTTGAAATCACGCATCCATTACCGTGCCGGGTTTGAGCCGATTGCCAAGGCGACGTTCACTCTGGACGGTGAAGGGGTTACTACATCTGACAATTCCATTTTGCATTACCGGAACGTGCAGCGCCCCATATACCCGCTCGATCGCGCTGAAAAGATTTCGTTTCCCGGCGAGCCTTAAAATTTGAGGACAATCGTGTGACGATGATGTTGGGGGCCTGCCGAAGTCACTCATCGCCATAGTCCATCTGATACTGCCGCCAGAGTTTTTCTCCGATCAGGCAGTCATACTTTTCCTCTTCACCAGCAAGCTGCGCCCGCCACAGCCTTCCGGTTTCAGGCGGTGGTGTGTTGGCAATCTCCAACAACAATTTTTTTCGGATTGCAGCGGCAAATTCATTCTTGTTGCGGATTGAAAGCACGAACGAACCGGGCCCGCCAATGACACAATCCTTGTAGTACCGATCAAGGTCTGGGAGATCGAAATAGGAGTACGCACCTCCGCCCTGGCCAAGCTCGATGGCCAGGCCGTTTATCACAATACCCGATGAAACCACACGATCGCGGGCCACCTCAATGGCTATGCCGGAATTGTTTGGGCCATCACCAGAGACATCAATAACCCGCCTCAAGCCTTTCACAGGCGAAATTGATATCAGGCGGCTGGATGCCAGAACAGCTTCAGAAATCGATGTATAGAGGGCGCGCACCGCCGGCTCGGCGGCCAAGGCATCGGCAAATGCGTGCGCATCTTCTGAAGATTTAATGATGCGCCAGGGAACGATTACGGACTGGCTACCGCTTCCCGCCCACTCCACATAAGTTACTGCGATGCTGCCATGAGGGCCGCTTTGTATGGCAGCATGAATGCCCGGATCACGAAATGCGGAAACATATCCTTGCCTTTGAAGGCGTTGTTCATCCTTGTCCATCGACAAGGAAATATCGACGGCCAGAACCAGTTCAAGATCGACCAGTTCGTTGCCTTTTGCAGATGCAAGAAAAGCAAATACTGCCAGGAAAAGCGCCAGCATGTTGGCCATCAGCCAGAGAGGTCTGACCCTAGCTGACAGGGTCAATATCGGCTTCTTCGGTGTGAATAGCGCGCAATGCATGCGCACGGTTAATCTCAATTGCCTTGATTGCGCGCTCAATCAGGCATGCTGTTTCATCAAGCGGTTCACTTATCCCCGGATCGTCAATGGCCTGTGCGGTCCGGATCATTGCCTCGGCAAGTGTGGTGATAACCTTGGTATGGGTTTCCATGCCGCGAAGCAATTGCGATGCGTTATCCAGCTGTAAGCTTGCAGAGTGGGGTTTTTCAGCCAATTCGGACCTCCTCTGTGAGGCATGGCGTATTTGCGGGCCGGCGGACGCATGCCCACGTTGCCGGGCCGGACGAGTATGAGTTTTCGGTTTTTCCTTGTCAAATTCGGACGCGTGTTCAGCCGCGCACAAATGGGTGTGTTCAAGCGCTCTAACGGCTGTGAGTGAGTCTGTTGTGACCTTAGAAAACTCGCAACAATTCTCGGCAGAAGGAATGTTGTTGCGCGGCAAATTTCTGGAGGCAATTATAATAAGCGCAACTAATTGACGGTTAAATCAAGTAGTGGGAGGTGTGAGATGGCGAAGGTGTTTGCAAGAATTCTTTGGGCGGCGTTCCTTATTATTTTGTTCCCACTGGTTTCCATTGCTGATGATGAACCCTCATAGGAGGCCAAGGATATGGCCGGGGCGTTGGGTACGTTTGAATTCAAACCTGCTGACTGCATGGAAGGTGAAACCACCTGGTGGAAGGATACTGATGGCGTTGATCCGGGCACATCCGGCTGCCACATAGGAACCGATGAAAACGGAAAGCCTAACGGGCGCAGTTTCGGCGAGGCCTGTACATCCGGCGGCGAGCTGGTAGAATCAAATCCAGGCGCTGGGGTATTGCATAAACACGATAACGATATCGGCCATCCCGACAAATTCGACTGCAATTTGTGGTGCAAAGCCAAGGGCAAGTCCAAGGGCATGTGCGTGGCAGCGCCAGCACCTCCTTGTGACCAGGGAGCAATTTGCTCATGCAGCTGAGACGGGTTCAAAATTTTTCTGTATGTAGGCGTGCCGGCCTGATGGCGCAGTTCACTTTGTTGATATGCCTGACGGCTGCATGCATCTTCCTGTTCCCACCAACGCCTGGCGCGCAAAACACCCAATCCGCAGAAGAAGCAGAAACAAAAACGGTTGAGTTTGATGGCCGCGCCATGGCCCGGGAGACAATTGAGGTTTTACCCCGCTCGGAAGGTCCTGTAATTGAAGCCATCGAGCGCGTCGGCAGGAGTGTGAATCAGGGCGAACAGCTTTTCCGGGTCGATCCAACCCGGTACCAATTTGTGGTCGACCGGCTCCAGTCGCGGTTCGACAATCTGACCCAGCGGTATAAGAACGTCAAAGAAGAGCTCGGCAAGCAAAAAGGATTGTTGGATAAAAAGCTCACCACGTCCAACAAGGTGCATGCCCTGATGGTCGCGTATAATCTCATCCGCGGAAATCTGGGAGAAGCAAAGGCGGAGCTGAGCGCGGCAAAATTTGATCTTGAAAACACAGTCATCAGATCGCCAATCAACGGCCTGGTGTCAGAAATCAACATGGATGTGGGCGACATGGCGCGGCGCGAGGGCAAGCCCGCTGTGATCATCGTTAAGTATGACCCGATATTCATCGTTATCGATGTCGACCCGGAAGTGCATCTCAAGATCCGCAAGCGCCAAATCAAGGGCATGAAGCAGGCCACCAATGTCAGGCTCAAATTCACCAATGGGGAAGTTTATCCCCACACAGGAACTTATGTAGGCTCATTTCACCGGGTTGATGAAAAAACCGGCAAAGTCTCACATCTGGTGACGTTTCCGAACCCCGACCTTCTCATCATTCCCGGGCTGAAAGTGAAGGTGGAAGGGAAGTTCGAGGGCTTTTAGAGGCCAGCTACTCATCACTTCCGGGCGTGCACCACTAGGGCTTTCAGCGGCATCTGTTTTCCCAATTGCTCGGCAATTGCAACCGTCATCCGTTCCTGCACAGCGTTTGCATCGCCATTTCGTGAGATGATTTCGTCAAAAAGCGGGTTGCCGAAAACAACGCCTTTCGCGAACAGTTCAGGAGAGGGTATCGGCGAAGTGAGCGCAACATGCTCAATTTCCACCTGGTCAAAACCTGCACCCAGAACAGTTTCCTCAATTTCTTCGCTGTCATAGTAGCTGAACGGCACTTTATAAAAACCCGGCGGATCTTCGGGGAAGAACTCCATCACCACGGTGTGGGCAAGTTCGGCAAACGGATTTTCAGTCCACGAATCCCAGCAACTGAAAATGTAATGGCCAGCGGGCTTCAAAACCCGGTGAACTTCAGCAAATGACCGGGCCTTATCGGGGAAGAACATCACGCCGAACTGGCAAACGACCGCATCAAAGTTTTCATCTCCATGGGAGATATCCATGGCATCGATGACTTGGAAGTCCACCAGCTCCCCGTTTTCGAACTTCTCTTTTGCAACATCCAGCATTGGGCCGTTGAGATCGGACGCGGTGAGCCTGCAACCTTCATCGAGCGCATCGCGCAGCCTTCGGGTCACAATGCCGGTGCCCGCCGCCAGCTCAAGCACCCTTACAGGGGAAAGCGCGGCCACCCTTTGGGCCAGATCATTTGCATAGCCATGAAAAATGTGGGGGCCGAGCCCCTTGTCATAATTTTCAGGGATCGAACCGACAAACTGCGAAGCCTGGCTTGTCATCTCCCCCCTTTGACGTTGCCCTATTCGGTATCAACAATGTCGGTGCCGAATTTTTTGTTTCTCACGCGTTCGTAGTTGATCGTTGGGTCATATTGATGAACACCGAGCCTTAGGAACTCCGATGTGAGCTTGCCTACCGAGGCAATCAATTGATAACGCGAAACCACCTGTTCGCGTTGGGCAATTACAACCGAAACCTTAGAATCCAAAAGCTCGCTTTCGGCGTTCAAAACATCCAGCGTCGTCCGCGAACCCACCAGGTTTTCCTGCTTCACGCCCTCATAGGCGAGCTCGTTTGCACGCACCTGCTCCTGGGCGGAAACAAGCGCCTCGTCAGCTGCCTGAATATTGCTCCACGAGGTCACCACATTCTGGCGCACAATGCGACGGGCATCGAGAATTTCAAGCCGGCGCTGGCTGTTTGTCTGCTTGGCCTCGCGAACACGCGAATAAACCGCACCGCCCTGATAGAGCGGAATGCTCAACAAGCCAAATAGAGAACCGGCTTCCCGCTTCCGAATAAACTCCGCCGGGCGGTGGCGCATGCCATAATCAGCCTGGAGGGACAAATCCGGCAACAGATCGCTCTTGGCCACTTCGATGGCAAATTTGGAAGCTTCCTCATTATATGCCGCGGCGAGGATGGTGGGGTTGAGGGATTCAGCCATTGCCAATGCGCCACGCAATGACCGGGGCATCTTGGCGAGCAATCTGCCTGGAAGGTTAAGTTTTCCAGGCTTGTTGCCAACAACCCGCGTGTAAAACGCCTCCGCAGCTGCACGGTTGGCGCGTGAAACCACAAGTGCTGATTCCGCCTCTGCAAGGCGCGCGTCAGATTGGGCAACGTCTGTTCGGGTCACTTCACCCACATCGAACCTGGCCGTGGTGGCGCGTTGTTGTTCTTTCAACGCTTCCACGTTCTTCAAACGCAACACCACAATGGAACGATCGCGGTAAACATCCATATAGGCAGTTACCGCATCAAGCAGAACCGTCTGCTCTACGCCGAGCAAAACCTGACGGCCTGCATCAACGCTTGCTTCGGCCTCGCGTGTACGGTTTACGGTTTCAAAACCATCGAACATCGGCTGGCTCAACGTGATGAGAAAGCCGCCATTGTTGATGGTGGTGGTTTTCTTGGCCGTTACGCCCGCTCCGGTTTCAGGATCGGTGACCCTTACACGGTCCCCGGCCCAATCCATTCCATAATCGCCATTTGCTATAATCGTCGGGCGCCAGCCTGCAACAGCCTGCGGCACCTGTTCATCGGTTGCACGTTGCCTTGCCCGCTCAGCGCGCAGCTCCGGATTGTTCAAATAGGCTTTCGACATTGCGGACCTCAACGGTTCCGCTTTCACAGCCACACCCGGCACCGCAATCACCGCGGCGACGGAAAAGGCGCAAATCAATCCAGTGAGAATGCGCGGCGCACCCGCCTTACGCCAGACCCGTTCACTTTTCATCTCACAGCCTTCCCAGCACAGCATGTTTTCGTGAGCGAACTATTTTTGCCCCGGATGTCCCCCAGGTTGGCCCGGATGATAGCCGAACACTGCTAAGGCACCAAGCAGGAACCGTTTACCTGTTGGTATTGTTCATATTTAGGCAAGAATTTGAGCGATGAGTTTTGCGTAATTGGCGAATCAGCTGTTGCGCCCGGCAAATCCGCGTTGGGAATTTGTTAGGGTAGAATAGAGGCGTAGTGGTTTATTAATCATTTTTCGACGGCTCTGCATGAATAATACCTGATTGTGATCGTGGGGCTTGGGACCGCATTCTCTCTTCCCCTCAAGTCACGCCACCTGTGGTCAATTAGCGCATGACAGAGTGTCAAAGTTATGATTTTGGAGTGGTTGCACAAGCTGGAATCGGACGATCAAGACGCTGTTCAAGAGAATTTCAGCGGTCCGATACTTGAAGCGAAGCCAGGGGTGGCGGTCGCCGAATTTTCTATTCTCACCTGGGGCGGCCCCAGTGTGAGCATAAAGAAATTTTTCGAAGTGCAGGCATGGCGTGTCGTGGGACCGTGTCTTGTGCCCATGGTCGGGTCGCTGGCGCTTAATAGGCGCTTTGCCAGTGTGTTCGAAAGCGATCCCAAGCTTGACTATGGCTGGCTTGTGCGCAGCATTGATGAAAGCCTGGAACCTCCTTTCCTCTACTCTTTAGGCGGGTTCAACGGCCGTATCGGCGCATTTGTCTGCGAGATTGAGCCAGGCAATCTTGAGCATATGACATCAGAATTGAGGAAAGCGGGCAGGCGCTATTGGAGCACCGTTAAAGACGTTGAGATCGCATAGCCTACGCTCGAATCTTCATCAGGTTTTGTAACTGTTCAGATTGATGAATTCTGGCGGGGGCCTTAGAGGATTGCTCTAGGTAAACCTGATCCCGACCCACTTTTTCGACCGCCACACTATCTGGCAATTGATGGCGAACTCTTCCTTATCCAACCGGATGAGCAATTGCTTTGGCAGGGCATAATTCGTTTCCAATTCGAATGATGCTCCATCAATGGACAAATCGTGCAGGGTGCAGGGGTAATCGGATCGGTCGATCGGGTCAAACAGCCAGGCAGCCTGACAGGTCTTGCGCCGCTCATAGCAGCGCCTTTCAACCTTCGGGCGTGGTGGTTGGGTGAGCTTTTTTGCTTCCTGCTCAGCCAAAAATTTTTCAACCCACATTGGACCTACTCTTTAGAACGTGACAGCCTATTCAAAAATTGCTGATACGGATTCGTAATTGTTCACGAGCTTAACGGCCAGGATTGCAACAACCGGAACTATAGCAACCGAAAGAAAGGCAGCAATCATCGCATATTCAATGGCCGACGCGCCGCGCTCGTCGGCAAGAAACTTCAAAAGCATGGCTGGACTCCTCTGTAAGCCATTATATCCGCGTCTTGGCGTCAGGACACAAAACGCCTCTTTTTAATAGTTTGTTAACCCGGCGAATTCTTCAATCTTTTTATGCGTTTACCATTAATGTCTTAACGGTGCGGGGCTGGACGGGCGGCACTTCGGTCCCGAATTGGGACAGCTGCCGTGCCGATTTGGCAAACCGGCAGCAGGAATTTGTACGCAAACCGCGCATTTCCAGAAAAAACAACTGGCACGCGAGTTGCAGGGTGCGCCTTATACTCGCTGGTGCCGTGAAACCTGCATTCGTTTACCGGAAAGCGCCAGGGGGTAGAGGTTGCAACATGCTGCAACACTGACTGTTTCACAGGCTCGCTCGGTGCCATATCGCGGAGGATTTCATCTTGCAGAGTAACAAAGAATTTGATCTCGAACGCCAAAGCAAGCGGCGTAGCCTCTACGATTTGGCCTGGTTCGTTGACCCGGCAGTTGACGCTTTGGTTGAATGCTCAGTCCACAATATTTCTGAAGGCGGGGCATTGATCAGCACACCAAACGCGGAAGAGCTTTCTGATTTCATTTACCTGCGCCTACGGGGCCGGCCGGACATTACTGAATGCCGGGTGAAGTGGCGCTCTGAAAACAGCGCCGGCATAGAGTTCGTGGGCGCGCTCGGGCCCAACGCCTAATTCAAACGAATTCCCTCGGTGAGGAAGTTTTTTGAAGCACTCCGAGTTTCAGCGCTTTCGCAAACCTTCCACAAATAGATCGATATACTGGTCGGCAATTTCCTCATGTGGAATTGGGGATTTGTTACGGTTCCAATGAGGTATCCAGTTGAAGGCTCCAAATATCGCAGCGGCGGTGAGTTTCGGATCGCACTGCCTGATTGATCCAACCTCAATTCCCGCGACAATGAGTTCGCGCAGGTCATTATCGAATGAACGCCGTGCCTGCACCAGCACATCACGGTTCGGCCCGGACAACGAAGTGTCTTTCGACAGAACAAGACAAGCCCCCATGTCTTCGGCAAGCAATTCCGCATAACCGCGGAGCAGCAAGCTGATGCGCTCTAACACCGGCATGTCCGGATTGCTGCAGCAGACCGTAAGATCTTCGGTGTACTCAATCCCGAGCCGGTTACATTCAAAAAGGATCTCTTCCTTGCTCTTCACATAATAGTAGAGCGTCCTCTTTGAGACATTCAACTCTCCGGCTATATCATCTAGGGTGGTGCGGTCGAACCCGTGCTCGTTAAACAGGCGCGCGCCGGTCCGCAAAACCGCCAAGCGCTTCTGGCGCCTCTGTTCATCGCGGCTCGCAACGGCGTTATTCCATTCTGCTTTGCTCATATTTTCCCAACTTCCAAGGTCTGGCCCAATGGTCAGATCAGGTTTCAATATGATCGAATTCTGCTCCAGTCAACAAGTGCGATTTGCCAAGAGGTGATGAACCTTGCTGCAATCTAACATGAATCGAGTTGACATGTAACTATTTAGTAATTTATGTAACTGAATAGAGGAAAACTCGCTATAAACCTGTGCTCCTGGCTGTTGAGAAAAGCCGGATGGCCTGACCAACAAATTCGAGACCCAACGGAGCGGAGAATGAGGAAGATGGCGGCAGGAAGGCCGGTCGTAGTGGCTGCAAACCGGTTCCGGTTGTAGGTGCGGCCATGCAGTTTTCCGATGCGATCCAGCTGATTTTGATAGGTATTTCCCAGGGCTGCGCATATGCGCTGGTCGCTATCGGGTTTGTTTTTATCTACAGAGCGACCGAAATCATCAACTTCGCCCATGGTGAGCTGATGATGCTCGGGGCGTTCATGGTGCTCACGTTTGCCGAGATTATGGGGCTCAATTTCTGGCTCGCGGCGACGCTTGGCATCCTCTCCTTGGGCGTTTTTGGCTACATTCTGGATGCGGCAGTAATGCGCCTGGTGGTCGGCGAATCCCAGGCAATCATTTTCATCCTCACCGTTGCGATCGCGCTCATGCTGCGCTCGCTGGCGGGCATGATTTGGGGATGGTCGCCGCAAGCTTTAACGGTGCCGTTCCAAAGCGACATCGAAATCGGCCCGCTGGTGATCGGTCTGGATTGCATTGCCATCATTGCCGGCACGGTCTTTCTATGCGTGCTTCTCTATTTTTTCTTTTCCAGAACCCGGACAGGGCTGGCAATTCAGGCTGCCTCACAAAACCAGCTCGCTGCCTACTTTTGCCGGATACCAGTAAAACGGCTGATCTCGCTCGTGTGGGCAATCGCCGCCATGGTTGCCGCCATTGCCGGAGTGATGATGGCGCCTGTTACCCAGGTGGACACCGGGATGAGTGCGTTTGGCATCAAGGCCTTTGCGGGCGCGGTCGTGGGCGGTTTCGGGTCGATTCCCGGCGCCCTCCTCGGTTGCCTTATAATCGGGATTTGTCTTAGCCCCCTAAAACTGTGCCATGATTTTTTTGAAACTCTGCCACGGAGAGAGTTTTATCATGGCTAGAAAAAGATACTCAGACGAAGATATTCTGCGTCTCCTGCGTGAGATTGAAGTCAACGTGCATGGTGGTATGGATGTTGTGAGCGCGTGTCGACACGCAGGCATCTCTGACAAGACCTATTATGGTTGGCGCAGGCGTTTTGGCGGTATGGGTCGTTCTGACTTGGCAAAGTTGAAGGCGCTTAAGAAAGAGAATGATCGTCTCAGGAAGATTGTTGCTGAGCTGGAGTTGGACAAGTTGATCCTGAAGGAGAGCCTTGATTTTTTAAAGCCGAAAGCCTGACGACTGATCTGCTTCGCCGAGCGGTGGTTCACGTTCGCCAGAAGCTTGCAACTTCGGAGCGCCGGACCTGTCGGGTGGTGGGCGTGGCACGCAGCACGATGCATTACAAGGCTGTGTCCAAAGATGGTGAAGACGCTCTACGCCTGGCGATGGTCCGGTTGGCGAAACAGTATAGACGCTATGGCTATCGCAAGATTGCCGCGCTTTTGCGCATCGAAGGCTGGAAGGTCAATCTCAAGAAGATTGAACGCTTGTGGCGCGAGGAAGGTCTCCAACTCCCTGAGCGGCACAAGAAACGCAAGCGGCTGTATCACAAAGACAGTTCGGTTATCCGGCTCAGGCCTCAATATCCCAATCACATCTGGAGCGTAGACTTTGTTCATGATCGATTGAGCAACGGACGGCCCTACAAGATGTTGACCGTGCTGGACGAATATACCCGTGAAGCACTGTGCGTTGTTGCCCGGTTGAGAATGAATAGCGATGATGTGCTGGAAGCGCTCTACCCGTTGCTGCTTGAGCGTGGCAAACCGGAATACATTCGCTCTGACAATGGTCCGGAGTTTATTGCAGCTTCCCTTCAGAAACAGTTGCTGAAGATTGGGGTAGAGCCAATCCAGATATATCCAGGATCGCCTTGGGAGAACGGATACGATGAGCGGTTCAATGGCACGTTGCGTCGGGAGGTTTTAAATGCCGAGTGGTTCCACACAACCAAACAGGCACAGATTGTCATCAACACATGGCTTAAGCAGTACAACCAGATCAGGCCGCATCAGGCTCTGAACATGCGTCCACCAGTCCCAGAAACTCTCTCAAAAAGTGGTACATAAAATTGGGGCTGGACAGATTGGACAGGTGATTAAGTCGGCTCTCAAAAACACTGGCTGCTTATCGACCCGCGCATCCGGCCTTTCGTGGCGATAGTCGGCTGGTGGCAGCAAAAAGAGGCCGACACAAACATGCGCCGGCCCAAGTCTTAGGAGGAAACGCCCAGGAAGGGGGAAGTACTTACCCTAACAAACAAATATTTAGAATTCGTTTTTCGATGTAACGCGGTGGTTTGGTGTGGCTGCATTTGCCGCAGCCCATTTCAAGCAGTTGGCCTGACGCTTTCAGTCTGCATTTGGGCAAAAAAATGCCGCACCTTTTCAGACGCGGCTCCCGAAAGGGAATTAGTAAGAGATTGTGTATTTAGAAAGTAGAAAAACTACCTTTGACCAACAAGCTATACATGGGTGTAGGTACGGAGACGCTCAAATATATTGTTATTCGCTGTTGAACCACTGCCTCTGCCATTCCTGAAACGCCAGGTTCCGATCAACCCGCGCATCCGGCCTTGCGTGGCAATATTCAACTGTTCTTAGGGAAAGGTCTTACCGACCACCGCCACCCCCGCAACAACCGCTGCTTCGTTTGCCTTTATAAGGGCTGTTTGGGCTACCAAATCCTCTTCTCTGAGGTTGTTTGGTTGCCTTTTTCTTGCTCGTTTTCTTTTGCGCAACTGCGGCACGCGAACTGCTAAAAGCGAATAAACTTGTAGTGATCAGTCCGACGATGACGGCTTGGCGATGCGTGTGGCTCAAATTCATTAGGAACTTTCTAGTCGTTGTAGTTGCTTTTTTAGGCTCGAATTTTCCGCTGTAAGCGTCTTGTTCATCTCAACTAGCTCAAGCAGTTTGGCATTTTTTGCTTTGTTCCTCTCTCGCGAAAACGACAGCCAAGATGAAACGCTTTCAAGATCCATCATCACCAATATAAACGCGAAAAGCATGAAAAGAAGACCACCCCCAAGCAAATAAAGGCTAGGAGTTGATATGTGCTCGAACGAAATCCATGCAACTACAATCTGAGCCAAGAGGTAGGTAAAAATGGCCAAAACCTCATGCCATTCGCGGTCTAGCATTAGAACCCTCTATTAGAAAAGTGCGCATTATTTGTACGGGAAAAATAGTAATACACCCACAACTTCCGGCATTGATCTTGGTCAACAACAAGCTTTGAGCAGACAGACGCTGAAACGGAACAATCGCTGGCCAGATTGATCCGGCGGGGTTAAGAAATGGCGCTATGGGGTCAATGTCGTTCGACGTATCCACTCGGTTTGCCGGAACATTAGACAAAGAGCGGAAAGACGTTGCTCCGACATCCTCTTCAAAGACAAAGTTTGAAGCGGACGCGCTGGCGTTTTCGCGAATTAAGACGCCAATCCAGTTCTGAATGCCTGTTCGAACAAGGCCGCATACCCAGCGATTTGCTCCGCCCGGTCTGTCCCATTCACAATACGTCGAGCGTTGATGTAGTCGATAGATCCAGGTTGGATATAGTCGTTGAGCGCTTTGCCGGTAAAATCGCCATCACGCATTCCTCCGACTGTAATAATTGCGGAAGTGGTCGGATGAAGCGCATTGTTCCAGTCATCATGCACCTGATAAGGAACAGAATACTCGTGTACTTGCGGGATAGCGTGAAGTTTGTCCTGCTGCTTCTTGTAGTTTTCTTCCCAGGTAAGTTGAACGTATCCACGGCCAAACCAAGGTGCATAACGGGTGTTCCATCCACCATACTCCTCAATCGGTTGCATCGTCCTAGCCGTTTCATGAAAAACAGTTGCGAGAACGTAAGCAGATTGCTCCAGCGCAGGATCAAGTTCGGCAATCGAGCAGGCTTGGCCAATAATACCCATCCCATCGACCTGCCCCTGATCTAAGGTCCCTCCGAAAAGGCTGTGCCTAACACTGTCGTAGAAAGCACCCGCGTTAAAGGGATTGTCCGCTGACTGCTTTTCCTTATCAGTCTTCTCAGAAGATGGCGTTCGACTACGTTCTTGGTAGTTTTGACGTGCAGTTGCCACGGCTTTTGCGTACTCGGCAGCGGCAACTTCAAGCTCGATCATGTACTGGTTGATATGTTCGCTCATTTGAAGATCATTCCCCGCAATCTTGATTTGAACACTTTGCCCCGTTTCGAGTTGAAGGACCGGTTCGTGATGGAAACGAGAGGCTTAAACCAAGGGTGGAGACGGTTTGTGCCGAGTTTGCGGCAATTTTGGAAAATTCCGCGCATTTGGGCGCCCCACAAGTGCCACCCAATAAGGAGAAAACCCGCCAGATGAAATCGCATCTGACGGGGTTGCCTCAAGTTTGGCTTGCCACCAGGGTAGTGGATGCTGGTGCAAGCGCCTTTAACTTGCTTTTAGATTATGGCGCGAGCTTGTTGGTTTTATCACTACACGGATAAAAATTTGCCAATCGACCGTTGTGATAATTTTGCCACGTCCGTTTATAAACACCCAACTCTGCCCCCAATTCAATAGAATGAAGCGTCAAAATGAGTTAGTTGTTCACTTAAGCGGGCATTTGCGACTGGGGGCAAATTCCGAAACTTGAGGGTGACTAACCCCGTCGATTGGGCAGTCGGCGGGGTTTCTTTATGGCTGGAACTTCGCGACGATGCCTCCTGTTATGTTAGGGGCTTTTGAACCGTTTGGTTCTATACCTGTGCGTGAAGCCTGTGACGGGCAAAGCGGTTGCTCAGGGCCTCCCCCCATCGGCACATCGGCGTGGGCTTCGACTTCTCCGCAATGTGCATCAGACTTCATCCTGGCTTTAGCACTTTGGTAACCATAAGTTCCTAAACAAATAAGTGAAGCCTGCGCTGATAACGACTTGCAGCTCGACTTTTCTTCTACGACGTCGGTGCAGGCTTCAATTGGCCCCCCAGCATGTTCTTTCCGGCATCGACCAAGCCCGCTTTCTGCCATTTCTCAATAAAGGGCTGGCGGCGGAGGAAAGCGGTGACGGCGGTTTAACCACCTCTCAAACCCATTGCCTCTGCCACTCCTTGAACACCGGCTGCTGATCAATCCGCGCATCCGGCCTTGCGTGGTGGGAGAAGGTTGAGAAGCAGTTGGAGGAGGCGGCAAAGATACAAACCGGCTAAATGCCAAGCTGTTGAGCGCTAATTCGAATACACGCACCACCACTTTCCGCGTCTCTTCTGCACCTGAATTGGACCC
>JBPCVY010000046.1:0-5425 GCA_051010055.1 Hyphomicrobiales bacterium | reverse complement strand
GTTTGATGATGTGTTCGTTGGCGATGAAGAAGAGCTCATGCCGCAGGGGGTGTACTTCAAGGCCGCATCGTCCTGGCCTCATATGTTCCTGACCCTTAGCCCGGCCTATCTTGGCATTGCCCAGGGGGCTTTTGATTTCACCGTGAAGTATTTGCGTGGCGAGGTGCCGGGAACTCCACCGGTGAAACGGCGCATGTATCCCACCAAACAAATCGCCGTTGCGGAAATGCGCATCAAGCTTGATGCAGCCAAGGCGCTTTGGTTCCAGACCGTGAGTGAGGCAAGGTGCAACCCCACAAAGGAACAGGTGCTGCGCGCCTATGCAACCAATCACACGGTTATGGAAACATCGAATGATTTGTGCCGGTTGGCGATCCGCACCTGTGGTGGGCAATCCATGCTGAAATCATTGCCGCTTGAGCGGCTTTACCGGGATTCGCGGTGCGGCGCGCTCATGTTGCCATGGACAGCTGAGCTCTGCCTTGACAGAATTGGCCGCGAAACGCTATACGAACCCGGCGAAACGGATGATTGAGCCTGAATTTCCGCACAAATCTATAGCTGAATGGCTGCCAGCGCACCCTCCGGGAAAACAGGTGCTTTTCTATGATGACGGTCGCCAGTGGACCTATGGCGAGCTGGATGATTGGGCAAAGCGCCTGGCCGGTTTTCTGGGTGAGAAATTTCAAGTTTCCCACGGTGACAGGGTGGCGTTTCTCGGGCCCAACGACCCGGCAATGATTGCGCTGCTGTTTGCCTGCGCGCGCATTGGTGCGGTGCTTGTTCCGCTCAACTGGCGGCTGACCGCAGCTGAGCTTGGCTGGATTGTGAAAAATGCAGAGCCAAATGTTCTTATTTTTGATGATGAGTTCGCAGATACCGCTGCCAGCGCATCGCAAGATGTCTGCCCTTTGCTGAACGTCGATAAACTGACTGCAGCTGATGGCGATGGGCCTCCTGTTGCCGGCGTGCTCGATGATCCCCTGCTGATTGTCTATACCTCCGGCACCACAGGCCGCCCCAAGGGTGCGGTGCTTTCCCAGCGTGCGCTTTATGTGAACGCGCTTTCTTCCGTCGACATGCACCAGCTGGTACCCGGCGACAGGGTGCTTGTGGTGCTGCCGCTGTTCCATGTGGGCGGGCTCAACATATCGCTCACCCCGGCGTTGTTTACCGGTGCTGAAATTCATCTCCACCGGCGTTTTGAACCGCGCGCAACCCTGGATGCGGTAGTCCGTGTGCGCCCGGATATTCTCGTCATGGTGCCGGCGACTATGACCGCACTTATGGCGTTGCCGGACTGGCCGGAGGCTGATTTAACATCGCTACGCATGCTGACGACCGGCTCTATGATTGTGCCGCCGGAACTTATCGCCGCGTGGGAGGCGCGCGATGTTTCGGTGGTGGTGGTTTATGGCTCAACCGAAACATGCCCCATTGCCGGTTACACCCGCCCGGGCGATGGCAAAACCCACCCCTTGTCCACCGGCAAGGCCGGTATCCACGGCGAGATACGCATTGCCAGCGGCAATGGAGGGGAGGGCGAAATTGAAGTGCGCGGCGGCAACGTCATGACCCGATACTGGAAGAATGAGGCGGAAACGGAAGCCGCATTTGATAGCGGCTGGTTCCGCACCGGCGATATTGGATATCTCACCGAAGATGGCCATCTGGTTGTTTGTGACCGGCTCAAGAACCTCATCATTTCCGGGGGCGAAAACATTTATCCAGCGGAAGTGGAGCGGGTAATCAACTCCGTTGGTGGTGTGCGTGAATGCTGCGTTGTGGGCATGGCGCACGAAAGGTGGGGCGAAACCCCGGTGGCTGTTCTGGTCTTAACCGATGGTGAGACACCGGAAAAGGTAACCGCATCGCTGCGTAGCGTGCTTGAGGAAAAACTGGCTCATTTTAAGCATCCGCGGACCTTTCACATCGTCAGCGCCCTTCCCCGCAACGCCATGGGAAAGGTGGTCGCAGGCGAAGTTCGAAAACAGGTAGACAGGCTGGAGAAAGCTAGATAGTTTCGTGCGCAACTAATTTGGGTATTTAGCTACCTTGCCCGAAATTTTGAATTTGACACCGATCGGACGAGGTATCACGCTACAAAGCAGAGAAGTTGATCCATAAAGGGAGGAGATCAAACATGAAGATTACACGCAAAGCATTCCTTGCAGGTGCTGCAGCTGCAGCGCTTATGTCGACGGTTACGTTTGCCACCGCCGAAACCAAGCTGACAATTTCGAGCTGGGCGCCGCCAACCCATGGCATCAATGCAATGATGTGGCCGCGGCTTATCGAGAAAATCGAAAAAGCCACCGATGGCCGGGTAACCGCGGAAATCAAGTACAAGCTGGCCCCGCCGCCGGCCCAGTTTGATCTGGTGCAGGATGGCGCAGCTGACCTTACCTGGATTTTCCACGGCTATAATCCAGGGCGTTTTGTCGCCACCAAAATCGTCGAATTGCCGGGTTACGAAGGCAGCGCGGAAGCTGCATCGGTCGCCTATTGGCGCGCCCATGACAAGTTTTTCAAAGGCGCTGACGAGCACAAAGGCGTAAAGCTTGTCGCCTTGCACACTCATGGTCCGGGCCAGCTGCAGACATCGAAAGACGTCAAATCTCTCGCCGATATAAAGGGCCTGAAATTGCGCCTGGGCGGCGGTGTTTCCGGTGATGTGGGCACAGCGCTCGGTGCAACCGGTATTCGCGTGCCGGCACCCAAGGTTTATGAAACTCTTGCGTCAAAAGCTGCTGACGGTGTGATGATGCCCATGGAAGGGCGCAAGGGCTTCAAGCTCACCGAAGTTGCCAAGAACGTTTATGAAATGCCTGGTGGTTTTTACCGCGGCTCGTTCGCCATTGTCATGAACCAGGAAAAGTTTGATTCACTTTCCGATGAAGACAAAAAAGCGCTGGAGGCAGTCTTTGGTGAAGAAGCTTCAAAGCTCGCCGGCAAGGTCTGGGACGAAATCGATGATATTGGACGCGATGCCACCAAAGCCACAGCAGACAACACCATGATGGTCGCCTCAGATGCCGATCAGACAGCCTATGCAAAAATCGGTGAAGACATCAAAGCGAAGGTGTTGAAGGAAGTGAGCGCGAAAGGGGTCGACGGCAAGGGGGCCCATGATTTCATCGCGAATGAGATGAAGTCTTACGGCAAGTAAGCGGGGCGCTGGCGGAAAGCCGGTTCTTCGCCTACCATGCGGCTGGGTGATTGAGGGGGAGAGCGCGCATGGATGAAGCAACGAACAATGGTGACGGAGTGTGGGCCAAGCTGGGCTACGCTCCGTCGCTGCTTGCGGCCATTTCTCTGTTCGTATTGATGATGATGACGTTCTTCGACGTTATCTTGCGCAGCCTGTTGAACAATCCGATTGAATCTGCGACCGAACTCACCCGGCTGCTCATGGCGATTACGGTTTTTTCCGCCCTGCCGATAATTTCCTGGCGCAACGGGCATATTGTGGTGGATTTGCTTGACCCGCTCTTTTCCCCATCCACCGCACGAGTGCGCAACATTATTGTTGATCTGGTTTCCGGGCTCTGCCTTATTTGGCCGGCTTACCGGATTTGGGAGCTGGCATTGCGGGCGCGCCAGTACGGCGACACCACGGAGTATCTGCAGATACCGCAATTTTACATCGCCATGTTTATCGCATTTTCCGCCATGGTTACCGCGCTGGTTCTTCTGTTGCGCGCAGGCGTTGGCATATTTGCACCTTCAAAACTGCCTGACAGGAAGCAGATTGCTTCCGAAATGTCGATTGATTAGGGGGCGTCGATGATTCCCGCTCTCATAGGTTTTGCCGCTGTCCTATTCCTCGTTCTATTGCGCATGCCCATTGCTTTCGCCATGGGGCTGGTGGGTATTGTTGGTTATGCATCTGAAACGTCCATGCGCGCCGCCATATCCATGGCAGGCAGGCTGATTATTGATACCTCCCAAGATTACGGCCTGTCCGTTGTGCCCTTGTTCATTCTGATGGGGCTTTTCGTCAATAAAGGCGGCTTGTCGCTGGAGCTTTACCGCGCATCCTATGCCTTCATGGGCCATCTGCGGGGCGGGCTGGCTATGGCGACGATTGTTGCCTGCGCCGGGTTTTCCGCCATTTGTGGGTCCTCGTTGGCAACTGCTGCGACCATGTCGAAAGTTGCAATGCCGCAAATGCGCAAGTTCAACTATTCAGACAGCCTCTCCACCGCATCAATTGCCGCGGGCGGCACCTTGGGCATTCTCATACCGCCAAGCGTCATTTTGGTGATTTACGGCCTGCTTACTGAAACCAGCATCGGAAAGCTGTTCCTTGCGGGCATTATTCCAGGCCTAATCGGTGTTTTGTTCTATCTTGGTGCGGTTCGTTACACGGTTGCCCGCAACCCGGATGCAGGCCCCGCGGGCACACGTTCTGACTGGGCGGAACGCGGGGCGGCCCTGAAAGATGTCTGGGCAGTCACCTTGCTGTTCGTGGTTGTCATTGGCGGGCTCTACGGCATGTTCAATTTTTGGCCGCTGAATATTGCGTTCTCGCCAACTGAAGCTGCCGGAATGGGCGCCACCGGCGCGTTTCTGATAGCCCTTTCCCGGGGAACGCTGAACATCAAGTCCACAATCGAAGTGCTTGTCGAAACCGCTCATACAACAGCCAGCCTGTTTGTTGTGCTTATTGGCGCGTGGATTTTCTCCAACTTCGTCAATATTGCCGGCTTGCCCGAAGCGCTCCTGGCGTTCGTTACCCAATGGGGCGTCGATAAAATCGTCATCATGTTGATGATCTTGCTGGTTTACATCGTGTTGGGCTGCATTTTCGAAAGCCTGTCGATGCTGCTTTTGACGGTGCCGATTTTCTTCCCGCTGGTGATCAGCCTCGGGTTTGACCCGGTCTGGTTCGGTATCATTGTGGTGGTTGTCACCGAGATCAGCCTGATTACGCCGCCTGTGGGGCTCAATGTGTTTGTTCTGAAGGGGGTTGTGGGCGATGTTTCCACGGCCACAATCTTCAAAGGAGTAACGCCCTTCTGGGTGGCCGACATCATCAGGTTGTTGTTGCTGTTGTTCGTGCCCTTCCTGGTGCTTGTTATACCAAACAGCATGCATTAGCCCTGTTTCAAACGAATCCTACCTGCTCTAAAGTTGGGCCGAACTTCTAATAAATCAGAGGCAGCCAGTGACCTCTCAGATCATCCCAGTTGCGCCGTTCGATTTTGTTATCTTCGGGGGCACAGGAGATTTGTCTCGCCGCAAGCTCTTACCTGCACTTTATATGCGCGACCGTGACGGGCAAATTCCCGATGAGAGCAGGATTATAGCTGTTTCGCGGGCGAATATGGACCAGGACGCGTTCCGCGCACTGGCCCTGGAGGCGTTGGTGGAGCATCTTGCGGCCGATGCATTGGACGAAACGTGCATTCAGCGCTTTTTG
>JBPCVY010000045.1:0-10834 GCA_051010055.1 Hyphomicrobiales bacterium | reverse complement strand
GTTGATGCTGAGATGATTGCCGGCCTTGATAACGCGCTTGCCGAACACCTGGAGAATTCGGGCCTTGCCGCGGTTCTGCTTGATGCGTCGGGGCCGCATTTCAGTTTTGGCGCATCCGTTGCAGAGCATATGCCGGACCAGTGCGCCGACATGCTGAAAGCGTTGCATGGCCTGGTGCGGCGTATGCTTGAAAGCCCGGTTCCCATACTAGTGGCCATTAATGGCCAATGCCTCGGCGGCGGGCTGGAAGTGGCGCTGGCAGGGCAATTATTGTTCGCAGCGCCTGATGCCAATCTCGGACAACCGGAAATGCAGCTTGGGGTTTTCGCCCCGGCTGCCTCGTGTCTGTTGCCGGAACGGATCGGCCAGTCCCGTGCAGAAGACATGCTTTATTCCGGCCGGAGCCTGTCGGGCACGGAGGCCAGAGAAACCGGCCTGGTGGATGAGACCGCAATCGACCCGGAAGCTGCAGCACTGGATTATTTCGACACCTACCTTGCGCCAAAAAGTGCAAGTTCACTGCGCCTTGCGGTGAAAGCTGCCCGGGCCGGGTATGTGGAGCGGGTCGTGGCCAAGCTTGAGCGTGTTGAAACCCTTTATTTGCAAGAGCTTATGGCAACCCACGATGCGGTGGAGGGCCTGGAGGCCTTTATCGAAAAACGTTCGGCGAGGTGGCAGAACCGATGACCAATTCAAGCACAGAAAAAATCATTGATCGGTGCGTGGAACTCTATGAGGACCTGAATTTCACCGCAGCGCGGGAATGGAAAGATGCAAGTCCTGACCGCAAGGTCATCGGCTACATGCCAGTCTATATTCCGCGCGAGATCATCCATGCCGCGGGGATGCTGCCGCTTGGCATACTTGGTGGTGGCGATCAGCTCGAGGTGATTCATGGCGATGCCTACTACCAGAGTTATATCTGCCGCATCCCACGTTCCACTATCGAGCTTGGTGTGTCCGGAAGGCTCGATTTTGTCGACGGCATGCTGTTCCCTTCGATCTGCGATGTGATCCGCAATCTCTCAGGGATGTGGAAGATGATGTTTCCGGGTGTCTATTCGAAATATTTCGATGTTCCCCAAACCTATGAAGATGAAGTTGGCGGCACATTCTATGCCCAGGAAATGACAGAATTCCTGCATGACCTGGAGGAGCTGGCCGGACGCAAGGTTTCCGAGGATGATCTGCGCAATTCCATCAGCGTTTACAATAAAAACCGGCGCCTTGTGCGCAGGCTCTATGGCATGCGTGCAGAAAAGCCATGGCAGGTGCCGGCGGCAGAAGCTTATCTGGTGTTGCGCGCTGGCCTGGTTCTACCGGTCGAGGAGCACTCTGCGCTGATTGAGGAATACCTGGCCGCAGCGGAAACCGAAACCCGGCCCGTGCATGACAATTGCCGTGTGATCGTTACCGGCATGTTCTGCGAACAGCCGCCGCTCAACCTCATCAAATCGCTGGAGCTATCAGGATGCTACGTTGTCGACGATGATTTGATGCTGGTCACCCGCTGGCTGATTGACGACGTGCCGTTGCATGGCAATCCCATACACAATCTCTCGCAAGCCTTTTTGCATCATTCCGAATGCACCGCCGCCAAGTATGAACCCAATCTGGAAGAAAAGGGCCAGTACCTGGTACGCGCGGTTCGGCGCACGGGGGCCGAAGGGGTGATTTTTGCCTCGCCAAGTTTCTGCGATCCCGCCCTGCTGGACAGGCCTATGTTGCAGAACGTGCTGAAAGAGGTGGGCATTCCCTACATCGCATTCAAATATGCCGAAAACTCCGGCCAGATGCAGCCCATCCGCGAGCAGGCCGGAACATTTGCCGATTCAATCAAACTTTGGAGCGCAGCATGAAAGTCACCACCAGCAGAGCGCAACCCAAGGAAGTTCTTAAAGACGCTTCCATGGTGAAGCAAAAAGAGATGATGGCAAGCCACTACGACCGGCTGGCCACTGCGGAGGAGACAGGCAGCAAAGTTGCTTCGACTTTTGTTCCTGGCAACCTCAACGAACTGATCATGTGTTTTGATCTGGTCAATAATCTGCCTGAAGTGAACGCCATCCAGAGCGGCTTGCGGCGGCAAAGCGGCGCCTATGTGATGGAGGCGGAAAAGGCAGGCCATTCAGAAGATGTCTGCACTTACGTGAAGTCCGACATCGGCATGATGGCCAAGGGCAACATCGGACCCAATGGCAAACGGCTGCCTGATCCGGATGTGCTACTTTTGTCCTACACCGGGTGCTTTACGTTCATGAAGTGGTTTGAGCTCTTGCGCGAGCAGTACAAGTGCGAAACCATTTTCCTGCAGACCCCTTACATGGCTGACGGTAAGGTCACACCGAACATGATCCAGTACATGGTGAAGCAGCTTAAGGAAGATGTTATCCCCAAACTGGAAAAGGTGAGCGGCGTAAAGTTCGATATCGACCGGCTGCGCGAGTACCTGAAAAAGTCGGCGAAGGCAGAAGATGATCTCGTCTATATTCTGCAAAGCGGCAAGCGCAAGCCATCGCCAATCGATGCCTATTTTGGCGGCATCTATTATATCGGGCCGATTTTTGGAACCTTCCGGGGCACCGATGACGCCATCGATTATTACGGGTTCCTGCGCGAAGAGGTTGATGAGCGCATTGCGGCTGGCCTTGGGCCGGTAACGCCGGACGGGCCAATGGGCGAGGAAAAATACCGTCTCGTTGTTGAAGGCCCGCCCAACTACACCAACTTCCGCCAGTTCTGGAAAATGTTTTATGAGGAAGGCGCTGTGGTGGTGGCTTCAAGCTACACCAAGGTTGGTGGTACCTATGATTTCGGCTTCCGGCACGATCCGGACAGGCCGCTTGAAACCTTGGCTGAATATTGCCTCGGGGTTTACACGAACCGCTCGCTTCCCATGCGCGTTGAGATGCTGACCAACTATATCAACGAGTATGAGGCTGACGGCCTTTTGATCAACTCTATCAAGAGCTGCAACAGCTTTTCCGCCGGCCAGTTGCTGATTATGCGCGAGGTTGAAAAGCGCACTGGCAAGCCAGCCGCCTTCATTGAAACCGATCTGGTTGATCCGCGCTACTTCTCTGCCGCCAACGTCAAGAACCGGCTGGAAAGCTACTTCCAGATGGTTGAGCAAAAACGCGCTGGCGCAAAGAAAGAGGTGGCGGCATGAAAACCTTCGTTGGCATCGATCTCGGCTCGACCACCACTAAGGCTGTGCTTTTGGATGAAAACGAGCAGGTGCTCGGGCGCGGTATTACGAATTCCCGCTCCAACTATGACACAGCCTGCCGCGTGGCGAGCCAGGAAGCAGCAATTGATGCACGCTTTTCATTGTTCCGGCAGGCGTTCGGCGGGAAAAACGGCGCCGGCGAGCAAATCGAAGATTTCCTCAAAGCTCTTGAGCGGGCCTTCCGGCTTGAGCAGTTTCTTGAACAGCTCAACGACCTTGAACATACCTGTCTGGAGCAAGTGATAGGTGAACGGTTCGCAAAGGTTGAAACCGGCGTCAAGGAAGCGCTTGGGGAGGTTTTCACCCAGTTGCGGGCAGAAGCGCCTGCAATGTTTGCACCCGGGGCAACCCGCAAGTCTGATTTCTTCCGTGACATTGCCGGCTCTCGCTATTTGTCCCTGGCTGAGGAAGTGGCCCGTGAAGCAGATATTCCCTATGAACTGCTCCTCAACGTCTATGACAAGTCGATCATTTCGGTTGAAAATCGGCCGCCATCTGAAGCCTTGGGCGAGAAATTCAAAAAGGCCATCGAAAGGGTGGCAAGCGAGGGTGATGGGCTTGACGGGGAACTGCAGTCACGGGTGAATAATGCGCTCGATATCGAGTTGGAAGAAACTTTCTTGGTCGGTACCGGCTATGGCCGCGTCACCCTGCCATTTTCCAAAGAACACATCCGCTCGGAAATTCTCTGCCACGGGCTTGGCGCGCACATGATGTATCCGAAAACCCGCACGGTTCTTGATATTGGCGGCCAGGATACGAAGGGCATCCAGGTTGATCCGAGCGGTATTGTTGAAAATTTCCAGATGAACGACAGGTGTGCTGCCGGGTGCGGGCGCTATCTCGGCTACATTGCGGATGAAATGAATATGGGCCTACACGAACTTGGCCCTCTTGCCATGAAATCAGGCAAGCCTGCCCGTATCAATTCCACCTGCACCGTGTTCGCCGGCGCTGAATTGCGCGACCGCCTGGCCCTTGGCGAAAAGCGCGAAGATATTCTTGCTGGCCTACATCGCGCCATCATCTTGCGGGCCATGTCGATCATCTCCCGTTCTGGCGGCATTGAAAACGAGTTCACCTTCACCGGTGGCGTTGCCAAAAACGAGGCGGCCGTGCGTGAACTCAAGAAGCTGATCCAGGAGAATTATGGCGAGGTGACCATCAATATTGATCCGGATTCAATTTACACCGGCGCCCTGGGTGGTGCGGAGTTTGCCCGCCGCGCAGCAGAAGGCCGGATGGAAGGAGTGGAAGAATGACCCTTTCTGCAGGAATTGATGTTGGAACCGGCGCTGTGAAAGCGGCTTTGTTCCGGGTCAGCGATGGCGAAGAAAAATGGCTTGCCAGATCATCGCTGCGCATCCGCCAGCGCGATCCGATGCAATTGGCTGAAGAAGCATTTGGCCACCTGCTGGAAGATGCCGGACTTGACCGCGAAGAGCTGGATTATGTGGCAACGACAGGTGAAGGGGAATCCATCCCGTTCCGCACCGGGCACTTTTACTCCATGACCTCACATGCGCGTGGTGCAACCTTTCTGAATGAAAAATCCACCGCTGTTCTCGACTGCGGGGCGTTGCACGGGCGGGCAATCCTGACCGACGAGCGCGGTAAAGTTCTAAGCTACAAGATGACCAGCCAATGCGCATCAGGCTCCGGCCAGTTCCTTGAAAATATCGCCCGCTATCTAGGCATTGCCCAGGATGAGATCGGCAAGCTCTCGATGCAAGCCGATGATCCTGAAGTTGTTTCAAGCATTTGTGCGGTTCTGGCGGAAACGGATGTCATCAATATGGTGTCGCGGGGCATTTCTGCGCCCAACATTTTGAAGGGCATTCATCTTTCCATGGCCAGCAGGCTGGCGCGCCTTTTGAAGTCAATTGGCGTGACCGACAATGTAGTGAGCGTTACCGGTGGGCTGGCGCTGGACGGAGGCCTCATTGCTGCGCTTGAAGAAGAACTTGCAAAGATGAAAGGGGTCGAGGCAACCGTTACCAGTCATCCGGACGCCATTTATGCCGGAGCTGTAGGGGCGGCCCTCTGGGGTGCATTCAGATATGAGAAGCTGGAAGCTGCCGGCCAGATGCTCAAAGCTTCATGATTACGAAGGGAGATTTATGATGGCATTGATGATTATTGCGCCTTGCACCGCGTGTGATGCGTGCGAGCCGGTTTGCCCGAACGAGGCAATCAAGGTTAGTGACCCGTTCTATATTATCGATCCCATGAAGTGCACCGAATGCGTCGGCGCGGAAGATGAGCCGCAATGCAAGTTGGTGTGCCCGGAAGCATGCATTGTTCCCAATCCCGATTGGGAAGAAACGCAAGAAGAGCTTATGGAAAAGTTTGAAATGCTGAACGGTTAGCGCAAACTCGGCTCATATTGAACCGTTCCCTGTCAGGCGCGGAGCTTACGCCGCAAAACGACCCGTTGGGCAGGTGCAAATCCTGCGCTGTCCAGATAACCGATAAGATCCAGATCGTTCCAGTCCAGTTCAGTACTCACCTTGTCGACCCGCAAGGTTGCAAGGTTTGCAATGAGTTGCGACATGAGCGCCTGACCCACGCCGCGCCCGCGATAGCCGGGGTCAACGCCAATCGTGTCCATCACCGCTTCTGGCGCCGTGTGTCCGTATTCAACAAAATCAACCCGCGCCATGATGTACCCGACCGGGTAGCCATCAAGCTCGGCCACCAGAGATACCCTGACGCCGGATTCAAGCATCGCCTCGCGTTGCTTGCGGCGGTAGTAGGTGGTCCGGTCGCGTCCGGTCGCGCGCTTGTCAATCTTCACAATTGCTTCAATATCATCCTCGCGCATGGAGCGGATAGGAACCAGATCGCGCGAGAGGGCTTCGAATTCGTCTGCCTCCGGCGAGCTGAAGTCCAGTTCCGCAGCTTGCCCGGCTTCGGCGGGGATAATTGGGGGTTGATTAACCGGCACGGGAAATTTCCTCCTGCTCATGAAAGCCTCTGCTTAAAAGGCGGGCCGTTCGGTGGTGCGCTCAAGCACAATGCGCGGTGCAAGCTCAAACCCTGCACCGGCAAAGAAACTGATGAGCTTCCTGTCGGACCAGTCGATCTGGCTGGTGAAATCACTCACACCCTTATGGCGCAGCACATCTTCAACGCTGGCGAGAAGTTTGCGCCCGGCACATTTTCCCTGGTGGTCCGGGTGAACCCCGATAGCGTCCAGTGCCGCACTTGCGCCGGGTTTGCCAAACTCACCATCGACCAGTCTGGCAAGCGCGTATCCGATAAGCCGTCCCTCAAGGCGCAGGCCCACATAAACGAAGTCACCGGGCTCTTCCAACGCCCGCTCAAGCCGCCTTTGGAAAAAATCGCGCCGTGAGATACCACTGAGCACCCTGTCCAACGCAACAACCGCATCCAAATCATCCGCCGTCAGCGGGGAAATGACAGGTTCTGGATTTTTTGTCTTTGGTTCTTTCGCCATTTCTATCTCCCCGATTCAATGGACGTCGCCATAAGCTTCAGAAAGCGCCAGGTCTGTTTCCGCATCCAGCAGCTCGTCGAGCATTGGCAATAGCGCCATTTCCTCTTTCTGGATGTGGGCCAGAAGGCGTTCGACCAATTCGCCCGTTTTTTCTTTGAAGGCCGCCCAGCTTTCGTCGGTAAAACCATCTGCCAGCGCTTGGCGCGCAAGTAGCGATGTTGCCTCGCCCAAAGGAAGGATTGCGCGGTGCTCCTCGGCCAGATGCTCGCTGATGTCACCATCGCCCGCATCCGAAAGGCGGGTGAAAAGCTCGTTTTCCTCAAACGCAAAGTGGCCGCGGATTTCACCCTCAATTGCATTGGCAATTTTCTCCAGGGTGTTTTTGGTAACTGCTGCACTTACGTCTGGTGGACGCCGGCCGGCCTTTGCAACCATCTCCTCCAACGCTTCGAGCACAACAATGGTGCCGCAATGGTCTTCGTGTAGAAGTTCGGCGGTTCGACGGCTGAAATGCATCGTTTTTCCTCGTACAATCTTCGCATTATTACTTAAATATATAATTCAGTACTATAATACCTATTTATTTAAACAACAAGAGGTTGATGTGATTTTGTTCGACTTGGGTTTTGAAGGCGAGTTTCAAAGACGAAGTCGTCTCTTGGTGAGGGGAGAGATGCTTGACCAGGCGGCATGGTGCACGGAAGAACAGTCGCCGGAAAGGGTCGCTTAGTGTTAGGCAGCTTCCCTTTCGGCGCACAGAGACTAGATGCGCCTTAATTATTCGCGCAGTTTGTAGCGCTGGATCTTGCCGGTTGCAGTCTTTGGCAGGGCGCCAATAAAATCAATCCATCTCGGGTACTTCCAGGCGCCAACGGATGTTTTGACGTGCGCCTTGAGGGGCTCAAACAAATCTTCCCCTTCCGCATCGCCAGCCAGAACCACAAATGCCTTCGGTTTTGTCAGGCCTTTGTCGTCTTCCTTGGCAACTACGGCTGCTTCCAGAACCGCCGGGTGAGACACCAGAGCCTGTTCGACCTCAAACGGTGATACCCACCGCCCGCTGACTTTGAACATGTCGTCGGTGCGCCCGCAATAATGGTAGTAGCCTTTTGCGTCGCGGAAATATTTATCTCCCGTGCGCGTCCACACGCCTTCGAATGTGGCCCGTGATTTATCGCGCTGGTTCCAGTAGCCGTCAGCTGCTGAGCCGCCGGAAACCAGAAGCTCCCCAATATCGCCGTCTGGTGGCTCGTTGCCTTCATCATCCTCCAGCCGCAAGTCATATCCCTCAAACGCCCTTCCGGACGTGCCATAGCAGATATCGTCCGGCCTGTTGGACAAGAACACATGCAGCATTTCCGTTGAGCCGATACCGTCGATAATGTCTACGCCCATGCGCTGCTTCCAGGTTTGGCCGACATTTTCCGGCAACGCCTCGCCGGCGGAAATACAAAGGCGCAAGCTTGATGAGCCGTTTTGCGGCGTGCATTCCGGGTCCGCCAGCATGGCCGCATAAAGGGTTGGTACGCCGAAGAAAAGTGTCGGGTTGTAGCGGTGCATAATGTCCAGAACGGAGGATGGCGTTGGCCGCTCTGGCAGCAGTACCGTTGTTGCACCTGTCGACATGGGCACTGCCATGCTTGCCCCCAATCCATAGGCGAAAAACAGCTTGGCTGCAGAAAAGCAGACATCTTCCGGCTCAATCCCTAGAACGCCCCTGCCGTAATAGCGCGCAACATACATTGGGCTGGAATGAACGTGCCGCACGCCTTTGGGGTCACCGGTGGAGCCGGAAGAATAAAGCCAAAATGCGGTTTCATCAGCGCAGGTATCAGCGGTTTCGAACTCCTCATCGGCAGCGGCAAACAGTTCTTCAAAGTTTTCATATGCTCTCTGATTGGCACCTGCCACGACCACGTGTTCCAGGAAGGGTAGGTTAGCTAGAACCGGCTCGACCATTGCCAACAGCTCTGATGACACAAAGAGTGCCTCCGCGCGGCTGTCAGACAGCATGTATTGATATTGATCCGCCGTCAGCAATGTGTTGAGACACACAGGAACAACGCCGGCCCTGAGCGCGCCCCAAAAAACAATGGGGTATTCGACCGTATCCAGCATAAGCACGGCAATGCGCGATTCCTGGCGCAACCCGAGGCCGCGCAAAAGGTTCGCAATTTTTCTGGAAGCGGTTTGCAGCTCGCCATAGGTCAGGCTTTTGTCGGGGTCGACAAAGGCTGCCTTTTCACCATTTCCCTTTTCCACATTGGCATCAACGAAATCGCATGCTGCATTGTATTTGCGCGGAACTTCCATGGCACCCTCACTCTAGCCCGCCGCCCTTCAGTTGCCAGCCGGCACTGGGGTCCGGGCAATTGCCAGATCAATAAACTTGTATTAAGGTACCTTAATACGTTTATTGCAGAGATTCAATTCCAAATTGATCTCATTGTAGGAGCACATCGCATGGAAATTCTTCAACCGCCCGGTTGGGCGCCGCCGATTGGATATGCCAATGGCATCTCGGTACCAGCTGGCCGGATTGTCTTCGTGTCAGGTCAGGTGGGCTGGAATAAAGGGCAGGTTTTCGAAAGCGAAGAGCTGACACCACAATTTAAGCAGGCGCTCATGAATGTACTAGCGGTTCTGGCGGAAAGCGGTGGCGCGCCCCGCCACATTTGCCGCATGACAGCCTATTGCTGCGACAAGCCCGCTTATCTTGCCGCGCGCAAGGAGCTTGGCGGCATCTGGCGGGAACTGATGGGAAAACACTTTCCGGCGATGAGCATGATTTTCGTGACAGACCTTCTCGATCACCCGGCGAAAATCGAACTTGAGGCAACCGCTGTGGTTCCTGACATTTAGGGAAATCCTGATCCTGCAGAAACGGGCCTTAGCTTGCGGCGGTTTCCAGGCTGGGTTCAGTGCTGCGGCGGGAGATCTGTTTCAACATGGTGTTGATTGTAATCGCGCCCAGAGTTGCCCGGGCAATATCGTCAATTTCATTCAAGACACCATGCAGCGCCTGTCCTGCCGGTGTGTTGTCGGTTTTTGAATCAAACGCATCATTGCCGGGCGAGACATCCTCAAACAAGCTGATGACATCGAGCAACGTTGTGCGCCGGGCATTGCCGGAAAAACTATAGCCGCCACCGACGCCGCGAATGGAACGCACCAGGCCGGCCCTGCCGAGCGTGTGCATCACCTTGGCCAGATGGTGGGCTGAGACGCCGTATTTCTGCCCGATCTCTGAAACCGAAACTTGCCGTTCCGGATCCGCAGCTAGTTCAATCAGCGCAAAAATTGCCAGCCGGCTGGATACCTGCAACCTCATGACGGCATACCATTCATGTCATCAATTTCCATTTCCAGTTGGATGTATGGCCCGGCGGTCATGCCTTCAGAGCGGAAAAACGCCATATGCAGCTGGTTGCTCCTGCCTACCATTGTGCGCATTTTGCTGATGCCGGCTGCTCTGAACTTTCTCGATATCGCCTCAAACAATTGTTCGCCAACACCCTGCAGCCGGGTTTCCGGGTCAACCGAAAACGCAAATATCCACCCGCATGGCGAGGAGCCGAATTCCCATGCCCTGACCTCGCCGACAATATAGCCCAGCACCGGCTTTCCGGTTTCATCGCCTGTTGGTTCGGCTATGAGGAAAAAGCGCTGCTTGGTCAGGCGCGTCGTGTAGCGCTCGTAGATATCGCGCCAGTAGTCTGTCTTGCCAAGTCCGGTGACGCGCTCGTCGAGCCCAACCACCGCCTCAAGGTCGTCTTCGGCAATTTCACGGATCGCGACGCTGTCGCCAAGGCTCTGTGCCGATTGGCCAGAAGCTGCGTTCATACCTTAGTTCTCCCCCTTATGCCGCCGCTATCCGTCGGGCTTGCGGTGTTGCCACAAATGCTGCCGGCTGCGTTCATATCTGTGTAGAACACCACCGGCCTAATAGGCAAACAAATCCATAGGAAAGGGCAAATTATATCCGGGGCCTGTTGAGATTCAGCACTCGCGGCCGCGTTGGCATGTTCATTGTCCTTTTTTATCAAACTGGCCCACTTTGCCTGCGGCGCAGCCCATGCTGCAAACCCCAACCGGCCCTGACTTGAAAGCTGCCCGAACAAAAAACAGTTCCCTCTCAAGTTAAA
>JBPCVY010000044.1:0-93310 GCA_051010055.1 Hyphomicrobiales bacterium | reverse complement strand
CAGGCTCGGGTTCCGGGACAGGCTCGGGTTCCGGGACAGGCTCGGGTTCCGGGACAGGCTCGGGTTCCGGGACAGGCTCGGGTTCCGGGACAGGCTCGGGTTCCGGAAGGACCTTCTCCGGCACCCGCTCAAGCGCAAGGGTTTCTTCTGTTTCTTCCGCAGGTGCTTCTTCGGCGCCGGTGAAAGTTTCCTTTATGCGGGAGAAAAACCCCTTTTTCTCCGCCTCTTGTTCAGGGGGAGCTTCGCTCTCTGGCGGAGCGGCAACTTCTTCCGGTGTTGAAACCCGCTCAGGGGAGACGTCTTCGCCGGTCTTGGAAACCCGTTTGAACAGGCGCTTGAAAAAGCCGCCCTTTTTTTCTTCGCTCATGCTGCAATGCGTCCATAAAGATTGGCGTCGTCATGAGCGTTTATGGTGGCATGAACCACCGAGCCCGGCTCGCAAGGCTTGTTAAGAAGTACTTTTGAATAATGGGGCGTGCGGCCTGTGTCAGGCGTTTCAACCAGCACTTCTTCTTTCTGGCCAACCCGTGAATGCAACCAGGATGTCACCCGCTCCTGGCCAGCTTCGCGAAGGCGCCTGGCGCGGTCTTTTATCTTGTCTCCTTGCACTTGCGGCATGCGGGCGGCCGGTGTGCCGGGCCTGGGCGAATACGGGAAAACATGAAGCCAGGTGAGGCCGCACTCTTCAACAAGGGAAACGGAATTTTGGAACATCTCTTCTGTTTCGGTCGGGAAACCGGCGATGATATCCGCGCCGAAAATCATATCTGGGCGCAATTCGCGCGCTTTGTTGCAAAATGCGATGGCATCTTCGCGCAAATGCCGGCGCTTCATACGCTTCAGCACCATGTCGTCACCAGCCTGCAGTGACAGATGCAAATGCGGCATCAACCGCTCTTCTTCAGCAATGGCGCGCATCAGTTCAGGATCAGCTTCCACAGAATCGATTGATGACAGGCGCAAACGCTGCAGATCGGGCGCCGCTTTCAATATGCGCCGCACCAATCCGCCAAATGTGGGTTTGCCGGGCAGGTCCGGCCCATAGGATGTTATGTCAACGCCGGTGAGGACAATCTCGCCATAGCCGTTTTCAACCAACCGGCGCACCTGCTCAACAACCGCGCCTGCGGGAACTGAACGGGAATTGCCGCGGCCATAGGGAATAACGCAGAAAGTGCAGCGGTGATCGCATCCGTTTTGCACCTGGACAAATGCCCGCGTCCGTTCGCCAAAACCGTCAATCATGTGCGGAGCGGTTTCGCGCACCGCCATGATGTCGCTCACCTGAACCTGCTCTTCGCTCTCAATGCCGAAACTTTGCGGCAGATAGCTTTCTGCACGCAGTTTTTCCTCATTGCCGAGCACCAGATCTACTTCCGGCATTTCGGAAAATGCTGCTGGATCAATCTGAGCTGCGCATCCGGTGACGATGATTTTTGCATCCCGGTTGGAGCGGCGGGCACGGCGGATAGACTGGCGCGCCTGGCGGGTGGCCTCGGTTGTTACCGCACAGGTGTTGATGATGACCGCATCCTCAAGGCCTGCGGCATTCGCATGGCCGCGCATAATTTCGGACTCATAGGAGTTCAACCGGCAGCCGAAAGTTATGAGTTCTGGTTTCGACATGGGGTTTCCTATGCAACCAGACTTTCCGGCAACACGCCGTCAAATTCATAGGCGACAGGCCCTGTCATGATGATGTGATCATCACTCTCGCGCCATTCAATGGTGAGATCGCCGCCTGGCAGCCCAACGGTCACCGTGCGCCCGGTAAGGTCCTTGCGGGCAGCTGCCACTGCTGCTGCGCAGGCGCCGGTGCCGCACGCCCGTGTCAATCCGGCGCCTCTTTCCCAAACTTTGAGATCGATGCGGTCTCCATCTGAAACTTTTGCCAGCGAGATGTTTGCCCGCTCAGGAAACATTGGGTGGCGCTCCAGCAATGGCCCGATTTTCGCAAGATCCAGCCCATCAAAACCGTCCACCCAAAAGACGCAATGGGGATTGCCCACATTCACCACACTTGGCGTGTGCAAAATCGGATCATCAATAGGGCCGATTTGGAGTTCGATTGCCCGTGTGTTGTAGAACTCTTCTGCCAACGGGATTTCCGACCAGTGAAATCTGGGTTCGCCCATATCGACAGCCACCTGGCCATCTTCCAGAAGTGAGCACTTAATAAGGGCGCCTTTGGTTTCAACGGAAAGCACATCTGCGCCTGATTCATTTAAAAGAACAGATGCGATGCACCGCGAAGCATTGCCGCAGGATTCCACCTCGCCGCCATCATAGTTCCAGATGCGCATGCGCACATCCGCAATCACGGACTTATCGATAACGATCAGCTGATCGCATCCGATGCCGGATTGCCTGTCGGCAATAGCGCGCGCGACGTCTTCACTTATCTTAATGTCTCGCTTGCGCGCATCAAGAATGACGAAGTCGTTTCCAAGGCCGTTCATCTTGCGGAACGGTATTTGAGATCCTGCGTTCATAGTTGCCCTTATATGGGATTTCCGACCCCACTGGAAACCCCTAACAATTACGGCTAATAAGAAGCGTCACTTAGAGAGATTTCCCATGACATTCAAGATCGCCACCTGGAACATTAACTCCGTGCGCTTGCGCATAAATCTTGTTGAGCGTTTTCTACAGGGAGTTCAGCCCGATGTGCTGTGCCTTCAGGAAATCAAATGTCAGGATGAGCAGTTCCCCCACGAACCAATAAAAGCATTGGGATATGACCACATCCATGTGCGCGGACAAAAAGCATATCATGGGGTGGCAACCATTTCCCGGCTTCCCTTTTCAGACCAGGTGCATCGTCCGTTTTGCGGGAAAGATGATGCCCGTCACACACAATCTACAATCGAATTGCCGAACGGGCCGGTTACCATACATAACTTTTATGTGCCTGCTGGGGGTGATGAGCCTGACCCGGTGGTCAATGAAAAATTCGATCACAAGCTGAAGTTTTTGCAGGAGATGGAAGGCTGGTTTGCCAATGGTCCGAACATAGGCCGGTCGGTTCTGGTTGGCGATCTCAACATTGCGCCATTTGAGAACGATGTCTGGTCGCACAAGCAGCTTTTAAAAGTGGTGAGCCACACACCGGTTGAGGTTGAACATCTCGAACGGGTGCGCCAGGCTGGCGAGTGGGTGGATGTGATGCGCGAACACGTTCCACACGATGAAAAGCTTTATACCTGGTGGAGCTACCGGGCGAGGGATTGGTCGGCAGCAGACAAGGGCCGCAGGCTTGACCATATTTGGCTTTCACCTGAAATCGCCAATTCCTGCAGATCCGTTTCCGTACTGCGTGATGTGCGCGGTTGGGAGCCGAAGCCCTCTGATCATGCGCCGGTTGTCGCGATGCTTAATCTATAGGACGAGAAAAAGGGGGCCGGTTTCTAATTCTAGATCGCTTCCCAGGAGCCAACCTGGTCCAATAGCTGGCGGACATCTTTTAGATCTTTAAGATTGTTCTCGAGTTTTTCATTAAGCGCCGTCATAACCTGCGCCGCAAATCCGGGAAATTCCTCGGCGACTTCGAAAAACAGTTTGCGCGATATTTCCAGCGCAACCACTTTCGACTTAGCTTTTGCTGACAGGCTGAACGGCGCCCCGGCAACCATCGCCGTTTCTCCCAGGAAAGCTCCCTCGCTGGCTTCGGCGACAACCTTGCGTTCTTTTTTTGAACCGGAAAGAAGCTCAACGCTTCCTTCGATAATCATGAACGCAGCTGTGCCCTTGGCGCCTTCCTTGAAAAGAAAGCGGCCAATGGGAAACGACTTCCGCTTCGTTGAAAACGAAAGCACCTGCAAATGAGAAGGATCGACGCCGGTAAAGATTGGAATCTGGCGCAGATATTCTACGTCCGATTTAACCCTCATCCGCTTCCCCTCGCCAGCGGTGTCCTCTGCCCCGTTCGCATAGATGACAAGCCTTGTTTAACGCGTTGCAGGCAATACGCGAAACGCTTGCGCCTTTCAATAACTTATCGAATCAACCTGCGATTTACTCAGGTGAATCATACCCTTTCGCCCAATAGATCACAAAGGGTTCCGTGTGTTTCCTGTTTTGTGGAAAAATTGCCACTCAGAATCGGTCAATAACCTAAGGAACCAGCTTGTAACCACCGGTTTCTGTGACCAGAATTTCCGCATTTGAGGGGTCCGCTTCGATTTTTTGACGCAAACGGTATATGTGCGTTTCAAGGGTATGGGTGGTTACCCCCGCATTGTAGCCCCACACTTCATGAAGAAGAATATCGCGGCCAACCACCTGTTCACCGGCCCGGTAAAGATATTTCAATATCGACGTTTCTTTCTCCGTGAGCCGGATTTTCGATTGATCTTCCTTCAAGAGCAGCTTGGCGCTTGGCCTGAATGTGTAGGGGCCGATTGTGAAAACCGCATCTTCTGATTGCTCGTGCTGGCGCAAATGGGCGCGCACCCGCGCAAGCAAGACACCAAACCGGAAAGGCTTGGTCACGTAGTCATTGGCGCCTGCATCAAGGCCAAGAATCGTATCTGCATCAGAGTCTTCAGCTGTGAGCATTATAATCGGGCACTTTGTGCCGTTGCGCCGCATAAGCTTGCACACTTCGCGTCCATCCATATCCGGCAAGTTGATATCAAGCAGAATAAGATCGATGTGATCTTCCTTTGCCAGCTTGAGTGCATCTGCTGCATTCGCTGCTTCCAGCACAGCAAATTCCTCATGTAAGGCAAACTGTTCCATCAACGATTCCCGCAACGGATCGTCGTCATCACAGATCATGATTTTCTTGGCGGTGCTCATCTGCGTTTTCCCAATCATTGACCAAGGCTCTATGCGCAAAATAGTAACGCCGTATAACATGAACAAGGCGCATAGATTATGGCGTACCATCAACATTTCGTGCACGGAATGTTATACGCAACAAAACGCGATTCAGTTCTCACATGCAGCAAGTTCTTTCAAAAATTCATTTAACATGTGCGCACCAGCGTTCTCATCAGGGAATTTTGCATGCTGGAAACTTGAGCGTACCCTGTGCTGTCGGGCGCGGTGGGCTGACAAAGAGAAAACGCGAAGGCGATGGCGCAACACCAGTTGGAGCGTGGCTTTTGCGCGAAATTTTTTACCGGGCCGATAGGGTAAGAGCGCCTGTTTCCAGTCTCAAATGTTCCGTCATTGAGCAATATGATGGCTGGTGCGATGACCCGGAGAGCCCGCTCTACAACAAACCGGTTCGCCTGCCGTTCAGGTACTCCCATGAGAAAATGTGGAGAGATGATCATATCTACGACATCGTCGTGACGCTTGGGTACAACGACCGGCCGGTGGTGCGAAATGCTGGAAGCGCCATCTTTTTTCACCTTGCCCATGATGATTTCCAGCCAACAGAAGGTTGTGTAGCTGTATCGTTGCAAGATATGCGAAAAATCCTACCTCTATGCGGGCCGGGCACAATTATGGAAATCGGTAGCTAGACAGTTTCCGGTTTAAGCCGTGCGGTAAGTACGGGCGCCAAAAATTGCCGATCCCACGCGCACATGGGTAGCCCCGAACATGATGGCGGTTTCAAAATCGCTGCTCATGCCCATGGAAATTCCAGCAAGGCCGTTGCGATCGGCAATCTTCTTCAAAAGAGCAAAGTGAAGGGAGGGTTCTTCATCAAATGGCGGAATGCACATAAGCCCTTCGATTTCCAACCCAAACTCTTCACGGCACTGGGTGATGAAATCATCAGCTTCTTCAGGAAGAATGCCCCCTTTTTGTGGTTCTTCCCCGGTGTTTACCTGTATGAACAATGCCGGGTGGCGGCCTTGCGCCTCCATTTCCCTGGCCAGAATGCGCGCAAGTTTTGGCCTGTCTACGGTTTCAATGACATCAAAAAGCGCAACCGCTTCCTTTGCCTTATTGGTTTGCAACGGGCCGATGAGATGAAGTTCGATACCGGGGTTTTCTGCATTGAGTTCGGGCCATTTTCCAAGTGCTTCCTGAACCCGGTTTTCACCAAACACGCGCTGACCGGCGGCAATGACGGGGCGGATTTCATCCGGCCCGAATGTTTTGGACACCGCAACCAATGTCACATCACCGGGCTGTCTGCCGGCATCGGTTGCTGCGTGCGAAATTCGTTCCACAACCGAATCGAGCATTTCGTGACGGGCTGCTGCAGACAGCGCCGCACTTCCGGTGCTGGAAGAAACTGGATGGTGGCTCATTGTTTGATCCGTTCTAACTGCCCACGCCAGGCCAGTGCGGCCTTGTGAGGCGATGCAAGTGGGTGTAAATGCTCCTAGCGAGTTTATTTTGTACCAGTTTAGGAAGAAATGGGAAACGATATGGAGCGCTACAATCCGCGCGCAACGGAGCCGCATTGGCAAAATGTGTGGGACAAAAACCGCTGTTTTGAAGCCGGCGCCGATCATTCATTGCCGAAATATTATGTCCTGGAAATGTTTCCCTATCCTTCAGGCCGCATTCATATGGGGCATGTGCGCAACTACACCATGGGCGATGTGATTGCCAGGTATAAGCGCTCGTGTGGATACAATGTTCTTCACCCTATGGGTTGGGATGCGTTCGGAATGCCTGCCGAAAACGCGGCAATGCAAAACAAGACCCATCCGGCTACCTGGACTTACGCCAACATCGACGCCATGAAGGCCCAGCTCAAGTCAATGGGCTTCTCTCTTGACTGGAGCCGGGAGTTTGCCACCTGCGATCCCAGTTATTACCAGCACCAGCAGGCGCTGTTCATCGATTTCCTCAAAGCGGGGTTGGTGGAGCGGCGTAAATCCAAGGTAAACTGGGACCCGGTCGACCAAACCGTGCTGGCGAACGAACAGGTGATCGATGGCCGGGGCTGGCGTTCCGGCGCGGCGGTTGAACAGCGTGAGCTTGTGCAATGGTTTTTCAAAATCACTGACTATGCGGAGGATTTGCTGGAAGCAATTGACGGGTTGGATCGATGGCCCGAAAAAGTGCGCACTATGCAGCGCAACTGGATCGGAAAATCGGAAGGTCTGCATATGGTGTGGGCCCTGGAGAATGTTCCCGCCTGCATAGATGACAGCGCGATTGAACTTTACACCACACGGCACGACACCATTTTCGGGGCGAGCTTTTGCGCCATGGCGGCAGACCATCCATTGGCGTTGAAACTTGCTGCCAATAATGACGGCCTGAAAGAGTTTATTGCCGAGTGCCAGCGCATGGGCACAAGCGAAGAAGCCATCGAGAAAGCGGAAAAGAAGGGCTTCGACACCGGCATTCGTGCGCGCCATCCGTTCGATGAAAACTGGTCTGTGCCGCTCTATGTCGCCAACTTTGTTCTTATGGATTACGGCACCGGCGCCATCTTTGGATGTCCGGCCCACGACCAGCGTGATTTGGATTTTGCCCGTAAGTATGAGCTTTCGGTTGTGCCGGTGGTCATTCCCGATGGCCAGACCGCTGAAGGCTTCTACATTCAGGATGAAGCCTATTTGGGCCCTGGCCATATGGGCAATTCAAGGTTCCTGGACGGCATGTGCGTTGACGATGCTAAAATCGAAGTGGCTGACCGGCTGGAGGCCGTTGAGCTGAATGGTCAAAAGCAGGGCGAACGGACAATCAACTACAGATTGCGTGATTGGGGTATCTCGCGCCAGCGTTACTGGGGCTGTCCCATTCCGGTTATTCATTGTCCAAGCTGCGGCACCATTCCTGTTCAAAAATTGGACTTGCCCGTGAAGCTGCCTGACGATGTTACGTTGGACAAACCCGGGAACCCGCTAGACCGGCACGAAGAATGGCTTGCGGTGAAATGTCATGAGTGTGGAAGTGATGCGCGCCGTGAATCCGACACCATGGACACCTTTGTCGATTCATCTTGGTACTTCCTTCGTTTTTGCTCGCCGCATGAAAAAGACAAGCCTATTGATCTGACCGCCGCCGATTACTGGATGCCGGTCGATCAATATATTGGCGGTGTTGAGCATGCGATTTTACATTTGCTCTACTCGCGCTTTTTCACGCGGGCCATGCGTAAATGCGGGCAAGCCACTGGGGATGAGCCATTTGCTGGTTTGTTCACCCAGGGAATGGTCAATCATGAAACTTACAAACTTGACGGCAAATACCTCAGCCCATCAGAGGTTACAGTTTCGACGAGTGGCGATGAGCGGATTGTCCAGCGCGCCGATACCGGAGAGTCGGTCGAAATCGGTCCGGTTGAGAAAATGTCAAAATCAAAGCGCAATACCATCGACCCTGACGAGATCATCGAGCTTTATGGGGCCGATACTGCACGGTTCTTCATGCTGTCTGATTCACCACCTGAGCGGGACATCATCTGGACCGAAGCAGGCATCGAAGGTGCACACCGGTTCACGCAAAAAGTCTGGCGGCTGTTGAACGAAACGGTTGCAGCGTGCGCGGAGTTTGATACGGAAAAGCCGGTTGATTTTGGCGGCATAGCGCTTGATTTGCGGAAAACCACACACAAGACTCTCAACGCAGTGAGCCATGGCATCGAAGGTTTGCGGTTCAACACCGCCGTTGCACAGCTCTATGAATTTTCAAACGCTCTGAATTCTGCGGTGAAAGATAACGGTACCGAAGTAAGCACCGAACTTGCCTGGGCTTTTCGCGAAGCAATTGAAACATTCATCATTTGTCTGGGCCCCATGATGCCGCATTTGGGCGAACAATGCTGGTCCATGCTCGGCCATCAAACTTTGCTTTCCGAAACCGCCTGGCCGGAAGTTGATAAATCCTTGCTGGTTGAGGATAACATCACCATCGCCGTGCAGGTGAACGGCAAGCGCCGTGGCGAGATTTTTGTTGCCAAGGGGGCGGCAAAAACTGATGTAGAAGCGATGGCGATGGGCCTTGAGAGTGTTGAAAGAGCTATCGGTGAAAAGACGGTCCGAAAGGTAATTGTTGTTCCGGATCGCATTGTGAATGTGGTAATAGGTTAGCGGGCCGGGTTGAAGGCAGGTTACATGCGACACAAATTGTCCCAGTTATTGGCGCCTTGCGCCTTTCTTCTGGCTCTCGCCGGTTGTGCTGACGTTCGTCCGCTCTATGGGACGAACGGCTCGACCTATAGCGATTCGGTTTCGAGCCAACTTGCCGACATAGAGATGCCAGAACCTCAATCACGCATTGAACAGCTCATCAGGAATGATCTGATTTCGTCCATGTCAGTGGCAGGGGCTCACGGCAATGGCCGCTTTTCGTTGGCTCTGCAGCCCCATGAATCTTCGCAAAGCGCTTTCATCGATACCAGATCGGAAGTGGGCCGCAGGGTATATCAGCTAAGTGTCACATATATTCTGACCGACAAAACCACACACCAGCCGATTTACCAGGGCAAGACGTTCTCGAATGTCTCCTACGACCGGATCACATCCGAGTTTGCCAACATGCAGGCAAAAACCAACGCTCAAGAGCGCGCGGCAGGAGAGGTGGCTCAGGATATCCGCACCAGGCTGGCGGCATTTTTTGCCGACTACAATGGGGGTCCGGTCGCGATCAACTGAGTATGGCGAACTTTAAACCGGCCCAATTTGAACAGTTCCTCCGCAATCGCGATTCTGCAATCAAAGCCTTTCTCATTTTTGGGCAAGACCGGGGGCGGGTGCGCGAATCTGCGTCAAAGCTGGTGGCATCTGTTGCCGGTGATCTGAATGATTCCTTTAACATTACCAGGCTGGACGATGATACGCTGGCCAAAGATCCGGCCCGCCTTGCTGACGAAGCCCAGGCAATCTCGATGATGGGGGGAGACAGGGTTGTTTGGGTGCGCGATGCGGGCAATGGTTTCCAGGCAGCTTTCAAGAGCTATTCGGAAAATCCCGTGGGCGATGCCCTCATCGTGGCCGAGGCAGGAAATCTACGCAAAGGCACAAGCCTTAGAAATCTTTTTGAGAAAGCGCGCAATGCCGCCGCTTTGCCCTGTTACGAAGACAGCCATACCGATATTCACCGGGTGATTGAGGAACAGTTTTCCCAGTTTGATCTCAGAATAACCAATGATGCGCGCATGCTTTTGGTATCTGTGCTTGGCGGCGACCGCGCTCTCACTCGCTCGGAAATTGAAAAACTCTCCCTCTACTGCCAAGGCCAGGGCAAAGTGGAGATAAGTGATGTTGAAGCGGTTTGCGGTGACACTTCTGCTTTAACTATGGACCAGATGCTGGATGCTGTCTTTTCTGGTGATCTGGCGGGTGCGGACAAGCAGTTCAGCAGGTTAATGCAATCGGGCGTTATAGCTTCTTCGACAATCAGCGCTGCCAGCAATCATTTGATCCGGCTTCAACACATGGCAATCGAAGTGCAATCTGGAAAACCAACGCGCCAAGTTGTTGACGCAACGCGCCCACCGATTTTCTGGAAACGCAAAAACGCTTTTGCCCGCCAATTGCAAATCTGGGACCCTGAAAGTTTGCAAGCTGCCAGCCACACTCTTTCAGAAGCGGAACTGAAATCACGTGAGATGGCCGATTTGGCAAACGCCATTGTGAGCCGTGCTTTTATCAGCATTTCACGGCGGGCAAGAAATATGAGTCTGCATGGAGGTTAGGCCGTATACTGATTAAATCAGCTTCTCTCTACCTGGCCAGGTTGGCGGGACAGCCGAAAGCAAACATCATCAAGCTGCTCCAGGGATTTATAAAAAATGCGCAATTGTCCGGCCTCACCGGATGAGGCGATTTCCACTTTCAACCCCAGGACTTCTGAGATCTGACGCTCCAGCGCCGTGATGTTGGGATCTTTTTCCTTCTGGCTTGTTTTTGGCCGCGCCCTTCCGCCACCTTTGCGGGCAAGGTTTTCCGCATCACGCACGTTAAGGCCAAGCTTGATAATCCGGTCTGCAATTTCTTCGGGATTGTCGGCATTAACCAGTGCACGGGCGTGTCCAGCAGTAAGATCGCCGGTGCGCAGACTTTGTTGAATGCTTTCGGGAAGCTTCAAAAGGCGCAAGGTGTTTGCGATGTGGCTACGGCTTTTGGCCAGGGTTTCGGCCATCTGATCCTGGGTGTACTCGAACCGCTCAATCAGCTGCTTATATCCTTGCGCCTCTTCGATAGGGTCCAGATCGGCACGTTGAATGTTTTCAATAAGCGCGATTTCGAAGGCTTCGCCGTCTGACAGTTCGCGAATGATAATTGGCACTTCATGGACACCTGCCTGTTGGGCCGCGCGCCAGCGCCGTTCGCCGGCAACAATTTCGTAGGCGTCGTCATTCTCGCCTTCCGCTTCAACCGGACGCACGATGATCGGCTGCAGCAGGCCCTTTTCCCTTACTGAATTGGAAAGATCTTTCAGGTCCTGCACGGCAAAATTCTTCCGCGGATTGTTTGGGTTGCGGCGCAAGAATTCGATTGGCACATGTCGCATGGTCTTGGCGTCGTGTACCATTTCGTCTTCGGAATAATCATCGCCGATGAGAGCTGCCAAACCGCGGCCCAGGCGTTGTTGCCGTGTCATCGAATTTTCACTCCTTTATTCGGCGCTGTTTTCATTTTCCCAAACTCAAAATCGTTTCGCCAGAGTCACAATTGTGTTCAGGCGTGCTATGCGGCTTTTTCTTTATGCTCGCGCCTGATTATTTCGGATGCGAGTCGAATATAGGCCTGGCTCCCTGCGCACTTGCTGTCATAGAGCAATACGGGCTTGCCGTGAGACGGCGCCTCCGACACGCGAACATTTCTCGGGATAACCGTTTTATAAACCCTGTCACCAAGAACCGAGCGCACGTCCTGGGCAACCTGTTTGGAGAGGCTGTTGCGGGAATCATACATGGTGAGAATGACGCCCTGGATTGAAAGCGCGGGGTTCAAGGTGCCGCGCACCTGATCAACCGTTTTCAAAAGCTGGCTCAACCCTTCTAGCGCATAGAACTCGCACTGTAGAGGAACAAGAACCGCATCGGCAGCAGCCATCGCGTTCATGGTCAGCAGGTTCAGGGAAGGCGGGCAGTCAATGAGAATGTAAGTGTAGTCCCGGTTTGAGCTGCATCCCGACTTGTAATACTCGGTTATCGCATCTCTCATACGAAAGGCGCGCCGGTTCAACGTTGCCAGCTCGAGTTCCGCCCCGAGTAGATCCATGGTGGCCGGAACACAGTGCAGCCCCGGGATAGCCGATTCCTGAATCACTTCCGAAAGCTTTGCCTCCCCCATGAGCACATGGAAAGACGACAATGTGTTTTCGTCATGGGCAATGCCAAGGCCGGTGCTCGCATTCCCCTGGGGATCGCTATCGATAACCAAAACCCGTTCACCCACAGCGGCAAGTGCAGTGCCAAGATTGATGGCGGTTGTGGTTTTCCCAACACCGCCTTTTTGATTTGCCACTACGAGAATGCGCGGTGCTGCCATGTTTGCCATCATTCTTCCGGTTTACGCCTAGGCTGAAGGTTTTTTACGACTACGATTGCGCCCTCACTGCTTACTTCAGAGGGTGCGATATGTACATCCATATTCCAATATTTAGTGGCTTCGGTCAATTCGTTGTCCACATGTTGACCTTTTAGGAAGATTCCAGTGCATCCATTCAGCAACCAGGGTGCTGCATAGGTCAGGAGTTTTTCAAGCGGGGCAAGGGCGCGGGCCGAAATGATATTTGGTGTGGGATGTAACGCATCCGAATCGATATTTTCAATACGTGTTTGGTGTACTGCTCCAGAAACCCCGCATTGACGCACAGCTTGTTGCAAAAATGCTGCTTTCTTGCCGTTGCTTTCCACCAAATGGGAAAAACATTCAAGTGCAATGGCGAGCGGAAGGCCAGGAAGCCCTGCGCCTGCTCCAAGATCAACCAGCACCGGCTTCTCACCGCCGGCAACTTCCTTGATATGGGGCAGGAGTTGAAGGCTGTCGGCAATATGCCGGTTCCACACATCTTCAGCAGTGGCCGGGCCGATCAGATTGATCTTCCGCTGCCAATGCAAAAGCAGTGAGACGTAGGCTTGAAGGCGGACGGTTGTTTCACGTGAAACATTGAACCTGTTTGCGATTTCATCCGGCATCCATTCACCCGCAACAGAGTTCATGTCACGCAGCGCCTTTGGTTGCAGGGGGCTGTTTGCGCCGGCGCACATAGGACAAGAGCAATGTAAGGGCCGCTGGCGTTACACCATCAATCCGGGCCGCCTGACCAAGGGTTGATGGTTTATGATCATTCAATTTCTGCCGGACTTCATTCGACAGCCCGGTAATTGCCAGATAATCGATGCCGGCAGGAAGGTGAAGGCTCTCATCCTTGCGGAACGCCTCAATATCTGAGCGCTGACGGTCAAGATATCCGGAATACCGGGCATCTGCCTCCAGCTGCTCGATAGTATCGGCACTGAAACAGTTCAGCTCGGACCAAACCCGGCCCAAGTTTGAAAACTCAATGTCTGGATAGGCAAGCAATTCCATCGCCGAGCGGCGCACGCCGTCCTTATTGACATTAAGTCCGTACTTTGCAGCTTCATTTGGAGTCATGTTCAACGCACCCATTGTTTCACGTGAAACACGCAGGCGCTCTGCTTTGTCGAGATAGGCGCTCCAGCGGTTTTCACCAACCAAACCCAATTGACGGCCCTTTTCCGTCAAGCGTTGATCGGCATTGTCTGCTCTTAGCACCAGCCGGTATTCTGCCCGAGATGTAAACATACGGTAGGGCTCGCTCACGCCGCGCGTGACGAGATCATCAATCATCACGCCAATGTATGCATCGGCACGATCAAGCGCTGCCGGATCCAGTCCCCCGGCGCGGCGGGCAGCGTTCAGGCCGGCCATAAGCCCTTGTGCTGCTGCTTCTTCATAACCGGTGGTACCATTGATTTGTCCCGCCAGGAAAAGGCCTGGGAGTTTCTTGCATTCCAGGCTCGTATAAAGCTCACGCGGATCCACATAATCGTATTCGATGGCATATCCGGGTTGCAATATTCTCGCCTGCTCTAGCCCTGGAATTGAGCGGACATAGGCTTCCTGCACATCCTCCGGCAAAGACGTCGAAATACCATTTGGATAAATCGTGTCATCGTCCAGCCCTTCGGGTTCCAGAAAAATCTGGTGAGATTCCCGATCCGCGAATTTATAGACCTTGTCTTCAATTGACGGGCAGTACCGGGGGCCAACACCATCAATCTGCCCTGAGTACATTGCAGATTTATCCAGATTCGCACGAATGATCGCGTGGGTTTTTTCCGTTGTTGCCGTGAGATAGCAACTCACCTGTGGCGTTGTGATTTTTTCCGTCAAAAAGGAAAACGGTACAGGTGGATTATCGCCTGGTTGCTCAGTGAGATTGTTCCAATCGATAGTGCGGCCATCAATACGGGGAGGAGTGCCCGTTTTAAGCCTGCCCATCTTAAGGCCAGCGCCGTAGAGCTTTTCTGAAAGCCCAATCGCCGGTTTTTCGCCAACCCGGCCGGCGGGAATGCGCTTTTCGCCGATATGAATGAGGCCCTTCAAAAACGTTCCAGTGGTAAGCACCACGGCTTTTGCCGAATAAGCCCTGTCATCTTCAAGCAATACACCGCTTACATCGCCGCCATAATCCATCAAAAGGTCATGAACAGCGCCTTCGGCCACCTCAAGCCCAGGGATACTCCCAATTTCGTCCCGCATTGCCTGCCGGTAGAGCTTCCGGTCAGCTTGCGCCCGGGGCCCCCTCACTGCAGGGCCTTTGCGGCGGTTTAAGAGGCGAAACTGGATTCCCGCTGCATCAGCAACACGGCCCATAACCCCATCAAGGGCATCGATTTCCCGCACCAGGTGGCCCTTACCAAGCCCGCCAATGGCAGGATTGCATGACATTACGCCAATCGTTGCTTTTTTGTGGGTAATCAACAGAGTTTCGGCGCCAGCGCGTGCACCAGCAGCAGCAGCTTCACAGCCGGCATGACCGCCACCAACAACGATTATATCAAACACCTTTGCCAAACCTGGCCCTTTCCTGATCGCCGCCTATTTAGGCTTTCGAACACCAAAGGTCAAAGGTTGCGTTAAAATTTTCAGCGCCAATGTTTCACGTGAAACATCATTTAGACTTTATTTACCAATGCAAAAATCCGCGAAAATCACATCCAGCAAATCTTCAACATCAATGCGCCCAGTGATGCGCCCAAGCATACGGGCGGCTAAACGCAGGTGCTCGGCCACAAGCTCACTTTGAACTTCATCACGCGCAATCTCTGTTAGAGCGGCCCGTAGAAATGAAGCGCAGCTTTTCAAGGCTTCTCGGTGGCGCCGGCGCGTAATGATTGAGGCTTCAAGCCCGGCGAAATTTTCCTGGGCAAAACGCGCAAGAACCTTAAGCAAATCGGTAAAACCCACACCTTGTTTTGCCGACAGGTTCTGCACGGTTTCACTCTTCGGGCCAGCAATCACCGTCGGGGCTGCAAGATCGGCCTTATTGGCCGCCCATATCGCTTCCGAATCGAATGGTGAGGTGGCTTCTTGCGGCCAAATGCCTCTTTCATCACAAAGCCAGATAATGAGTTCTGCTTCTTCAATGGTCGCCCTGGCGCGGGCCACACCAATTGATTCTATTTCATCGCGCGCCTCACGTAGGCCCGCTGTGTCAGAAATCACCACTGGCAAGCCTGCAAGGTCTAGATATACCTCCACTACGTCCCGGGTGGTTCCGGCAACATCAGAGACAATTGCGGCTTCGCGTTTTGCAAGCCGGTTCAGAAGCGTGGATTTCCCAACATTAGGCACCCCTGCAATCACCACCCGGAAACCATCTCGCAGTTTTTCGCCCTTACGCGGATCATCAAGAAAGGAACCGATCTCCCCGAATAGCTTTTCAACCTGACTAGCAGCTTCCCTGGTGACGTTCTCTGGAACATCGTCTTCTTCGACAAAGTCGATATCCGTTTCGAAAAAGGCCAGGCACCGGATCAATTCCTTGCGCCAGCCTTCATAGACGGCTCCTGTTTCGCCACTTGCAACACGCACCGCCTGGCGCCGTTGCGCCTCGGTTTTTGCTGAAATCAAATCGGCCAGCCCCTCAACCTGGGTAAGATCAAGCTTGCCATTTTCAAATGCCCGGCGCGTAAATTCACCGGGTTCTGCCATGCGAACCCCTTTGAATCGGCCAATCGCTGCAAGGCAAAACTCCACCACCGCGCGCCCGCCATGTATTTGAAACTCACCAACATCCTCGCCCGTGAAACTCGCCGGCGCAGGAAAGAACAACATCAATCCGTCATCGATAATTTCTTCTGTATACGGATGTTTTAAAAAACAACGGGTTGCCAGCCGCGGTTCTGGAGCCCCACCTGCCATCGCTTCAAATATCTCTTTGCACCGGGCCCCTGAAAACCTGATAACAGCAACCCCTGCAATGCCGGGCCCACTCGCCAGGGCGAAGATTGTATTCTCAACTGTTGGCTCTTTCGTCATGGAACCGGTTCTTTGTTACGCATGCGAATCGGATTTTCCGCATATTGAAGCACAATTTTCTTGCCTGGAGGGTCGGGCGGGGTACCGTGGGCACACCCTTAACAAAAATTAGCCGGCACATGTCACACAACCACCTCGCATCCGAGCCAAGCCCATACCTTTTGCAGCACAAAGATAATCCCGTCCACTGGTATCCCTGGGGTGACGAGGCTTTTGAGGCGGCCAAGGCGCAAAACAAACCTATTCTTTTGTCCGTTGGCTATGCCGCGTGCCACTGGTGCCATGTCATGGCCCATGAAAGTTTCGAAGACACCGAAACCGCTGCGATGATGAATGAGTTCTTTATAAACATCAAGCTCGACAGGGAAGAACGCCCTGACATTGATAAGATTTATATGGAAGCCTTGCAGCACCTGGGCGAGCCGGGCGGATGGCCGCTCACAATGTTTCTCACGCCTGAGCGCGAGCCTTTTTGGGGCGGCACATATTTTCCAAAAGCAGCTCAATATGGCCGGCCGTCATTTACCAATGTGCTGACACAGATTTCTGAAGTCTATAAAACCCAGCCAGAAAAAATTGCGAACAATGCAAAGGCGCTTACCCAGGCCCTGAGCCGCCAGCCCCGCATCTCCACAACTGAAGACCTGACAATCGAGTTACTGGATACTGCAGCCGGGCGGGTCCATGGCATCGTAGACATGCAGCGCGGCGGCATTCAGGGTGCTCCAAAGTTCCCTCAAGCCCAGTTGTTCGAATTCCTGTGGCGGCATTTCGCCCGAACCGGCAACGAAATTTCAAAAGGCGCAACCTTCGTTACCCTGCAGAATATTTGCCAGGGCGGAATTTACGATCACATCGGCGGAGGGTTCGCCCGGTATTCAGTGGATGCGGACTGGCTGGTGCCACATTTTGAAAAGATGCTCTACGACAATGCGCAGATTCTTTCATTGCTCGCATCTGCCTGGCAGCACACAAAGAATGAGTTGTTCCGGCAGCGAATCGAAGAAACCATCACATGGCTGGAACGGGAGATGATTACCGAGGAAGGCACTTTTGCGGCCAGTTTGGATGCAGATTCGGAAGGCGAAGAGGGTAGGTTCTATGTTTGGCAAAAATTCGAAGTTACAAAAGTGCTTGGAGTTGAAAATGACACATTCTGTGCCGCATTTGACATAACGGATGAAGGAAACTGGGAAGGCAAATCGATTCCCAACAGGCTTCATACCATCGGGGAAAAATTTTCAGACACGTTCCAAGAAAGCAGGGTCAAGCTTTTAGCCGAGCGTGAGAAACGCATCCGCCCGGGCCTTGACGACAAGATACTCACTGACTGGAACGGCTTGATGATTTCAACCCTTGCCGAATGCGCCCTTGTTTTCGAACGGAACGATTGGCGCGCTCTTGCGGAGGCTGCATTTAACGGCATCAAAAATCTTTTGTGGAAGCCGAAAGGATTTTTACAGAGCTACCGGGACGGCAAAACCCGCTACCGGGCAACTGCTGATGGCTATGCAAATATGATAAAGGCAGCCCTTGCCCTTTATGAGCTGACGGTTAAGAACGAATTCCTTGAAGATGCCGTCGCCTGGACGAAAGAACTCAACACCTCATACTGGAACGAGCAAACCGGCGGCTATTTTTTCACCCATTCCGAAGCTACAGACGTCATTCGCCGCACCCTTGCCGCCCATGATGACGCTGTGCCAAACGCAAACGCCACCATGTTGAAAAACCTCATCCGTCTTTATGTCCTGACGGGGGATGAAGAATACCGGCAACGCGGGGATTTGCTCATCAGCCATTTTGCTCCTGAAGCTCTCGCCAACATTGTTGCCCATGCCGGTTTTGCAAATGGTTTTGAGGACTTCGTGAACCTGGAGCAGCATGTTCTCATTGGCAGCGGCAAGAAAGCAAACGACCTGCAACGCGCCATCCTGAATGATGCCAGGCCCACACGATTTCTATTCCGAATTCGCAAGAGCACTGAACTTCCCGCCGATCATCCGGCCCAATCAAAAATGGGCGCCCAAAAGGACGCCCTTTTTATCTGCAAGGGACAAACCTGCTCGCTGCCCATTACCGATGTAGAAGATATTCCACCTGCCATCAACGTACAGGCGCCGTCACCTTAAACGCAACCAGCCTAGGTATTCATCGAATCGAAGAACTCATCATTGCTCTTCGTCTGCTTGAGCTTGTCGAGCAGAAACTCGATACCGTCCACAGTGCCCATGGGGTTGAGAATGCGGCGCAGGACATACATTTTCTTCAATGTCAACGGATCGACCAGCAGCTCTTCCTTGCGGGTACCGGAGCGGGTGATGTCGATTGCCGGGAACACGCGTTTGTCTGCAACTTTGCGGTCGAGAATAAGCTCGGAGTTACCCGTACCCTTGAACTCTTCGAAGATAACTTCGTCCATACGGCTTCCGGTGTCGATAAGCGCGGTTGCAATAATCGTAAGCGAACCGCCTTCCTCGATATTGCGGGCAGCACCAAAGAACCGTTTCGGGCGCTGCAAGGCGTTCGCATCAACACCGCCGGTGAGCACCTTGCCTGAGGAAGGAACAACCGTGTTATAGGCGCGGCCAAGACGGGTGATAGAATCGAGCAAAATAACCACATCACGGCCATGTTCAACGAGGCGCTTGGCCTTTTCGATGACCATCTCAGCCACCTGAACGTGGCGGGTTGCCGGCTCATCAAATGTAGAGCTGATAACTTCACCCTTCACCGAGCGCTGCATGTCGGTGACTTCTTCGGGACGTTCATCAATCAGCAGAACGATGAGATAGCATTCAGGATGGTTTGACGTAATCGAATGGGCGATGTTTTGAAGAAGCACCGTCTTACCAGTACGTGGCGGCGCCACAATCAGCCCGCGCTGGCCCTTACCCAATGGCGCAACCAAATCGATAACCCGCGCACTCTTGTCCTTGACTGTCGGATCGGCAATTTCCATTTCGATCCGTTCATCAGGATAAAGCGGGGTAAGATTGTCAAAGTGCACCTTGTGGCGCGCTTTTTCAGGATCTTCAAAGTTGATGGTATTGACTTTTAGCAGAGCGAAATAGCGCTCTCCGTCTTTGGGGCTACGAATTTCGCCTTCTACTGAATCCCCGGTGCGCAAGCTGAACTTACGGATTTGGCTCGGGCTAACATAAATATCATCAGGACCTGGCAAGTAGTTCGCATCCGGCGAGCGCAGAAACCCAAAACCGTCCTGCAGAACCTCGACAACACCTTCACCGATAATCTCAACATCCTGCTCAGCATAATTTTTCAAGATTGCAAACATCAGCTCCTGCTTACGCATGGTGCTGGCATTTTCAACATTGAGTTCTTCAGCAAGATTGAGAAGTTCGGTCGGCGATTTACGTTTCAAATCGTAAAGTTTGATCTCTGTAAGTTCTTTTATGTCACTCATACCGGGAATCCATATGGATATTCGAAATCAACACGAGGGGTGAGGCCAGACATACGTACATGCGTTGAGCAGGTGTGCCAGCGCTGTTTTTTGTTCCTTGAAAGTGACCGGTCCGGTGCGTTGTTTTAAAAACACAACATCTATTCGAATCTTAGAACCGATCAAAAAGACGGCACACCTATACACACTTTGATCCGTGTTGCAAAGACAAGTTTAACACAAATGTCGAAACGATGGGCGAACAATTAAAAAGGTTTTAAAATTGCCAGAAATACTATGCCAAACATCAGCGCCGTCGGCACTTCATTTAAAATCCGATAGTACTTTTCAGGTTTATCATTTTTATCAGCTGTAAATTTCTTAACGACACGGGCTAAGAACATGTGAAAACCACTCAAAACAATCACAAGCAGCAGCTTCACGTGAATCCAGATGTCACTAGAAATGTCGACAGCACCAGAAAAAAGCAAACCCAATCCGAATACCCAACTGGCTATCATTGCCGGATTCATGATTGCTTTGAGAAGCCGCCGCTCCATAATCTTGAATGTTTCAGACTGAATGGAGCCTTTAACAGCGTTAGCATGATAAACAAACAATCTCGGCAAATAGAGAAGTCCCGCCATCCAGGAGATGACCGAAATAATGTGGAAAGCTTTGATCCAAAGATAATAATCAGAAAGCATAATAGTGCGCCTTACCCGTTCTAACTTTGACTTCTGATTATCGACAGCATTTTTTCTACATTCTCCACTGGCGTTTCAGGCAGAATTCCGTGGCCCAGATTAAACACATGCTTCGACGATTCACATGAAGCCAGGATAGCCTGAACCTGGCTTTCCAAAACATCACCACCGTTCAGCAAGCATAAGGGATCGAGATTTCCCTGCAGCACCACCGAACCGCCAGCCAGTTCCCGGGCCTGTTCAATCGTTATCGACGAATCAACACCTAACCCGTTCACACCTGTTGCATTGACAAACATTTCAATGCCTGGCCCGGCCGCGCGGGGAAAACCAATAACCGGCACGTGCGGATTTTCCTTGGCCACTCCGGCAACAATCTTAGCAACCGGCTCACAGCAATATTTCTTGAACAAAAGCGGTGGCAGATCGCTCGCCCATGTTTCGAATATCTGGACAACCTCCGCGCCGGCTTCGATCTGAGCGTTCAAATAGACTGTAGAGCTCTCTACCAGCAATTCCAACATCTGGTTGAACCAGTGGCTCTCATCCCCAATTGCAGACCAGGCTGCCAGGCGCGCTAGCTTCCTGTCGCGGCTTGTGCCTCCTTCAATCATGTATGTAGCAACCGTCCACGGCGCGCCGCAAAAACCTATCAAAGCAACATGGTCGGGAAGGCTCTTTGACAACCGGTCCAGTGTTTCACAAACAGGGGCCAGATGAGCTTTTGCATTGTCAGTTCCAAGCACTGCAAGCTTTGCCCCATCCCGGATGGGATCCAACACAGGCCCGGTTCCTTCCTTGAAACCAACATCTTGTCCAAGAGCGTGCGGAACCAGCAGAATATCTGCAAACACAATGGCCGCGTCAAAATCAAAACGCCTAAGTGGCTGTAATGTCACTTCTTCAGCCAGTGCTGGTGTATAACACAGATCCAGAAACGAACCGGCCTCTTCACGGGTTGCCCGGTATTCTGGCAAATAACGCCCAGCTTGCCGCATCATCCAAACCGGTAGGCGCTCTGGCACCTTTAGTGTCAGCACATCGAGAAGGGCCTTGCGTGGTTGGGCATTCATTGTCGCGACTAACTCCGTAGGGGCGTTCTAAACTTATCAGAACAATTAAGAATCTATTAATGTTGATGTTGTTGCGGTGTGGATCGTGTGGATTGTATTTCATCCACATTTATCCAACAGGAAGAGAAATTTCCACATTGAATTGCGAGGATTACTGTGTTGGTAGTTTTGGAAAAGAAAATTTCTATAAAACAATGTGTTACAGATTTCTTCCATTCTAGGAGAAAAAATTCTACACAGGATGTGAGGCCGTTAATAGGGTAGGTGAGAGTTTATCCGGATCTGGTGATAGCGTTGTCCACTCGAATTTGTCTTTGGAAAACATTATGCGGGTCCGGGAAAGATAGTTTAGCAATGGTTAACGGCCAAGAGTTCTTCACAGGTTTGAACAGAAAGTACGGATAAAATGAGCACGGATATACCCAGGTCATTTTTCCATATTCACCTCGTGTCCGATGCTACAGGCGAGACATTAAACACGGTGGCGCGAGCTGCGACTGCCCACTATTCAAACTTCCAGCCCATTGAGCATATCTATGCTCTTGTAAGATCGCAGCGCCAGCTGCAGCGGGTGCTCCGGAACATCGAAGACAATCCAGGGATCGTTCTTTACACCATGGTTGACGATGGACTGCGCCGTGAGCTTGAAAATGCCTGCAGCAAGCTTGATGTTCCGGCAATTTCCATCCTTGATCCGGTCATCAGCGCACTGGCATCATATCTTAACGCGAAATCACAGCCCCAAATGGGTGGCCAGCATGCAATGGATGCCGAGTACTTCAGCCGCATCGAAGCTATGAACTTTACAATGATGCACGATGATGGTCAGCATACGGAAAATTTGGCCGAGGCTGACATTATCATAGTCGGTATCAGCCGCACATCCAAAACACCCACCAGCATCTACCTGGCGAACCGCGGTGTCAAAACGGCGAATGTTCCACTTGTTCCGGGTATACCCTTGCCGGAAAACTTGGAGACTCTCAAAGGGCCGTTTGTGGTCGGGCTGGTGGCAAGCCCGCAACGTATCGCACAGATACGACGTAACCGGTTGTTATCGATCAACGAAGCACGCCAGACAAATTATGCGGATAAAGATGTGATAGCGGACGAGCTGGTTCATGCGCGAAAACTATGCACAAAGAATGACTGGCCGCTTATCGACGTAACCCGGCGCTCTATTGAAGAGACCGCAGCCGCTATTTTAAATCTCCTGAACGACCGGCAAAAGAGAGGCGTAGTGGTATCATGATGGTACGTGAAAAAGTTATTCTGGCTTCGAAAAGTGCTGCGCGCGTCAACCTTCTGCAAAATGCCGGGCTGGAAGTTAAGGCTATTCCCGCTTCAATAGATGAAAACGTTGTCAAGACAGCCATTCTTTCTGAAGATCAATCCATTTCAGCGGCCGATTTCGCAGATATTCTGGCGCAATCTAAAGCCAACTCCATCTCCGAAAACCATGGCGGCACACCGGTTATTGGCGCTGACCAGGTTCTGGTTCTCAACGGTGATGTTTATGACAAGCCGCGAAACAAATACGAAGCGCGCGATCAGCTTGTCACCCTGCGGGGCAAGACACATGAGTTGATTTCCGCAGTGGCAGTTTCAAGGCGCGGCGCAACCGAATGGTCATTCACTGCGCATGCGAATCTTACAATGTGCGATTTTTCCAATGAGTTTTTGGGATATTACTTGGCCGCCATGGGCGATACGGTAACTGAAAGCGTTGGGGGCTATAAGCTGGAAGGGCTTGGCAGTCAGCTTTTTGAAAAAGTCGAAGGCGACTATTTTACAATTCTCGGGCTTCCGCTGTTACCGCTGCTCGGCCAACTGCGGAAAATGGATGTACTTTATGCCTAGTAGACAAGTCCGGGCAGGGGTAATCGGCTGGCCGGTAAAACATTCACGCTCACCTGTTATCCATAATTACTGGCTGAAAAAATATGGAATTGAAGGCTTATATGAGCTCATTCCCCTGGAACCGCAGGAGAGCGAAGACTTCTTTCGCACATTCACAGATAGCGGTTTTACCGGCGCGAATGTGACCATTCCTTTTAAGGAAACCGCATTTCATTGCATATCCGAAACAGATGAAATTGCCCGCAGACTTGGCGCGGTGAACACCATTTATTCTGAGAACGGAACGGTTCGGGCAACCAGCACTGACGGGTATGGATTTCTCGCTCATTTGAAAGAATGTTTGCCGGGTTGGAAGCCAAATGCCGGTGCAGCAGTTATCCTTGGAGCGGGTGGTGCCGCCCGCGCCATCGCCGGTGCGCTTATCGATGAAGGTGTTGAAGATATCCGGATTGTGAACCGCACAAGAGAGCGCGCCGTCGAATTGGCCCTCACCCTTGATAGTAGCTTGAAAGTTTTCGATTGGGTAAAGCGCGCCGAGGTGCTTGGTGATGCGGGGCTTCTTGTCACCACAACTGCCCTTGGGATGACAGGTAACCGGGCGCTGGAAATTGAACTTGCAGGGATGCCCGATAACAGCGTGGTTTACGATATTGTCTACACGCCACTTGAAACAGATTTGCTGCGCCGCGCCCGCGCCCGGGGTTTGTTTTGCGTGGACGGTCTTGGCATGTTGCTTCATCAGGCTGTGCCCGGCTTTGAGCTTTGGTTTGGGAAACGTCCGGAAGTAACAAGTGAATTACGCAATCTCGTCATTGCAAGCTTGAAAGGCTCCCAGTGATGATCATTGCCGGGCTCACAGGCTCCATTGCCATGGGCAAGAGCGAAACAGCGCGCATGTTCCGCGAACTTGGTGTGCCCGTCTTTGATGCAGACGCCGCAGTTCATGATTTGTACAAAAAAGGTGGCGCTGGAGCTTCACTTGTCGGTGCGGAATTTCCATCAGCGGTGGTGGATGGGGTTGTTGACAGGAATGCCTTATCGAAACTGGTTCTAGGCAACGACGACGCAATTGCCCGTCTGGAAAAAATCGTGCATCCGCTTGTGCGCAAGGCCAGGCAAGAGTTTCTGAAAAATGCAAATGCTGACGGCCAACCCCTGGTGGTGCTCGATATCCCGCTGCTTTTTGAAACCGGGTATGATGGTGAAATCGATAAAGTTATCGTTGTTTCCGCACCTGCCGAAATTCAGCGCGAACGCGCGCTAGCGCGTCCTGGTATGACAGCTGAAAAACTCGAGCAAATCCTTGGGCGCCAGGTTCCCGATGCAGAAAAACGGAAAAAGGCCGATTTTGTTGTGGATTCAAGCCGCGGCCTTGAACATGCATTTGAGCAAGTGGAAAAAATCGTGCAAGACTTGGCACCATCTGTTCTGGTGCCGGAAAAAGATTGATTCTGAATGCTACGCGAACTTGTCCTTGATACGGAAACCACCGGCTTCAAACCAGAAGAAGGGCATAGAATTGTGGAAATCGGGGCGGTGGAACTCATCAACCACGTGCCAACAGGGAATGTCTATCACCAGTACATAAACCCGGAACGGGATATGCCCATCGAGGCATTCAATGTGCACGGGCTCTCGGAACAATTTTTGCGGGGCCATCCGGTTTTCGCTGATATTGCTGATGCGTTTCTGGAATTCATCAGTGATGGGGTTCTGGTTATTCACAATGCCGCTTTCGACATGGCGTTTATCAATGCGGAGTTGTCTTACCTGAAAGTCTCTCCGGTGCCTGATGAGCAGGTTCTCGATACCCTGGCCATTGCGCGGCGCAAGCATCCCATGGGGCCGAATTCACTGGATGCTCTTTGCCGCCGCTATGGGGTGGACAATTCAGGACGCACCAAGCACGGGGCGTTGCTCGATTCCGAATTGCTAGCAGATGTTTATGTCGAGCTTATTGGCGGGCGTCAGCATGGGCTGGAAATTGACCCGGTTTCCCAAATCGAAACCAAAACCGAAGCGGTGAGGCGCACAGCCACCCACGGACAACGGCCCGTTCCCTTAAAAAGCCGGCTTACCGATGATGAGAAAAACGCCCACAATGAGTTTGTGGATTCCCTTTCGGGCGAAGCGCTGTGGCAGCGCTACAGCAACTAAGGCGCGCCTGGACAACAGGTTTTTCGGAAACAATAAAGGCCGGGTGATTTGCCCGGCCTCAAATTTGTCTTTGTGCATATACTATGCAGTGGCGCCTTCACCGGTTTCAGCGGCCATGCGCTGCTGATACATTGCGCCGAAATCGATTGGGTCCAGCATCAGCGGAGGGAAGCCGCCGCTTTGGGTCGCATCTGCAAGGATCTTGCGTGCAAACGGAAAGATCATGCGTGGGCATTCGATCAAGACGATCGGGTGCATATGCTCTTCTGGAATATTCTCCAGCCGGAACACGCCAGCATAAAGCAACTCAGCGGCAAAAACCGTGTTGCCATCGTCTGCCGCCGTGATTTCCAGTTGAAGCTCAACTTCATAATCAGACGGGGAAATTGTCTTGGCGTTGACGTTGACCGATACATCGATCTGCGGGTTTGCACCCTCATTCATCAACACCTCTGGGGCATTCGGATTTTCAAAAGAAAGGTCTTTTACGTACTGGGCAAGCACTCGCATCGAAGGTGCAACGCCATTTCCGCCAAGACCTTCTCCTTCAATAGCAGCTTCAGCCGGGGCTGCAGGAGCCTCTTTTGTCTCAGGTTTCTTCGCCATTCTCGTTCAGTTCCTTAATATTCTGATAGCCGGTATGGGGGATTGCCCGAACTGCGGCAGGTACAGGGTGGAGGAATTGTGCCTCCGGCTAACACGTCTGGGCGATGGCCGCAATAGGTCAACGTTCACGCCATGGCGAATCAATGCTCCCCTGTTCATTCGGGCGATCATTGTCAGTGTCCTCTGAAACCACTTCACCATCGATAATGGGTCCTTTATCAGGGTGGCGGTCAGAACCGCTGGGCGCTTGATGTGACGGGCCCATCCCGGGCGTTACCACATGCACATTGTCCTTTATCCGACTCCAAATGCTATGAGCAATCGCAAGGCGCACAGGAGGAATAAGCAGCGCAAATCCTATGACATCGGTGAAAAAACCGGGTGTGAGCATCAAAAGCCCAGCTGCCAGCAAAAACACCCCGTGGATAATCGGTTGTACGGGCAATTCGTTCCGGGCAGCAGATTCTTGCGCCTGGGAAATAACAGCAAACCCCTGATGACGCAGCAGCCAGGTGCCGATAACCGCTGTTGCGACAACCGTCGCAAGCGTCGGCCACAGGCCGATGAGCGAGCCAATTTGGATGAACAACGCGATTTCGATCAACGGAACCGCGATGAATATAAAAAACAGGATCAAGGGCACTTGAAACACCTTTTCAACGCATGGAGCATACCGTTTGACATAGAAACGGCCAAATGTGATGCAGATAATTCTTACTTGGCTGTTGGACTCCCGATTTTATCTCATATATGTATAGGTGACCCAAGAAACAGGGGGGATCGCACGAAATGTCCCCAAACGGGTTGACCAGCAGCACCTACGGACACGGATGGCGAAACCCGGACAAACGGCATGAACGAAGCATTTGATCCACTTAATATAATCATTCTTGTTGTTGCAGTGATTATTTTTCTCCGGCTGCGCAGTGTGCTCGGCCGCAGAACCGGCCATGAGCGCAAACCACCTTTTGACCCCTATGGAGCCCAAGATGCCGGCAAAGGGGATGTGAAGGAAGATAAGGTCATTCCGCTTCCGGGCCGCGAACAGCAAGAGCCGGAAGATGTCACATATGGGGTGCCGGAAAAAGAAGAACCGATTTGGACCGGCATCACAGAAGAAGGAACGCCTCTTGCGGGCGTACTTGAAGACATCAAGAAGGCGGATGTTTCATTTGATCCCAACGGTTTCTTGCAAGGCGCCCGCACCGCCTACGAAATGATTGTTACCGCTTTTTCTGATGGTGACAGGAAAGTGCTCAAAAATCTTCTTTCCCGAGAAGTGTATGAAGGCTTCAACAGCGCACTGAGTGAGCGTGAAAAAGCCGGCCACATTCAGGAATCCACCTTTGTTGGCATCGATAAGGCGTCGATAATCGACGGCGCGATGAAGGATAAAAAAGCCAACCTGACAATTAAGTTCGTGAGCCAGATGATTTCCACGACCAAGGATAAGTCCGGCACTTTGATTGACGGCGATCCGCAGAAAATCCGCGAAGTAACAGATATTTGGACCTTCATGCGCGATGTGGGTTCACGTGATCCCAACTGGAAACTTGTTGCCACCGAGGCTGCCAACTAATCCCATGAAAATTCGCCCGGTCTTGCTGGCTGCTGGGATCATTTCCTGGACACTTTCTCTTACAGCTGTTCCAGACATAGCTGGCGCGCAGCCCAAAGCTGTGTCTTTTGCGAGCCTGAAAGGGTGGAGCACAGATAATCACGCAGAAAGCTTCGCCGCTTTTCGGCGCTCCTGCGCTGTGATGATGAAAGCCAGATGGCGTAAGGCGCTTTATGGCGGCAGTCGCGCTGACTGGAAACCAAGCTGTACCAAGGCCCTTAAAGGTCCGGCAAGCATTAAACACAGCGCTGCCCGGGCATTCTTTGAGAGAAATTTCTCACCTGTAGAAATTCGCGCCAGCTCGAGCATGTTTACCGGTTATTTCGAGCCAGAACTTGAAGGCTCGCGCAAACCCGGTCCGGGATATCCGGTAACCATCTACCGCAAGCCGAAAGACCTTGTTGCCCTGCCAAAAGCCAGCGCGAAAAAGCTTGGCATGCCTTATGGGCGCAAAACGGCCAGTGGCGTCAAGCCCTACTACACCCGAAAACAAATCGAGCGTGGTGCGCTGAAGGCGCGCGGCCTTGAATTGATCTGGCTGAAAGACTGGACCGATGCGTTTTTTTTGCACGTTCAGGGCTCAGGCAGAGTGAAGCTCGATACGGGTGAGGTCGTCAGGATTGGGTTTGCTGGGAAAAATGGGCGACCCTATACCGCAATCGGCAAGGTTTTGATTGATTGGGGCGAATTGGAGCGCGGCAAGGTTACCATGCAGTCCATACGCGCCTGGCTGTTGCTCAACCCAAATCGCATGCACGAGCTGTTCTGGAAAAACCAGTCCTTCATTTTCTTTCGCGAAATCAAGGTTAAAAATCCAAAGCTTGGCCCGCCGGGAGCCCAGGGCGTTGAGCTTTCCGCAGGGCGCAGTCTCGCGGTTGATGGCAAATACCATCTTTATGGAACACCGGTTTGGCTTGAGACAAATACCCCAAGCGGGCAAGGCGGCAAGCTGGAACCTTTTCGAAGTCTGATGGTTGCCCAAGACACGGGCAGTGCAATCAAGGGCAAGGTGCGCGGTGATATTTTCTTTGGGTCGGGAGAAAAGGCAGGCCAGTTGGCCGGCCCGATGCAAAGTCCGGGCCGTATGGTACTGTTGCTGCCAAAGCCGCTTGCGGCACGACTGGCGCGATAACTGTACCGGGGACCCATGACGAAGGATCGCGAACAAAAGCGCCCAAGAACACAAGGCGCACTGCCCGATCAGCATCTTTGGACAAAAGTCGCGCAAACGGTTGAGCCTATCAAAAAGACAAGATTCTCAGATCTCGTTGCGGAGGAGCTGAAAAATTGTGCCCCGCTGCCCAAACCGGTAAAACCCAAGAAACCTGAGGCCAACAGAAAACCGGCATTTAACCCTGCTCCGGTCCGTCAGCCGCCGCCGGTGGTGCCGCCAATCAGCTCGCTCGATAGGCGCACCCGGCAAAAGCTCACCAGGGGGAATGTCGACATTGAAGGGCGCCTTGATTTGCACGGTACAGGGGTTGAAATGGCCCGTGTGAAGCTCAAGGGATTTCTCACCGCAGCCAGAGCTGCGGAAAAACGCACTGTGCTGGTGATTACCGGGAAGGGATGCTCACCATTTGCCCGGCACACGCTCCATGGTGCTGGCCATTTTGATGCGCCTGAGCGCATGGGACGGTTGCGCAGGCTTGTGCCCCAATGGCTAGAGGAGCCTGAGTTCAGGGTATTGGTGGCAGGATTTCAGCCGGCCCATCCGCGCCATGGCGGTGGCGGTGCGTTTTACATCCGCCTTAGAAGGGTGCGTGCGCCATGACGCCATTTGGTGAAAAAATGCGCGCGCTTCGCAAAAAGAACGGCGTCACCCAAAAGGAAATGGCAGCGGCGATCGGCGTGTCCAATGCTTATCTGTCTGCTCTGGAAAACGGCAACCGCGGGCGGCCGAGCTGGTACCTGGTGCAGCGGATAATTACGTTTTTCAACGTGATTTGGGATGAGGCGGAAGAGATACAGCGGCTGGCGCAACTATCTCATCCGCGCATTGTCATCGACACATCTGGGCTTGATGCAAAGGCGACAGAGTTTGCAAACAAGCTTGCGCAGTCAATCGGCGATCTCTCCGAAAAAGAAATCGAAACCCTGATGGAAAACCTGCCTTCTAAAGAATGAACTTGGAAAGGTCGGTGTTCTTCGCCAGATCGCCAATGTGCTTATCGACATAGGCTGCATCTATAGTCACCGTTTCCCCGCCCTGGTCGGTGGCAGCAAAGGAAATCTCGTCGAGAACGCGCTCCATAACCGTATGTAGCCGGCGGGCGCCGATATTCTCGACAGTAGAGTTTATCTCAGCCGCGATGCTGGCAAGCGCTTCAATGCCATCTTCTGTGAAATCCAGCGCCACTTCCTCGGTGCCCATCAGCGCGCAATATTGTTTGATCAGACTTGCTTCCGGTTCGGTCAGAATGCGGCGGAAATCTTCCTGGGTAAGCGCCCGCAGTTCAACGCGGATGGGCAACCTGCCCTGCAATTCAGGCAAAAGGTCTGATGGCTTTGACTGATGAAATGCGCCTGATGCAATGAACAGGATATGATCTGTTTTCACCGGCCCATGCTTGGTGGAGACAACAGTTCCCTCGATCAGGGGAAGCAAATCGCGCTGCACGCCTTCGCGGCTCACATCTCCGCCGGTCCGTTCGGTGCGCACGCATATCTTGTCGATCTCATCGAGGAAAACGATGCCGTTATTCTCAACTGCATCAACTGCTTCCAGGATGATCTGTTCATCATCAAGTAGCTTGTCGGATTCTTCGGCAATCAGAATATCGTAAGATTCCCGCACCGTGAGGCGGCGCGTTTTTGTGCGCCCGCCCATGGCCTTGCCGAACATTTCGTTGATATTGATCATGCCAACCGATGCGCCGGGCATGCCCGGAATTTCAAACCCGCCCAGACCCGCACCCGTGTCGGCAACTTCAACCTCGATTTCCTTGTCGTCCAGATCGCCCTCACGCAGCTTTTTGCGGAAGCTTTGACGGGTGCCATCGCTTGCCTTTTCACCAACAAGGGCGTTCAACACTCGTTCTTCGGCATTTATGTGGGCGGCGGCGGAAACTTCCTTGCGCTTGGCATCGCGGACAATAGAGATGCCTGCTTCCGTAAGATCGCGGACAATCTGCTCAACATCGCGGCCCACATATCCGACTTCGGTAAACTTGGTGGCTTCAACCTTGATGAACGGCGCATTGGCAAGTTTGGCAAGGCGGCGTGAGATTTCTGTTTTGCCAACACCCGTGGGCCCGATCATCAAGATATTTTTGGGGAGCACTTCTTCGCGCATGACATCGTCAAGCTGCTTGCGCCGCCAGCGGTTGCGCAACGCGATGGCAACTGCACGCTTTGCATCATTTTGACCGATAATGTGCCGGTCCAGTTCGGATACGATTTCACGGGGAGAAAAATCTGTCATGTGAGCTCACGTGTTCGGAGGAAGTTTTTCAAGCAGAGGGTGTTCGGGCAAAAGCCGCATCAGCTGTGTTCGCAACGGATACCAGAAAACGCCAAGCAAAATCACCCCGGTTCCGACAATCAATGTGGTTGGCACCACAGCGCCGGAAATGCTGCCGCTGGCTTGGGAGTTCATGTAGCCGATGGAAACAGTGAAATATATGAGCGAGGAGGCAACCAGTGAGCGCCGGTCCAAAATCAGCCCAAGGGTTGAGGCAGCGACAGCACAAAGGAAGATAACCAGCGCGATGTTCGATAGATCTTGGCTTTTCAAAATGCTGAAAAACAGCGGGTGGATTGTCAAAGGTGAGCCGATAATGAAAAGCCAGAACGCATAGGAATTCACCCGGCTTTGACGCAACGGGTCCTGGGCATCAAGCCAAATGGCCAAGCCCAGAATGAGCAGGCCACAAACAGCAAAGATGGTCAGGTAAGGAAGGCCGGGAAAGACGTCTCTTGCCACCATAATGCTGAGCAATGTTAAAGCCGCAGCAATTGGCAGCAGCAGGAACGGAATGCGAAATCGCAAAAATGCCGCCAGCGATGCAAGTGCCGCAATTCCGATCAGCTCTACTTTGAAGTCGAAAACCGTAAATGCGTTTTCCGGGAAAATGAACGCACTTGCAGCATTGGCGGCCAGGTATGCGAAGCCAACAGAGGCGACAATTGCCGGCGCCAGCCTTGGCTTATGGAATGAGAAATACTCACCCATGGCCCAAAAAAGGCACGCGCCCGCGATAACCCAAACCAGGGAACTGTCCGCCAGAACGGTGAGCACCATTATCTGGCCAATGCAGATAAAGATTTCACCGAAATTATTGGCCAGACGAAAGTGCTCATTTCGCGCCCGGGGAGCTTGTAGCCGTTCTTTGTGGAACTGCTCCAGCGCATCCGCCTGCCGGGCATCTATAATGCCCGCATCAACAGCGGCAACAAAATCGTCTTTGGTAAACTTCATGAATGAATATCCGTTCGCGGAGTTTCAGGACCGGGATAAATGATCATTTGTCCGCATCAAGGGTTTCAACCACCAGATTTTCATTGGTGAAGACACAAATATCTGCTGCGATTTCCATTGACCGCCGGGCAATCTCCTCAGCGCCAAGTTTGCTGTCGATCAGGGCCTTTGCTGCTGCATAGGCGTAGTTGCCGCCAGAGCCGATGGCGGTAAGGCCGTTTTCCGGTTCAAGCACATCACCCGTACCGGTGAGCACCAGGGAAACTGATTTGTCAGCAACAATCATCATCGCCTCAAGCCGGCGCAAGTAACGGTCCATGCGCCAGTCTTTTGCGAGTTCCACGCAAGCCCGGGTCAGTTGTTCCGGGTATTGCTCAAGTTTGCCTTCAAGACGCTCGAACAGCGTAAAGGCATCCGCCGTTGCGCCGGCAAACCCGGCAATCACATTTCCTTTTCCAAGCGGGCGAACTTTGCGCGCATTTGCTTTTATTACAGTGTTGCCAAGGCTCACCTGACCGTCACCGGCGATAACCACCTTGCCCTTTTTGCGAACGGTAACAATGGTTGTGCCGTGCCAGATGCCTTGGTTATGTGTCTGATCCGTGCTCACGGGCCCGTTTTCCTCACTTGCTGGAATTTACAGAACATTTGCAAAAACATGTAGTCATGCCGGCTTTCAATGCAACCACAAACTTATCCGCACCCCCATCGCCGTCCGTTGCGCGAATTCCCTGCAGGACATATACATTGCGCTGAAGCGGTGAGTTGGAAAGTTTATGAGCGAAACGACTTTAGAAGAAATCTGCGTCAAAAAAGGCATGCGCATGACCGATCAGCGCCGGGTAATTGCCCGTGTGCTGTCGAGCGCTGATGATCACCCTGACGTGGAAGAGGTCTACCGCCGCGCATCCGCGATTGACCCCAATATTTCAATCGCCACGGTTTATCGCACCGTGCGGTTGTTCGATGATGCCGGTATTCTTGAGCGTCACGAATTTGGCGACGGGCGGGCGCGTTATGAGCCTGTACCTGAAGAGCATCATGATCATTTGATTGATTTGCAGTCGGGCGAGGTCATTGAATTCCGGAACGAGGATATCGAAAAAATTCAGGAACTGGTCGCCCGCGAACTTGGCTACAAGCTGGTTGACCACCGGCTAGAGCTGTACGGCACCCGGCTGAAATCAGAGAATGGCGACACTTAGCGCAAGCTTAAGGCTCGCCGCAATCGCACTGCTCTTTGCGGTGACGATCCCTATCTATCTTGGGATAAGGATTTTCTCGCCGGTTAAAGCGGAAAACTTTTCCATGCCCGTGTTCCGTTTCATCTCATATCTTCTGGGTGCAACGGTTACGGTCATAGGTGAACCGGTGGAAGACGGCCCCTGTCTGATTGCGGCAAACCATGTGTCCTGGACCGACATCATACTCATCTCCGGAGTTATCCCTTGCGCATTCATTGCCAAAAGCGATGTGTCCTCATGGCCGGTTTTTGGCATGCTTGCGCGGCTCAAGCGGTCTTTGTTCGTGGAGCGGGAAAAGCCGGGAAACACCAATCATTTCAAAGAAGAAATGAGGGCGCGCCTGGAAGATGGGGAAATACTGGTGCTGTTTGCAGAAGGCACAAGTTCGAACGGCAACCGGGTTTTGCCGTTCAAAAGCGCTCTTCTTTCAGCGGTTGAAGGAACCGATGTGCCGGTGCAACCTCTAACCATTGCCTATACCGGACTTGGCGGACTGCCCATGGGTCGTCGCCGTCGGCCCTATCTTGCTTGGTATGGGGATATGGATCTTCTTCCCCACCTTTGGGCGCTGTTGAAGCAGGGTTTGTTTGAAACCGAACTCCGGTTTCATCAGGTGGTATCGCCGAGCGACTTTAAAAACCGGAAAGAGCTTAGCGGTCATTGTGAGGAAGTTGTGCGCGATGGCCTGATGACATCACTTTACCGCCGCCCTGCCAAGAAATGATAGGCAAAACCCCGTTAAGGGTATAGAGAAGCGCAACAATTTTATGGAAAGCACGCATTCGTGCTACAATTCAGGTAGTCAACACCGATGCAAACCGGCGCTAAAAAGCTGTTCATCAAAACCTACGGGTGCCAGATGAACGTTTATGACACAGAGAAAATGTCCGACGTTCTTTTACCGCTTGGTTATGAGCAAACCGATGCACCCGACGATGCCGATTTCATTATTCTGAACACCTGCCACATTCGGGAGAAAGCCGCAGAAAAGGTCTATTCCGAACTTGGCCGGCTGCGCCCGCAAAAGCTCGAACGCCAAAAACAGGGTAAAGAGGCCATCATTGCCGTGGCCGGTTGTGTTGCCCAGGCTGAAGGTGAAGAAATCGTGCGGCGGGCGCCGGTTGTGGACCTGGTGTTCGGCCCGCAAACCTATCACAAGCTGCCGAGCTTGCTTGAGCAATTTGAAAAGTCGGGCCCCGGTGTGGTGGAGACGGAATTTCCTGTTGAGGACAAGTTCGATCATTTGAAAACACCTGTGGGCGCAAAAACCATAGCGCGCGGGGTCACCGCATTTCTGACGGTTCAGGAAGGGTGCGATAAATTCTGCTCCTTCTGTGTGGTGCCCTATACCCGCGGGGCTGAATTCTCGCGCCCGGTTTCACAGGTTACCGAAGAAGCGCGGCGCCTTGCGGATGCAGGAGTTCGCGAAATTACTTTGCTCGGCCAGAACGTCAACGCCTATCATGGTGACGGGCCGGATGGGAAAACTTGGTCTCTTGGCCACTTACTTAACCATCTTTCAGAGATCGAAGGCATTGCGCGCTTGCGTTACACCACCAGCCATCCACGCGATATGGATGACGAGTTAATCGCGGCCCATGGTGAGAACCCGAAGGTGATGCCCTATCTCCATTTGCCCGTGCAAACAGGTTCAAACCGCATTTTGAAGGCGATGAACCGCCAGCATACGGGCCAAAGCTATGTGGATTTGATCGAACGCATCCGCAAAACCCGGCCTGATCTCGCCCTTTCCGGCGATTTTATCGTTGGTTTTCCAGGTGAAACGGACGCTGATTTTGAGGACACAATGAACCTCATCCGCACGGTCAACTATGCCCAGGCGTTTTCGTTCAAGTACTCGCCAAGGCCTGGAACGCCGGGCGCTGAACTGGAAGACCAGGTGCCCGAAGAAGTCAAATCGGAACGCTTGCAGCGTCTGCAAGCCTTGTTGCGCGAGCAGCAAAGTGCGTTCAATCAGTCTTGCCTGGGTCGGAATATGCAGATTTTGCTTGAAAAACCGGGCCGTTTTGATGGTCAGCTAGTTGGCCGCTCTCCATATTTGCAACCGGTTCACCTTGATGCGGAAATGTCGCAAATTGGTGAAATAGTTAACGCTCAAATCGATTCTATTGGCGCAAATAGCCTTTCAGCGCATATTATAGATGTGAAAACGGAACCGACCAGCGGAGCACGCCCGATTGAGCACACTGCGAGCTGAAACAGCAGAACATGACGAAGTCATTACATTTGACGACAATCGTCTCCTGTCAAATCTCTTTGGAGAACATGACCAGCATCTTGCCCTGATTGAAGACCGGCTCGGCCTGCAGCTCACGCCGCGCGGTAACCATGTCTCAATGAAAGGCAACCCGGAAGCAGTGGAAAGCGCCCGTCTTGTTCTTGCAGAGCTTTATGACCGGCTGGTTGACGGCTTTGAGATTACCCCGGGCGATGTAGACGGCGCGGTGCGGATTTACTCTGCAGAGGAAAATCGCACGCCTGCGTCCAAACGTGTGGGAAAGGGTGCCAAACCGAAAACATCATCCGATGGCATTCAGATCAAAACCCGCCGCAAAACTATATTGCCGCGTTCGCCCCTGCAAGGCGATTACATTCGTGCTTTGCAATCAAACGAAATGACCTTTGGCATTGGCCCGGCGGGCACCGGCAAGACGTATCTGGCTGTCGCGTGTGCCGCCGCAGCACTTATGGCAGGTGAAGTGGACAGAATAATTTTGTCCCGCCCGGCGGTGGAGGCAGGCGAACGGCTTGGCTTTTTGCCTGGTGATTTGAAGGAAAAGGTCGACCCTTACCTCAGGCCCCTTTACGATGCGCTCTACGACACCATGCCCGGCAACCAGGTTCAGCGCGGGCTCACAGACGAGACAATTGAAATCGCTCCGCTGGCATTTATGCGCGGGCGCACGCTCACGCGTGCTTTCGTCATTCTTGATGAGGCCCAGAACACAACGCCGCAGCAGATGAAAATGTTCCTCACCCGTTTGGGGGAGGATTCCCGCATGGCGATAACCGGCGATCCAAGCCAGGTCGATCTCCCCAGAGGCATTCAATCCGGACTGAAAGAAGCCACGGGCATTCTTGAAGGTGTAAAGGGTGTTGAGATTGTAGCATTCACGGAGCGTGACGTAGTGCGCCATCCATTGGTTGCACGCATTGTTGCTGCTTATGACAAGCACGAGCGCGCCCAGAAGAAATGACCATTGATATTGAAATTGTTGAGCCTGCCTGGGGCGAAGTTGGCGATATTGTACAACGGGCAGGTGAAGCTGCGCTCACATTCGTGGGTGTAAGCACCGCGGAACTGGAAGTTGCCGTGCGACTTGCAAATGACGATGAAGTGCGCCAGTTAAACCATGAATACCGGAACAAGGATGCGCCAACCAATGTGCTTTCGTTTGAATCTCGCGTCGCAGCAGACGGATGGTCAGCTGAAATGCCGCGCCCCGTTGGCGACATAATCCTTGGGTATGGAGTCGTAAGCCGCGAGGCGGCAGAACAGGGAAAGAGTTTGGAAAGCCATTTGTGTCACCTTATCGTGCATGGCGTGCTGCATTTGGTGGGCTATGATCATCAGGACGATATGGCGGCTGATAAAATGGAAGAACTTGAGGTAAAAATTCTGGCGGCATTGGGAATTGAGAACCCCTATGCGATGGCGTAGAATCATCGCAGCAGCCAGCTGACGAAACAGCAATGAACCAATCATCACAGTCTGACAGTAGCAGCGCCGCCCCTTCCTCTACCGGAAAGGGCTATGGCGCAAAACCCCACAACTCACTAGGACAGTTATGGTCCGGCCTGCGCGCAAAAATTCTTGGCCAGAGCGGCCAGAGTTTACGGGCGAGCATTGAAGATGTCATTGAGCAACACGATACCGGTAACGTTGATGATGTAACCGCAGAAGAGCGGTTCATGTTGCGCAACATCCTGGAGTTCGGCAGCCAGCGCATTGAAGATGTCATGGTGCCGCGTGCCGATATTATCGCGGTTGAGGACACAACCACCCTGGCTGAACTTTTTGCTGTGTTTCTTGAGGCAAATCATTCACGGATTCCGGTTTACCGCGAAACTCTGGATGAGCCCCTGGGCATGGTGCATGTCAAGGATTTGGCCAAGTGGATTGCAGAAACCGCAAAACAGAAGAAAACCAAACGCAAATCCAGCCAGGCCGCACCGAAAAAAGCGCCGGCAACTGAAATGGTGCCCAATCTTGCAGGGGCGGACCTTTCTACCACCATTGCCGATGCAAAAATCATGCGTGAGATGCTGTTTGTACCGCCATCTATGCCGGCCGTTGATTTGCTTGTGAAAATGCAGTCCAGCCAAATCCATCTGGCGCTTGTTGTTGATGAGTATGGTGGCACGGACGGACTGGTGTCCATTGAGGATCTGGTTGAGGAAATTGTTGGCGAAATCGCAGATGAGCACGACGATCCGGATGCGCCGATGATTGTCCGGCAGGCTGATGGGACCCTTATCACCGATGCGCGTGCGCAAATCGAAGATCTCGAGCAACTTGTCGATGTGGATTTGATGCCGGATGAAGATGAAGACGATGCCGATACGCTGGGCGGGCTGGTTTTCACGCTGGTTGGCCGTGTGCCGGTGCGTGGAGAATTGATCCGCCACAGTTCGGGCCTGCAGTTCGAGGTTCTAGAGGGCGATCCTCGCCGGTTAAAGAAACTGCGGGTGCATACAAAGCCGGTCGCCAAAAAAGAAGCAGCAGCGCAGGTGCGGAAAGCCAAATGACAACCCTTGCAAACGTGTAAAATGCCGGTGATTCGTTTAGAGCGTGGCGGGTATGCACGAATTTGCGCTTAAGTTTATCGTTCTGTGGGGATGGCGGCGGCTGCTTGTGGCTGTGTTGGCCGGCATTGTGTGCGCAGTTGCAGCGCCACCGCTTTACATCCTGCCTGCCCAAATCATCTCATTATGTGTTCTGGTCTGGCTTCTTGACGGGATTAGCGCACAAACACCGGCCCGGGTGCGGGCGTTCTGGCCAGCTCTGGCGACCGGCTGGAGTTTCGGGTTCGGCTACTTTTTGGTCAGCTTGTTCTGGGTGAGCGAAGCGTTTCAGGTTGAGGCGGAACTGTTCGCTTGGATGATACCACTGGTGCTTGTCATCTTCCCGTTAATGCTTGGAATCTTTTATGGCGTTGCCACAGGTTTGGCCATGTTGTTCTGGGGCGATGGGTTTGCACGGATTTTTGCCATTGCCAGCGCATTTGCAGCTGCTGAATGGATGCGCGGAATTCTGTTCACCGGGTTTCCCTGGAACGCCCTTGGATATTCGGCCGGCTTGCTTGATGGATGGCTCCAATTGGCCGCTTTTGGCGGACTTTACAGCCTGACATTCTTTATGGTGTTCATCTGTGCGGCGCCTGCTGTTTTGGCTGACAAGGCAGAAGAAGAGAGTGGGCGCAATCTTGTTCCCTATATGGGCCTTGGCATTGTCGCAGCCATTGCGGTGCTTGCCTGGGGTATCGGCACCTACAGGCTGACAAGCTTATCGCCGAGTTATGTTGAGAATGTAAAACTGCGCATTGTTCAGCCAAACATTGCCCAGAAAGAAAAGTGGAAACCGGCCAACAGAGAAGCAATTTTCAAGTTGTATCTGGAGCTTTCCGATGCCGCCACGTCGCCGGAAAGAAGCGGCGTTCATGACATTACTCATTTAATTTGGCCGGAAAGCGCCGTGCCATTTCTGCTCGAAGAAAACCCGAAGGCGCTGTCTGCGATCGGCAATTTGCTACCAGAGAATGTCACGTTGATTACGGGCGGCTTGCGCTTGCCCGAAGGCAGCTCTGTGAAATCACCGCCGGAATCGATTTTCAATTCGGTTTTGGTGGTTGACGCAGACGGGAAGGTCACAGCCCGCTCCGATAAGTTTCATCTCGTCCCGTTTGGTGAATACTTGCCACTCGGCGCAGTATTGGAGCCGCTTGGATTCAGAAAATTGGTGACTCTGCCAGGAGGATTCATCGCCGGACAAGGGCCCCGGACCCTTCCGGTTCCAAATGCGCCGGCTGCAAGCCCGCTCATTTGCTATGAGGCGATTTTTTCCGGCAATGTCATAGATGATAGCGAACGCCCTGGCTGGCTGTTGAATGTCACCAATGATGCCTGGTTCGGGGACACATTCGGGCCGCGCCAGCATTTCGCTCAAGCCCGGATGCGCGCCATTGAAGAAGGGCTTCCCATGGTTCGTGCCGCAAACACCGGAATTTCAGCAGTCATCGGCCCTTATGGACGGGTTCTGCAAAGCCTTCCCCTGGGCACGCAGGGTGTTCTCGATGCAAAGCTGCCAGATGCAGCCTCACCGACCTTGTTTTTCGGTATACGAAATCTTTTTTTCGCAATGTTGATTTTTCTGGGCTTTTTGTGTGCAATTTTCATAGGCAAAGTTTTGCGAAAGGGGCATAATTGAGTCATTTGAAATGTTTTTTCTGTTTTTAGTTCACAAGTCACATGAGAAATTGGATTGCATGCTCGCGGACGGTGTACTATTGCTTGTCTGTGCTGGTTATTGGGTGACGGTACGAAACTGTACCGGAAGAGGTCCGCAGCCTCTTCGGCACAAATGAGAATAGTCGGACCGGGGGCGGTAATATCGGTCTGAGGCAATATAATGGTTAAAAAGAACCCCAACCCTGTCGACGTCCATGTCGGCCACCGTGTCCGCATGCGCCGCGTGTTGAAGGGCATGAGTCAGGAAAAACTTGGTGAGCAATTGGGGCTCACATTTCAGCAAGTGCAAAAGTACGAAAAAGGATCCAACCGCGTCAGCGCGAGCAGGCTCCATCAGATTGCCCAGATTTTGGGCGTCCCGGTTTCGTTTTTCTTCGACGATTTGCCGAGCGTGGTGAATGAAAACGGATTTGCAGAAGGTGGCTCGGAAACCATGATTTTAGAGTTTTTGAATACTACTGAAGGTTTGCAGCTAAACAAGGCTTTTTCGGAGATCAAAGACCCTGCTGTACGGCGGAAATTCATTGAGCTGGTAAAAGTACTGGCGGGAGCGCAAAAAGAGTAATCGTTTTTCGCAATATACGTTTCCGTTGCCGCAGCGGAAATTGCGACAGGTTAAGTCCTGCATTGCTAACTTCTTGACCATATCCATTTAGAATGCCATTAACGTGCCGCTTTGCGCGCGTTGGTTTCGTGGAGCGGGGCAAAATCCTGAACAATCCGGGGGCTGGCCGGGTCACCGAAGTCTTGAGCGAAAAGGGGATATCCGTGCCGAGAGAGAGTTATCTTTTCACCAGTGAATCTGTTTCAGAGGGCCATCCTGACAAGGTTTGCGACCGCATTTCCGATGCCATCGTAGATGCTTTTCTTGCCGCAGACCCATTGTCGCGCGTTGCATGTGAAACCTTGACCACAACCAACCGGATTGTGCTGGCAGGTGAGGTTCGCGGCCCGGAATCGATTACCCATAAAAAAATCGAAGATATTGCCCGCCGCGCCGTGCGCGATATCGGCTATGAGCAAGATGGTTTCCACTGGAAAAACGCTGAAGTTTCGGTGTACCTGCATCAACAGTCTGCCGATATCGCCCAAGGGGTAGACGCGTCCGGTAACAAGGATGAAGGCGCAGGCGATCAGGGCATCATGTTTGGCTATGCTTGCAGTGAAACGAAATTGCTCATGCCGGCGCCGATTTATTTTTCACATAGTATTTTGCGTGATATGGCTGAAGCTCGCCATTCTGGCAGCGTTAAGGGTTTCGGGCCGGATTCAAAGAGCCAGGTGAGTCTCGAATATGTAAATGGCAAGCCTGTCCGGGCCACGTCTGTGGTTGTTTCAACCCAGCATGACGAAGGCTTGAGCCAGGAAGAAGTCCGCGAAATGGTGCGCCCGTTTGTGGAAGGTGTGCTGCCAAACGGGTGGATGTGCCCGGAAGAAGAATTCTATGTGAACCCGACGGGCAAGTTTGTTATCGGCGGGCCTGATGGTGATGCCGGACTGACTGGCCGGAAAATTATCGTTGATACATATGGTGGGGCTGCTCCTCATGGAGGCGGCGCTTTCTCCGGCAAGGACCCAACGAAGGTTGACCGTTCGGCAGCTTATGCATCGCGCTATCTCGCCAAGAATGTAGTTGCAACCGGTCTTGCTGAAAAATGCACAATCCAGCTTTCCTATGCGATTGGGGTTTCCAAGCCGCTATCCCTTTATGTGGACTGTGCAGGAACCGCTTCTGTGGGCGAAGACAAGATCGAGCAAGCGCTGAGCGAAGTTATGGATCTCAGCCCGCGGGGTATTCGCGAGCACCTTGGCCTGTCCCGTCCGATTTATGAGCGCACCGCTGCTTATGGCCACTTTGGCCGCGAGCCGGAGCAAGATGGCGGGTTCTCATGGGAAAAAACCGACTTGGTTGAAGACATCAAGTCTGCCCTTTCATGATAAGATCAGCCCCGTGGACATGGCTGACGAATTCAACGACCAGGAAAGGCGCCTTCTTTATGGGCGCCGCCAAGGGCACAAGCTGAAGGGCAGGCAAGCTGAGCTGATGCAAAGCTTGCTGCCTGGGCTGGCTATTGATCTTCGAAGCAGGGACGGAGAAACACCTGCCAAACTATTTGGTCCGGACATTGATGATGTACGGATTGAAATCGGGTTTGGCGGCGGTGAGCACTTGGCCGCTGAAGCCGATGCCCACATGAATGTGGGATTTATTGGAGCAGAACCCTTCGTCAATGGTGTTGCGAAACTGCTTTCAGCGGTGGATGAGCAGGATTTGAAAAATGTACGTGTCCACGCCGGCGATGCCAGAGAGTTGCTTGATTGGCTTGGCGATGCATCCGTTTCTGAGGTTTTTCTGCTCTACCCTGATCCGTGGCCAAAGAAACGCCACCATAAACGTCGCTTTGTCGCGCGGGATAACCTTGACCGCCTGCACCGGGTTCTGAAACCGGGAGGCATTTTCATGTTTGCAAGCGACATCCAGGACTATGTGCGATGGACACTGCGTGAAATGCTTTCACATGGTGGTTTTGAATGGACCGCGCAATCTGCAGTGGATTGGCGTAACCCACCTGAAGGCTGGCAGGGCACTCGCTACGAGCAAAAAGCGGTTCGCGAAGGGCGCACACCTGCATATCTGGAATTTCGGCGCAAATGAAAATGCGGGGTTGAAGCGGTCGCCTTGCCGTTATATATAGTGGCCACCTTTACAGGTCATTCTCATATAGCCTGAACGTTTTGATAAATGAACGGGCCAAGTTGGAGAGTGGGTTCCCGGCGGAACCCGCTTTTTCTTTTGCCAAACCGGGCGCTAAGGGAATGTGGTGAGGAGGTCCAGGTGTCAGAAATACGGTTGCGTTCAGAACAAGGGGTTGCCCGCAGGGTGGCCGACATTGTTGAGCCTGCAATCGAAGGTTTGGGCTATCGGGTGGTCAAGATAAGGATCACCGGGCAAAATGGCCAAACCCTTCAAATTATGGCTGAGCGCCCTGATGGCTCCATGGATATTGCCGGGTGTGAGGAAATCAGCCGTGCAATCTCACCGTTGCTTGATGTTGAGGACCCGATTTCGGGCAAGTATCAGCTTGAAATCTCATCACCGGGTATAGACCGGCCGCTGGTAAGGCCGTCTGACTTTGAGGCCTGGTCCGGGTTTGAGGTGAAATTGGAAATGGCAGCGATGATTGCCGGGCGTAAAAGATTTCGCGGCAAGCTGGAAGGTTTTGAAGATGGCGAGGTACGATTGTGGTTCAGCGAGGGTGAAGGTGCAGAACCGGTTGTAATCGGATTGCCATTTGACGGTTTGGCTGAAGCCAAACTCGTTATGAACGATGAATTGCTGAAAGCTGCCGGTGCAGCTGAAAAGCAAGAGAAATAGGAAAGCAGCCGGCGCGATGCTGGCCCATGACTGGAGCAAAAACCATGGTTGAAGCGATAAGCGCAAACCGGCTGGAACTTCTGCAGATTGCAGACGCAGTAGCGCGCGAAAAATCCATCGAAAAGGCGGTGGTCATTGCGGCGATGGAAGACGCAATCCAGCGTGCAGCCCGTTCGCGCTATGGCCAGGAAAACGACATTCGCGCCGAAATTGATCCCAATACCGGCCAAATCAAACTGCAGCGCCTTCTGCAGGTCGTTGAAAGAGTTGAAAACGACGCCACCGAGGTTGCTCTGGAAGAAGCAAAGAACCGTAATCCGGCAGCCCAGCCAGGGGATTTTCTTGCTGAAGATTTGCCGCCGGTGGATTTTGGCCGCATTGCTGCACAAAACGCCAAGCAGGTGATCGTGCAAAAGGTGCGCGATGCAGAACGTGAGCGCCAGTTTGAAGAGTTTAAAGACCGTACCGGCGATGTGGTTCATGGCCTGGTTAAACGGGTTGAATATGGCAACGTGGTTGTCGACCTTGGCCGCGCTGAAGCCGTGGTGCGACGCGATGAAAGCCTGCCGCGCGAGAACTTCCGTGCTGGTGACCGCATCCGCGCCTATATTTTTGATGTGCGCCGCGAACAGCGTGGTCCGCAGATTTTCCTCTCGCGCACGAGGCCGGAATTCATGGCCAAGTTGTTTGGCCAGGAAGTGCCGGAAATCTACGACGGTATCGTGGAAATCGTCTCTGTGGCGCGTGATCCGGGATCGCGGGCAAAAATCGCTGTTTTGTCGAAAGAATCTTCAGTAGACCCTGTCGGCGCCTGTGTTGGTATGCGTGGTTCGCGCGTCCAAGCCGTGGTCAATGAGCTTCAGGGTGAAAAAATCGATATCATCCAATGGTCTCCTGATGCGGCAACTTTTATTGTTAACGCCCTTGCACCTGCAGAGGTTGCCAAGGTTGTTCTGGATGAAGAATCCCAGCGTATCGAAGTTGTGGTGCCCGATGAACAGCTATCACTGGCTATCGGGCGGCGTGGCCAGAATGTGCGTCTCGCCTCGCTTCTGACCGGCTGGGACATTGATATTCTCACCGAGCAAGAAGAATCTGAGCGCCGCCAGAAGGAATTCCTGGAGCGCTCTGAAAAATTCATGGAAGCGCTGGATGTTGATGAGCTGATTGCCCAGCTGCTTGCTTCGGAGGGATTTACCTCCCTTGAAGAGGTTGCCTATGTGCCGGTTTCAGAAATTGCCGAAATTGAAGGCTTTGATGATGAAACCGCTGTTGAGCTGCAGACCCGGGCACAGGAATTTCTTGAACGGCGCGCACGCGAGCTCGACGACAAACGCAAAGAGCTTGGCGTTGAAGATGCAGTTGCCGGTATTGAAGGCGTCACCAGCGCATTGATGGTGCGTTTCGGTGAAAATGACATCAAAACCGTTGAAGACCTGGCTTACTGCGCAACCGACGATCTTACCGGCTGGACAGAGCGTAAAGGCGGTGAATCTGTTCGCTATGAAGGCATTTTGCAGGGTATGGATATCAGCGCTGATGAAGCCGAAGCGATGATCATGCGTGCCCGTGTTGCCGCTGGCATTATCTCTGAAGAAGACCTCAATCCACCGACGGAAGCTGAAGAAGATGCCGAAACAGCAGAAGGCGAAGCAGCAGAAGGTGAAGAGACACAAGCAAGCGAGAATGCAGGGGAAGAAGAGTAAAGCGCTTAATGCCGGTGCGGAGCGAAAAACCGGTATGCACGCAACAGAGCGCCAGCGTATGTGCATTGTTGGCCGTAATGTGCAGCCGGTTGAAAAGCTGATAAGGTTCGTTCTATCGCCTGATGGCGATGTAGTACCGGACCTCAAGGCCAAGTTGCCGGGCCGTGGTGTTTGGGTCGGTACGTCAAAGGGTCTGGTGCAGCAGGCAACCGATCGCGGCGCTTTTGCCAAGGCATTTGGCGCAAAGGCAAATGCTGACGAAGGGCTGGTGGAGCTGATTGCAAGATTGCTGCGCAAGGATGCGCTTTCTCTGTTGGGTTTGGCAAACCGGGCCGGGCTGGTAACCACGGGGTTTGAGAAGGTTTCAGCACAGCTTGCGAAGAATAAGGTGACGGCTATATTGGCCGCAAACGATGCCAGCGCGGATGGCCGCAGCAAGATAGCCGCCCGCGCGAAAAATGCAGACTGCAGGCCGGTTGTGATAGAAAGCTTCACTTCTGGCGAAATCAGTTTGGCAATTGGGCGGTCAAATGTGGTACATGCTGCTCTGGCGCCGGGAGGGTTGACCGACCGCTTTACCGGCACAGTGCATAAGTTGACGGAATATTTGGGTTCTAATGGTGGGTGAGCGGCTAAGTTGAGTGCCGCAGAAAACTGGAAAAGTATGAGCGAGACCAACGATACGGAAAGTCCCAACGCTGGCGGAAAGACACTCAGTCTGCGCCGCAAAGTAGGGCAAGGCAGCGTTAAGCAGAGTTTCAGCCATGGCCGCTCAAAAACGGTTGTTGTTGAGACCAAGCGCAAGCGCATTCTGACGCCCGGTGGCAAGCCGGAAGCCGAAGCGCCTGCCCGCCCGCAAACGGCGCCGCCAAAGCCGATAGATGCTGCACCCAAGCAAGAAGCCCCGGTCGAGGAAGAAAAGCCGGAAGCTTCCCGTGAAGGCGTGGTTTTGCGCACACTTTCCGCAGATGAAAAAGATGCCCGCGCCAAGGCGCTAGCCGATGCGCGTGTTCGCGAAAAGGAACGGGTAGAGGCAGAACAGCGCGAAGCCAAACGCCGCGCTGATGAAGAAGAACAGAAAAAGCTTGAAGCCGAAGACGCGGCAAAGCGTGAGGTTGAAGAAGAAGAAGAACGCAAAGTTGAAGAAGAGCGCGCTGCTGCTGAAGCAACTGTTGCAGCGGAAGTTGCAGCTGCAAAACCGGAAGAAAAGAAAGCTGAGGCGACTGCCCGCACCGCGCCTGAACCTCGCAAAGAACGCGAGAAACGTGAGAACAAGCCGGCCCACACCCCGGCCCGCAAAGGCCAGCTGGAGCGCCGCCGCGGCAAACTGACAATTTCAAACGCGCTTGATGACAATGTACGTCAACGCTCCCTTGCGGCCATGCGCAGGCGCCAGGAGCGCCAGAAGCAGAAAACGCTGGCTGGTTCAGGAGAGCCGCGTGAAAAGATTGCCCGTGAGGTAACCGTACCTGAGGCCATCACAATTCAGGAACTTGCCAACCGCATGGCTGAGCGCGGCGTCGATATTATCAAGTTCCTCATGAAACAGGGCGATATGCACAAGATTACGGATATGATTGATGCCGATACCGCCCAGTTGATTGCCGAGGAATTCGGTCACTCCGTGAAACGGGTCTCTGAAGCCGACGTGGAAATGGGCCTGATGGGTCATGATGATGAAGCCGGTGATCTCGTCGCGCGCGCCCCCGTTGTGACGGTTATGGGCCATGTTGATCACGGCAAGACTTCATTGCTGGACGCCTTGCGCGAAGCCAATGTTGTTTCTGGCGAAGCTGGCGGCATTACCCAGCATATTGGCGCATATCAGGTTGATGTTGGAGATGGCGCGGTAACGTTTATCGATACCCCGGGCCACGCCGCATTTACGGAAATGCGGGCACGCGGCGCAAAGGTTACCGATATTGTTATTTTGGTGGTGGCAGCCGATGACGGTGTGATGCCGCAAACCATTGAGGCGATCAATCACGCCAAGGCGGCGGAAGTGCCGTTGATCGTGGCAATCAACAAGATGGACAAACCTGAGGCTGACGCGACCCGTGTTCGCAACGAATTGCTGCAACATGAAATCGTTGTAGAGAGCCTTGGCGGGGACACACAGGAAATTGAGGTCTCGGCGCTGAAAGGCACCAATCTCGACAAGCTGCTCGAATCTGTTCTTCTGCAGTCGGAAATCCTGGAACTGAAAGCCAATCCGGACCGTTCTGCCGATGGTGCGGTGGTTGAAGCCAAGCTCGACAAGGGCCGTGGCCCGGTCGCAACCGTTCTGGTGCAACGCGGTGCCTTGCGGGTTGGTGACATTTTTGTTGCTGGCGCATCATGGGGCAAGGTGCGTGCACTTGTAGATGATCACGGTGAAAATGTTGAAGAAGCCGGCCCGTCAGTGCCGGTAGAAGTGTTGGGCCTCAATTCTGCGCCGGAAGCAGGTGACCAGTTCGTTGTGGTTGATAGCGAAGCGCGGGCCCGCGAAATCACTGACTACCGGGAACGCAAGCTGCGTGATTTGAAGGGCGCACCTTCTTCCTCTGCAATGTCGCTTGAGCAGATGATGAGCAAGCTTAAGGAAAATGAATTGGCTGAAGTGCCGATTTTGATAAAGGGCGATGTGCAGGGCTCTGTTGAAGCAATTGTTCACGCGCTTGATAAGCTTGCGACCAAAGAAGTTGCTGCCCGCGTGGTGCACTATGCGGTTGGCGGTATCTCTGAATCCGATATCACCCTGGCAACGGCCTCCAACGCCCTTGTGCTCGGGTTCAACGTGCGTGCCAATGCGCAGGCGCGTGAAGCTGCGGAACGGGCAGGTATCGAAATCCGCTATTACAATGTAATTTACGATTTGGTAGACGACGTGAAGGCCGCACTTTCCGGCCTGTTGGCGCCGGAACAGCGCGAAACCTTCCTGGGCAATGCGGAAATCCTGGAAGTCTTCAATATTTCCAAAACCGGCAAGGTCGCCGGTTGCCGGGTTACCGAAGGCTCCGTGGAACGCGGCGCCAAGGTTCGCCTCATTCGCGACAATGTGGTAATCCACGAAGGAACGCTTTCAACGCTTAAGCGCTTTAAGGATGAGGTAAAGGAAGTGCGTGCCGGCCAGGAATGCGGCATGGCCTTTGAAAACTACCAGGATATCCGGGCTGGCGACATTATCGAATGTTACCGGGTAGAGGAGATCGAGCGTACACTCGATTAACCTGAACCATGAGCAAATTCAGTGGCAGTGCTGTTCCCGGCCCCAGCCAGCGGCAATTGCGTGTGGGTGAGCTTGTGCGCCATGCACTGGCTGAAATTTTCAATCGCGGTGAGGTGCCGGCGGAGAATCTCGATGGCGCCATCACCGTTCTGGAAGTTTCCATGAGCCCGGACCTGCGCCAAGCGCGCGCCTATGTTATGCCGCTTGCCGGCAAAGACCGCGAAGCGATTATGGAAGCGCTGCGGCGCAACGTGAAACCGATCCGCGGCGCGCTTTCAAAACGCCTTGAGTTGAAATACATGCCCGCGCTCAAGTTTGAGCTCGATACATCTTTGGACTATGCGCAAAAAGTCGATACCTTGCTGAAGGACCCGAAAGTCCGTCAGGATTTGGAAAGCGGCGCGGAAGAATAAGCTTATGGCACGGCGGCGCAAAGGCAATCCGGTTCACGGGTGGCTTATACTCGACAAACCCCTGGAAATGACATCGACCAAGGCAGTTGCTATCGTCAAGCGCTTGTTCAATGCCCAAAAGGCTGGCCATGCGGGCACGCTCGATCCCCTGGCAACGGGCCTTCTTGCAATTGCTTTTGGCGAGGCTACGAAAACCGTGTCATTTGCCATGGATGGCCAGAAGGTTTACCGGTTCACTGCACGCTGGGGCATTGAAACACAAACCGATGATGGCGAGGGTGATGCCTGCCAAACCAGCGATAATCGGCCCTCAAATGAAGAAATCGAAGCCATTTTGAGCGATTTCACCGGGGAAATCATGCAGGTTCCGCCAGCATTTTCTGCCATCAAGGTGGCAGGGGAACGAGCATATGATTTGGCCCGGGGCGGGAAAGAGGTGAGCCTTGACCCGCGCGCTGTGCAGATTGACGATTTGCGCCTTGTTGAAACGCCCGATGATGATCATGCGGTGTTTGAAGCTGAGTGCGGAAAAGGCACCTATGTGCGCGCCCTTGCCCGCGATATGGGCCGGAAACTTGGATGTTTCGGCCATGTTTGCACGCTCCGGCGCGCCCGTGTCGGGCCTTTCGGCGAGCGCGATATGATTTCGCTGGAAAAACTTGAAGAAATGAGCCATAAGGGCGCCGGTCAAGAGGCCATTGAAGAGCTTCTATTCCCTGTTGCGACCGTGCTGGACGACATCCCGGCGCTGGCCGTTGAAGGGCAAGAGGCGGCCCGGCTGCGAAGCGGTCAGGCTATTATTGCGCGGGGCCGGGATGCGCCCATTCTTCACGGTACAGTTGTTGTCACAGCTCACGGCGAGCCGGTGGCGATCGCTGAAATCCGCGAAGGCATGGTACACCCCCGCCGCGTGTTTAATTTAACGTGAGCTGGACATTTCCGGCACAGAATAGACAGGAGCAACCGATGTCGATATCTGCAGAGCGCAAAGCTGCGCTCATCGAAGAGTTTGGCACAACCAAGGGTGATACCGGTTCGCCGGAAGTTCAGGTGGCTATCCTGACCGAGCGCATCAACAACCTCACCGGACATTTCCAGTCACATAAAAAAGATAACCATTCCCGGCGCGGCCTTTTGAAAATGGTTTCGCAGCGCCGCAAGCTTCTGGATTATGTAAAGGCGAAGGAAGAGGCCCGCTACCAGGACCTCATCAAAAAGCTTGGTATTCGCCGCTAACAGCGTAAATCAAGAAAAAGTGCGGGCCGGCGCGGAATGTTCACGTCTGGCCTCCGCATTTTCCGACGACCGGCAACCATGGTTGCCGTGCCCCGGTGCGGAGGTCCGCAACCGGGGCGAATGGTTCGAACCTGAGGCAATGGGGCCGCGGGTTCATCGTGCCCTCCAAGGTATACCGCATGTGAACGAAGGGCGGCTGGGCACATTAAGGAAAGATGATGTTTGATATTCAGACCGTAGAAATTGAATGGGGCGGACGTCCGCTCAAGATCGAAACAGGTAAAGTTGCCCGTCAGGCTGATGGCGCGGTTGTCGTTACCTACGGCGACACGACGGTGATGGCCACATCAGTGGCAGCAAGATCGCCAAGAGAGGGGATTGATTTCTTCCCGCTCACCGTCAACTACCAAGAAAAGACTTATGCCGCCGGGAAGATCCCAGGCGGGTTTTTCAAGCGTGAAGGCCGCCCCAGTGAGAAGGAAACCCTTGTTTCCCGCCTCATCGACCGGCCAATCCGCCCGCTGTTCGCCAAAGGGTTCAAGAACGAAACCCAGGTGATCGCAACAGTTCTTTCGCATGATATGGAAAACGACCCCGATATTGTTGCCTTGGTGGCAACATCGGCCGCACTCACCCTTTCCGGTATCCCTTTCATGGGGCCGATTGGCGCGGCAAGGGTTGGTCTCATTGATGGCGAGTTTGTGCTCAACCCGGAACTCGACCAGATGGAAGATAGCGCTCTTGACCTTGTTGTTGCGGGCACTCAGGACGCTGTCCTGATGGTGGAATCGGAAGCCAATGAGCTTGACGAGGACACAATGCTGGGCGCTGTCATGTTTGGACACCGTGAAATGCAGGCGGTAATGGACGCCATTATCGATCTCGCAGAACGTGCTGCGCGCGAACCGCGCGACGTCGAAGTTCCGGATCACTCGAAACTGACCGATCAGGTACGCAAGCTTGCCGGCAAGGATCTTGAAAAGGCTTACAAAGAGGCTGACAAGATGACCCGGCAGGACATGGTTGCTGCTGCAAAAGACAAAGTGCTGGAGAAACTGTGCGGCGAAGACAATGAAAATGATCCGACCGAAGTTGGCGGTTGTTTCAAGTCGGTTGAAAAAGAAATCGTGCGCGGCTCGATCCTGAAGACTAAAAAGCGCATTGATGGCCGCAAGCTTGATCAGGTCCGCCAGATCGAATGTGAAGTCGGCTTTCTGCCCCGCGCGCACGGCACGGCCCTGTTTACCCGTGGTGAAACACAGGCCCTTGTCGTGACCACGCTTGGCACCGGCGAAGATGAGCAGTTCATCGATGCCCTGGAAGGCACCTATAAGGAAAACTTCCTGTTGCACTACAACTTCCCGCCGTTCTCGGTCGGTGAGGTTGGCCGTGTCGGATTTACCGGCCGTCGCGAAGTGGGCCACGGCAAGCTCGCATGGCGCGCGCTTCATCCGGTTCTGCCCACCAAGGAAGAGTTCCCTTACACACTGCGCCTGGTTTCGGAAATTACCGAATCCAACGGCTCATCCTCCATGGCCACCGTTTGCGGCAGTTCGCTGGCGCTGATGGATGCTGGTGTTCCGATCAAACGTCCGGTATCCGGCATCGCCATGGGTCTTATCAAGGAAGGTGACGATTTCGCTGTCCTGTCCGATATTCTCGGTGATGAAGACCATCTCGGTGATATGGACTTTAAGGTGGCCGGCACAGAAGAAGGCATTACCTCTCTGCAGATGGATATCAAGATCACCGGTATTACCGAAGAGATCATGAAAATCGCACTTAAGCAGGCCAAGGGTGGCCGTGTGCATATTCTTGGTGAAATGGCCAAGGCGCTTACCGAAGCACGCGAGGAAACCGGCGAGTTTGCACCGCGCATCGAGCAGCTCAAGATCCCGGTTGACAAAATCCGTGACGTGATCGGCACAGGCGGCAAGATTATCCGCCAGATCGTCGAAGAAACCGGCGCCAAGGTGAATGTGGAAGATGATGGCACCGTTCAGGTTGCCGCCAATGATTCCGCATCCATCGAAGCTGCAGTGAATTGGATTAAGTCACTGACATCAGAGCCTGAAGTTGGCGTCATTTATGACGGCAAGGTTGTCAAGGTGATGGATTTCGGTGCTTTTGTGAACTTCTTCGGCGCTAAGGATGGATTGGTGCATATTTCCGAACTTGCCCCGCGCCGGGTTGAGAAGGTTACCGACATTGTCAATGAAGGCGATGAGGTGAAGGTGAAACTTCTTGGCTTTGACAATCGCGGCAAGGTGCGCCTTTCTATGAAGCAGGTAGACCAGGAAACCGGTGACGACCTGTCGAAGGTTGAAGAAACAGCCGACGCTGAATGAGTTTTCCTGAAAACGGAAATCTGAAAAACATTGGGGGCGGAATATCCGCCCCCATTTTCGTTGATGCCTGTAGGCGAATTTAGGGTTTTTCGCTGCTAGCGGTATATTGCTTGTCAGGGTCGTCGTTCGGACGGATCGTCCAGCTGTTTCCGCTCACAGGAGCGCCGTCTTCCCACTGGGTTGTTACCCGGTTGCCATCTTGGGTCCAGCTTCCCCTGTACGTCCATTGATTGTTCCACAGCATAACGGCTGAACCATCCCGGTAGAGCCTGATGATGCCCTTGCCGTCACCACTTCTTGGAATCCAATACCGGCCATTACCGCCAAAAAGGCTAACCGGATCCGCAACAGTTTCCTGAGCCACGACATTTTCAGCAGGTGGTAGCAGAAACAGCCCTGCCGCCGCTACCAGAACACAGATACTCTTTTTCATAGGACATCCTTACTTTGCTGAGATTTTCCACCCCTCAGTGAAGTAGAGTTCCAAGGAAAATAGTGCGAGTCAATGTTTTTTGACGAAAATCAATTGACCGGAAGAAAGAGCAATGACGTTAAGAAATTGATATTATTGATATAATGGAAAGATGGATAAAAACAGCGTTAGTTTTCGCCGCCGTTCATATCCTCCGGGCGCGGAGTAGATATGATGTTGTAGCCGGCATCTACGAAATGTACTTCGCCGGTAACGCCGCCAGACAAGTCACTCAAAAGATACAAGGCTGCCCCGCCAACTTCATCGAGAGTGACCGGCCGGCGCAGGGGCGAATGCTGGCGTTGGAAAGAGAACATGGCCCGGGCATCGGCAATACCAGCACCGGCAAGGGTGCGCATCGGGCCAGCTGAAATGGCGTTCACGCGAATGCCACTGGCGCCATAGTCGGAGGCGAGATAGCGTACCGAAGATTCAAGTGCAGCTTTCGCAACGCCCATAACATTGTAATTCGGCATCACCCGGGTGGCGCCGCCATATGTGAGCGTAACGAGAGAGCCGCCATCGTTCATGAGCGCAGCTGCCCGCTTTGCGATCTCGGTAAACGAAAAGCACGAGATCACCATGGTGCGGATGAAGTTATCGCGGGTGGTGTCGGCGTATTTCCCCTTCAGCTCGTTCTTGTCGGAATAAGCGATGGCATGGACAACAAAGTCGATGCCGCCCCATTCCTTGCCAAGCGTGTCGAACACGGCATCAACCGTGCCGATATCTTCCACATCGCACGGCATCACCAGTGATGAGCCAACGCTTTCTGCCAGAGGCTGCACGCGCTTGCCAAATGCTTCGCCTTGATAGGTAAAGGCAAGTTCAGCCCCTTGGGCGGCCAGCATGCGTGCTGCGCCCCATGCGATGGAATGGTTGTTGGCAACGCCCATAACAAGGCCGCGTTTGCCCTTCATGAGCGGGCCAGCGGAAGGCATTTCACTGTTTGGCATGGTGATCCTGTACTCAAATTCTCTGTAGAGGCCGGATTAACCGGAGTACCGCTGGAAGACAAGGCATCCGTTGGTGCCGCCAAACCCGAAGCTGTTGGACAAGACGGTGTTGATTTCAACATCATCCTGGCGTTCACGCACAACTGGAATGTCGGCAAACAACGGGTCAATTTCCGTGATATGCGCGCTTTCGCAAATGAAACCGTTCTGCATCATCAAGATGGAATAAATTGCCTCCTGAACGCCAGCTGCGCCAAGGCTGTGGCCGGTGAGCGATTTGGTGCCCGAAATCGGCGGAATGTCATCGCCGAACACTTCGCGGATGGCTTCAACTTCCCGTTCATCGCCAATCGGTGTGGATGTTGCGTGCGGATTGATATAGTCAATCTTGCTATCGACCGTTGCCAGAGCCTGTTTCATGCACCGCACCGCTCCCTCGCCGGAGGGTTGCACCATGTCGTAGCCGTCAGATGTCGCGCCATACCCGGTAAGCTCGCAGTAAATCTTGGCGCCGCGCGCCTTTGCCCGCTCAAGTTCTTCCAAAATCAGCACGCCAGCACCCCCGGCGATGACAAACCCATCCCGGGTGACATCATACGCACGGCTTGCGCTTTCCGGCGTGTCATTGTGCTTGGATGACATGGCGCCCATGGCATCAAACAGGTTGGACATTGACCAGTCGAGCGCTTCGCCGCCGCCAGCGAACATCACATCCTGCTTGCCCCACTGAATGAGCTCGGCAGCGTTGCCGATGCAGTGGGTCGACGTGGCGCATGCGGATGAAATGGAGTAATTGACACCCCTTATGCCGAAAGGCGTGGCCAGTGTGGCCGAGTTGGTTGAAGACATGCAGGCCGGCACCGCAAACGGGCCTATGCGTTTGGGCCCCTTTTCGCGGGTAGTGTCGGCCGCCTGGATAAGTACCTTTGTCGACGGTCCGCCAGAGCCCATGATTATACCGGTGCGCTCGGACTTGATGTCGTCCTCTTCAAGGCCGGAATTGGCGATGGCCTGTTCCATGGAAACATAGTTCCAGGCAGCGCCCTCACCCATGAAACGCCGCACCCGGCGGTCAACAGCCTCTTCCACGTCAAGCGTGGGCGCGCCGTGCACCTGGCAGCGGAAGCCGAGCTCTTCATACTCGTCAGCTTTGACAATTCCTGATTTTGCTTCGTGCAGGGAGGCGGTGACTTCCTCGGCATTGTTGCCAATGGAAGAGACAATTCCTATTCCTGTGACGACAACTCGCCTCATGGACGCAAACCCCTTTTTATCTGTTGCTTATATTCTGTCATTTACCGGGCAGCCTGTGAAGACTGTAGTGGAATTGCGCACTCAAGCGCTTTCCGGCTTGAATAGCCCAACGCGCAGATCATTTGCCGTGTAGATGGTCTCTCCATCCGCTTTTAGCAACCCGTCAGCGATACCTAAAACCAGGCGGCGATTGATGACGCGCTTGAAATTCACGATGTATTCGACCTTTTTCACATCGGGGGTCACCATGCCGGTGAATTTAATCTCGCCAGCAGCAAGGGCGCGCCCTTTACCTTCCAGGCCCAGCCAGCCGAGGAAAAACCCTGTCATCTGCCACAACGCGTCAAGGCCAAGACAACCTGGCATCACAGGGTCGCCCTGAAAATGGCAGGCGAAAAACCACAAGTCCGGCGTGACATCCAGCTCCGCCACTATCTGGCCCTTGCCATCTGGCCCACCATCTTCGGATATAGACGAAATGCGGTCGAACATCAGCATTGGCGGCAAGGGCAACTGCGCATTGCCCGGTCCGAACAATTCACCACGGCCGCACGACAACAGCCCCTCGTAATCGAAGCTTGATTTGCGCTCACTCATAAACTGCACCCGCCCCTCAACAAAATGCACGTTGCAAATCAGTTAGGTACCACAGCGCGGCGGCAATCGGAACACAAAACAGTTGCCATTTTGCCAGCAATATTTTTCAGATTTGACGTTGAACGCACCGGATGCGATTCGCAGATTGCGAACAGCTCGCAATAAGGGTATATAGAAGATTGTTCTAAGTGAGACTAATTCCCGGCCTTTGCGTGCCGGCCGGATTCGGGCTGTGGATAAGGATTACGGCATGTCCATGAATGTGTGTGAAGTAATTAACAAACTGCGTGATGCGGGTCTGCGCCCAACGCGCCAGCGGGTGGCCTTGGCAGAACTGCTTTATAGTGACGGTGACAGGCATTTTTCGGCCGAGCAAATTCACGATGAAGCGGTGAATGCGCAGATTCCGGTTTCGCTTGCAACAATCTACAATACGCTTAACCAGTTTACCGATGCGGGTCTTTTGCGCGAGGTCGCCATTGACGGTGCGCGCACCCTGTTCGACACAAACACTTCAAATCATTACCATTTTTATATGGAAGAAGATGGCAGCCTGGTGGATATCGAAGGTGACGACATGCGCGTCATGGGCCTGCCGGACCTTCCTTCCGACACTGAGATCAACCGTATTGATGTGATTGTCCGCCTGGCCGCGAAATAAGGCTTACTGGAACCGTTCGCCGGGATATATACCCCACAAACGCCCTTGTTCTACCCAACCGGAATATCCGGTAACCGCAACCATGCACCATTCGCCGTTGCAGTTATCAACCAGGCCCATTACCCCTGAACTCAGGCTGGCAACCACTGGTGAACCGGCATGGGGTTCAGAAAGCATCGGGATTTGAGTGGCTTCCCCCCACGGCGAGATGATTGCTGTGCGGCTGCCGGACAACAGGCTGTGGAACACCCAGCCTTCATCGCCCTGGGCATCTCGAACCCTGCGCCAATTGTCTGATTCAGCAATGATTTCAACCGGATAACCCTTGGACGTATACACCCATTTAACACGGTGGTCCGTTGATGGACCCTTGCGCACGTTAACCTTCTTGCGTTTCAGCGAAACAAAGCGTGGTACGGGCAGGCCACTGGGGCCAAGTTTTGCCGGTGGCATGGCCTTTACGGCATTTGCGTCATTTCCGTAGCTGGCAGTGGCAGAGCCTTGTGAGAACACGATGGAGAGGACAGCGGCCAGGACAAAGCATGCTCCGACGCAGAGCCCCGCCAGTGCGAATATCCTGTCGCGTCTGAACGCCATCGCCTTTTTATCTCCAAAGTTCAACAGGTTATAGAGAAACCATCCATGCGGTTAATCTTGCCGATTACCCATTAAGGGCGCAAGTTTTTCCACCTTACCTCATCTAATACCGAAGAACCCCTCTTCCAATTTCAATTGCCAGTCTGCTAGACAAGTCATCGTGTAGTTTACACAAACCTGAAGTAAACTGGAAGTGTGTCGTTTTGGCAAATTTATCTTTAATATCAGTTAACTTTTGCCACTAGTCATCGGAGAGGCCCGAATGAGCACGCAAAAACCGCTGGTCATCGTTACGCGGAAATTGCCGGACGTTGTTGAAACAAGAATGCGTGAGCTGTTCGAGACACGCCTCAACATCGACGATACTCCAATGGACCATGATGCGCTTGTCGCCGCCGTCAAGGAAGCCGACGTTCTCGTCCCGACGGTTACAGACCGCATCGATAAGTCGATTTTGAGCCAGGCAGGGCCCAATTTGAAGCTGATCGCCAATTTCGGCACCGGCGTCGACAATATCGACATTGAAACCGCCTCAAACCGGGGCATTCTGGTAACCAACACGCCGGGCGTTCTCACTGAAGACACTGCCGACATGACCATGGCGCTCATTTTGGCGGTTGCGCGGCGTTTGCCGGAAGGCGCACAGGTTATCGGTTCAGACAAAAACTGGTCCGGCTGGTCACCCACCTGGATGCTTGGCAACAGGATTTACGGAAAGCGTCTTGGCATTGTCGGAATGGGACGCATTGGTCAGGCTGTTGCGCGCCGGGCCAAATCATTCGGCCTGCAAATCCATTATCATAACCGCCGGCGGGTCAATCCGGTGATTGAGGAAGAGCTTGAGGCAACCTATTGGGACAGCCTCGACCAAATGCTTGCCCGCATGGATATTATTTCCATCAACTGCCCGCACACACCTGCAACATATCACTTATTGTCGGCGCGCCGGCTCAAGCTGTTGCGCCCGGATGCCTACGTCATCAACACTGCCCGTGGTGAGGTGATCGATGAAAACGCCCTGGCGCGAATGCTTGAGGCAAACGAAATTGCCGGCGCAGGGCTTGATGTGTTCGAGCATGAACCGGCGGTAAACCCGAAGCTTGTCAAATCCGATCGGGTCGTACTTCTTCCCCACATGGGATCGGCCACAATTGAAGGGCGCATCGACATGGGTGAAAAAGTCATCATCAATATCAAAACCTTCATCGACGGCCACACCCCGCCTGACCGGGTGCTGCCTTCCATGGTCTAACGGACAGGGGGAGAGAGAAATGGCCAAGGGATATTGGATTGCCCATGTGACTGTGAACGATCCTGATCTGTACCAAAACTACGTCAATGCTTCGCCTGAGGCTTTCAAGAAATACAATGCCCGTGTGCTGGCGCGCGGCGGTGAGGCAACCCAACTTGAGGGAAACGGCCGCCCGCGCAATGTGGTCATCGAGTTTGAGTCATATCAGGACGCGCTCGCTTGCTATAACTCGCCGGAATATCAGACTGCCCGCGTCCACCGTGATGGTGCGGGAATTGCCGACATTGTCATTGTTGAAGGTGTTTGAGCGCGCAAGCACGCCTTAAACCATTTCACCGAATTGCTTTTTGAGCCCTCTCAGCCCAGCGGTGAAATAACCGTTTATGATGGCGGTGGCATCTTCTTCCGTCGTGCCTTCAGCTTCAAAACTTGCAACCCAGGTGACAATACACCCTGTTTCGCCTTCATGAGGGGAAACTGAAATAGTGCTTTTGAAATCGGCAACGGGAAGCGGCCCATCCACAATGTGGTAGGAGTAAGAGAGGTTTTCCTCGTCTGCCTCATCCAGCTTTTCGATGAGCCTTTTTGTGCCGCCGAGCAGCGCCAAGGAACGCAAGCGGCCCTCGCCTGTGGTTTCGCCCTCAATGCTTTGAACCGCCGGATGCCATTCGTTCAGCTTGTCAAAGTCACCGACAACGGCCCAAACGTCTCTTGCACTGGCGTTTAAAACCAGAGACTGCTGCACGTGCACCATGCGTGGATTCTCCCAATTCCCCGTTCGGAGATGAACCTTCGCTTTGACACTATCGCGCCTTGTTTGGCAAAGCGAGTGGCCATCCCTCTTTTTTATTTCGTCTGCGGCTGTTATACGCCGTCAAGGTGATGATACCAAACAGTAGTGGTTGATGGGGTGAAATTTTGAGCACGATGCGATTGGCGATTGTCGGAGCAGGCGGGCGTATGGGCCGCACTCTCACGCGGCTGGTTCATCAAACTGAAGGGTGTGAAGTGGCCGGTGGCACCGAACGCCCAGGTTCTGAATTCATCGGTGCCGACATGGGCGAGTTGGCAGGTCTTGGGCCTATAGACGCCTTTGTCACCGATAAACCCCTGGAGCTGTTTGCATCCATTGATGGCGTTATCGATTTTTCATCACCACAGGCAAGTGTTGAACATTGCACCCTTGCCGCCCAGGCGCGCATTGTCCATGTCATCGGCACAACCGGATTTTCCGATGATGATGAGGCTAAGATCAAAGCTGGAGCGCGCCATGCCCGCATCATCAAAGCCGGCAATATGAGCCTGGGCGTCAACCTGCTTGCCGCCATGGTAAAGCGTGTTGCAAAGGCGCTGGGTGAAGAGTTCGATGTCGAAGTTGTGGAAATGCACCACCGCCACAAGGTGGATGCCCCTTCTGGCACGGCTCTTATGCTGGGCGAGGCAGCAGCGGAAGGGCGCGAGATAAATCTGGCTCAGCGCTCGGTGCGCTCGCGCGATGGCCACACGGGCGCGCGCCATGCCGGTGATATAGGTTTTGCCACATTGCGCGGCGGCTCGGTTGTCGGCGAACATACGGTTGTGTTTGCCGGGGAAGCTGAGCGGATTGAATTCACTCACAAGGCAGAATCGCGGGAAATATTTGCGCACGGCGCGGTTCGGGCCGCACTTTGGGGACGCGACAAAAAGCCCGGTCTTTATTCGATGGCCGATGTGCTTGGAATTGAAGATTAAATTGTGGAACTCACGCTTATGGAAAGCCTTCTGGTGCTCGTCCGCCACGGACAAAGCGAATGGAACCTCAAGAACCTGTTTACCGGCTGGCGCGACCCGGGCCTGACGGAAAAAGGGGTTGAGGAAGCCCACTCGGCCGGAAAGAAACTGAAGGCGCTCGGAGTGCCGTTCGATGAGGCTTTCACAAGCGCCCTCATCCGGGCGCAAAACACATGTGACATTATTCTTGGCGAACTTGGCCGCGACGACCTCCCGACCACCAAGGATCAGGCGCTGAACGAGCGTGATTATGGTGATCTTTCAGGCCTCAACAAAGATGATGCCCGTGCCAAATGGGGCGAAGAGCAGGTGCATGCCTGGCGCCGGTCATTCGATGTGCCGCCGCCGGGCGGGGAAAGCCTGAAGGACACTGCTGAGCGGGTGCGTCCATATTTTAAGAAACATGTTCAGCCGCTGCTTGATGAGGGTAGAAAAATTCTTGTAGTGGCGCACGGCAATTCCTTGCGCTCACTTATCATGTCCCTTGAGGGCTTAAGCGCTGAAGAAATTATCGCGCGCGAAGTCGCAACCGGCGTGCCAATTGTATACCGGCTTGGTGAGGACGGCACGATTTTGGACAAACAGGTTCTCGAATAGTCTCTAAGAGGCAGCAAGTCCGGCTTCCCAGCCGAGAATGGCGCGCTTGCGCGTAATTCCCCAGTGATAGCCACACATTTTACCGGATTTGCCGAGCACCCTGTGGCATGGCACCACAAAAGACACCGGATTCCGGCCAACCGCGCTGCCAACAGCGCGGGCAGCGCCGGGCGCCTTGCCAAGGTGGGTCGCGATATCTGAATAGGTTGTCGCCTTGCCTGTGGGAATACGGAGCAATGTACGCCAAACATCGACCTCAAATTCAGAACCAATTAGCACGACCCGCAATGGATCTGACTTGTTCCACTTTGTAGGGTCGAAAATACGTTCGGCAAATGGTTCGGTGCGTTTTAGGTCTTGTACGAAACTTGCCGCCGGCCAGCGGCTCATCATGTCTTCCAGCGCTTCGCGTTCACCGCCTTCATCGGCAAAGCCAAGCCCGGCCAGGCCAAGGTCTGTCACAACCAGCAACACCGTGCCGAACTGGCAGGGGTGGAACCCGTAGGCCATTTCAAGGCCGGACCCGCGCGCCTTGTAAGCGCCCGGCGTCATGGCCTCATGGGTAACGAATAAATCATGCAATCTGCCCGGCCCGGACAATCCCACCTCATATGCCGTATCCAGCACCGATGTGCTTTCCCGAAGCAAATCGCGGGCATGATCCAAGGTAATTGCCTGTAAAAATCCCTTCGGTGAAATGCCGGCCCAGCGGGTAAACAGCTTTTGCAGATGTGCCGGGCTCAAGTCCGCCTTGCGGGCAAGCTCATCCAAAGAGGGTTGGTCGCGCCAATTTTCGCTCAAATGGGCAATTATGTTACGGACATGGTTATAGTCCTGCGCATTGTCATTTGCAGGGCCTGGTTCCGGGGCGGCAAGCGCCATCTGGTCTATGCGTGCATGTGTCATGACTACGAACTTAAATCACTGGCCTTGCATCCTGCCACCCGTTTCTTGTGATGGCTTCAATTTGCAAATTTTGTACGGCGCAGTGCTCCAGACAGCGCTTCGGAAAAGGCATGCAATTCGCCTGAGCCCAGAAACGCGCCCAATTGCAGGCGCTTTCCGTGGGAGGTGAGCCACAATGGGCCGAACGTTTCCAGATGCTCATTATGTTCAAGCTCAACCCGCACCCAAAAGGTTTGAAAGCGCCATTCGCGCGTTTTCCGGTTTCTTCCGCCTTTTCGCACAATCAGCTCGCCATTGCGGATTTCGACTGCTTCAAACACTTCTGCGTCAGCATAATTGCGCTTGAACGCCCAATAGATGAGTGCAGCATCAAGGCCGAAGAAACCGAATACCGGCCAGGCGCCCATGTAGAGAAACGCCATGCCGGCAACAAAGCTGACAATACCAATGGCGCTCATCAAAATGATGAAGCCCGGGCGGCCAAGGGAGCGGTGCGGCCGCAAAACTGCGGAAAATTCTGGCTCGGCGGTTTTTTCCAATTCTTGCGCCATCAGCGAATTATAGCCGGAATAGCCGGGAAAAGTGCAATCAAACGTTTGACTGAGCCCGTTCACTTTGCGTTGTTATGGAATAACCACAAAAGATGATCAGATGGCGCGGCTTTCAAAACTCACCCGGGCGGAAATTGAAGAGTTCTTTGCACGGCTTCAGGCGGAAAGGCCTGAACCAATAGGCGAGCTTGATTATGTGAACGCCTACACACTGCTGGTGGCGGTGGTTCTTTCAGCGCAGGCAACCGATGAGGGCGTTAACAAGGCCACCGGGCCATTGTTTGCGGTGGCTGATACCCCTGAGAAAATGGTGGCGCTCGGTGAAAGTACGGTGCGCGACTACATCAAAACCATTGGCCTATACCGCAACAAGGCAAAGAATGTTGTTGCGCTTTCGCAAAAGCTGATCAACGAGCATGACAGCAAGGTGCCGGAAATTCGCGAGGCGCTGGAGGCCCTTCCCGGTGTTGGCCGCAAGACGGCAAATGTTGTGCTCAATATTGCGTTTGGCCATCCGACTATTGCGGTCGATACCCATATTTTCCGCATCGGCAACCGCACCGGACTGGCGCCGGGCAAAGATGTTGTCGAGGTTGAGCGCAAGCTAGAGAAAATCATTCCCGCTCACTTCAAGCTCCATGCCCATCACTGGCTCATCTTGCATGGCCGCTATATCTGCAAGGCCCGCAAACCGGACTGTGCGGTTTGCGTTGTTTATGATTTGTGCAAGTCGAAGGAAAAAACTGTTTAGGCCTCAGAAGCAGAGGCGTCGTCTCGCTGAACTGTTTTGAAAATGTGGGTCATATAGGCGGTTGTGAAAATCGGCACCAGAATGTTTCCAAGAGGCACCAGGGCAAGCGCTGCCGGGGCAAGGCCGGCTGCAAAAACCCGCCCTGCGTTGCGCCGGCGCAAATCCTTCGCCTCACCACGGGATAAATGACGCATTCCCGTCAACTCGAAAAATTCCCGGCCCAAAAGGTAGGCGTTTGAAATAATCAACCCGATTGCGCCAAGGCCGACAAACAGAAACGGCACCATGGCGATATGCACCAGCAAAACAATGATGGCAAATTGCAGCGCCATCAGCATTGACGGGCCAATCGGCACCGCAGTGCCCGGCGCATCTCCGGCATAGTGAACCTTTTCAACCCGTTCGGCGATATCGTCCAGAAAAATACCGGCGAAAACCGCGGTAACAGGGCCCATCAGATAAAGGCTGGCAACCATGAATATGAAGAACGCACCAATGCCGGTTGCCCAGCTGGCGGTGGTGTCAATCCAGTCGGTGCTGGAGAAGGTAAAGGAGGCCAGCAACAGCTGCACGCCCAGCCCCAATGCGAAGAACAATACAAAAGTGAGCCCAAGCGCCTTCAGCAACACCTTGCGGAAGGGCGGTGAAAACATTTGCTCAAATGCTTTGCTGGCGGCAGAAAACATGATTTTTATCCATTTGGTTTTGCTGGCTTAACTAGTGATTGGTAGAGAGAATGGCAAGGTGGTTTGCGAGGAAATGTGTCTCGGTCCCGATTTCAATGAATGGCGCTTGCGCCGCAGTGTGCAATCGGTATAGTCGCCGCAAAATTTTACACCGTGCAGGAATTTCACTTTGACCAACTCCCAGTTCGATGTACTCGGCATTGGAAATGCCATTGTCGATATTTTGTCCCATGCAGATGACGAATATCTCAATTTGAGGGGTATTTCCAAAGGCGCGATGAACCTTATCGACGAGGAGCGCGCGGAAAGCCTTTACGCCGAAACAGGACCTGCAATCGAGGTCTCCGGCGGCTCGGCGGCAAACACGATTGCAGGCATTGCCTCATTTGGTGGCGATGCGGCCTATACGGGCAAGGTGCGCGATGATCAGCTGGGCGGTGTGTTCAGCCACGATATCCGCGCTGCCGGAGTAACCTTTGACACCGGTGTTGCAACAGACGGTCCTGCGACCGCGCGATGCATCATTTTCATTACCCCTGACGGTGAGCGCACCATGAACACTTATCTTGGCGCCTGCGTGAACCTTGGGCCTGAAGACTTGAACAAAGAACAGATTGAAGCGGCGCAGATAACCTATATGGAGGGTTATCTGTTCGATAAGGAACCCGCAATGCGGGCATTCCACGAAGCTGGCGCAATTGCCAAGGCGGCGGGCCGGAAGGTCTCGCTCACATTGTCTGATCTTTTCTGCGTTGAGCGCCACCGTCCGGAATTTCTCGATCTGGTGCGCGGCCATGTGGATATTCTTTTCGCAAACGAGGCAGAAATCATGGCGCTTTACCAGGTGGATGATTTTGACGCCGCCCTTGCCGCCGTGCGCCAGGATTGTGAACTTGGCGCGCTCACCCGCTCTGAAAAGGGCTGTGTTGTGGTGAACGGGGATGAGATCATCCATGTTCCGGCAGTGCCTATTGAGAAACTCGTTGATGCTACCGGCGCCGGGGACTTGTTTGCTGCAGGCTTCCTGTTTGGCCTCACAAACGGGCGCGATGCTGAGAATTGCGCCAGGCTCGGCGTGCTGGCTGCATCAGAGGTGATTTCCCACGTGGGTGCGCGCCCGGAAGTACCATTGCATGAACTTGCACAACAGCAAGGACTTGCATAAACCGGCCTAAAGCTTGCGCAGCATTACCGTCTCAATGGCGTGGTTTGATGATTTGTGCAAAATCAAATCCGCCCGGTGCCGAGTGGGCAGCACATTCTCGCGCAAGTTCACCAGGTTGATGGATTCCCAGATATTGTTGGCAATCTCGTAGGCCACATCATCGGTAAGCGTTGAATAGCGGTGGAAATAGGACTTTGGATCCTGAAAGGCTGTTTCACGCAGTCTGAAAAAGCGCTCGACATACCACTTCCGCAAATCTTCCTCATCAGCATGCATGAAAACCGCAAAGTCGAAAAAGTCGGAAACGAACGGCACCGCCTTGCCGTCATAGGGTGCATCACCGGTAAGCAGTACGTTGAGGCCCTCAACAATCAAAATGTCAGGCCGGTCGAAGGCTACCGTTTTGCTCGGAACGATATCGTAGGAGAGATGGGAATAAACCGGGGCCTTGACTTCCCTACGTCCCGCCTTGATTTCAGAAAGAACCCGCAGAAGGTGGGAAACATTGTAGCTTTCCGGAAAACCTTTGCGGTTCAAGATACCGCGGTTTTCAAGTTCCTGGTTTGGCCATAAAAATCCATCCGTTGTAAGAAGGCTTACTTTCGGATGGTTTGGCCAGCGGGCAAGAAGCGCCCGCAATATGCGTGCGGTGGTAGACTTGCCCACCGCAACCGAGCCCCCCATGCCGATGACATAGGGCACCTTGGCGCCATTGCCGCCGAGGAATTTCAATGTGTCCTGGAACAGGTCCTGAGCCGATTCAACATAAAGGCTGAGAAGCCGGGATAGAGGCAGGTAAATATCGGCCACCTCTTCCATGGAAACCTGCTCGTTCAGGCCGCGCAAGTTTTCCAAATCTTCTTCTGCAAGCGTCATGGGCGTGTCCGCACGCAGCTTCGCCCAGGCCGCGCGGTCAAACTCGCGGAACGGCGAAGGACGGCTGTCCGGACGTTGCGTCATGACGTTTCCTTCATCCTCCCTTGCCCTTGGCGCGGGCCGCTTTTTCTACATGCCCGCTTGTTCCCTGGCGGCGGGCAAGTTCTGCCAGAACATCGTTCAGGGACACATCTGAAGCCTCCAAGAGAACCAGCAGATGGTAAAGCACATCGGCTGCTTCTGCCTGAACGTGTTTGCCGTCTCCCGAAACCGACGCCAGCGCAAGCTCTACGGCTTCTTCGCCAAACTTTTTTGCGCAAGCCTCAACCCCCTTATGCAAAAGAGAGGCGGTATAGGATGATGCTGCATCCTCGGTGCGCCGCGCATTGATGGTGCACGCAAGTTCGCCAAGCACTTCCACGTTTGATTTGTCTTTCAGGTCCATAATCCCAATCCCGGCGAAGTGCTTATCATCGAAGCCGATCAACTTTCTCCAATTTTATTGAAGTGGATGCTGATCTAACAATTTTGCGAATAATGCACCATGCGCTCAAAGTATAAATATCAGAAAATTCATATGCGTGTTTAGTCAAGCCTTACAGGGACACCGGCACGCGCCATGTGTTCTTTGGCTTCGGCAATGGAATAGGTGCCGAAATGAAATATCGATGCAGCCAAAACGGCAGTTGCGCCGCCATCGCGAATGCCTTGGACAAGATGGTCAAGATTGCCAACACCGCCTGATGCAATCACCGGAATGCGCACCGCATCGGAAATGGCTCTCGTCAGTTCAATGTTGAACCCATCACCTGTGCCGTCGCGGTCCATAGAGGTGAGAAGGATCTCGCCTGCACCGAGCTTTGCAACCTTTTTGGCAAATTCAATGGCGTCAATGCCTGTCGGCTCGCGCCCGCCATGGGTGAAAATCTCCCATCTCTTGGGCTCGCCCACGCCTGACACCTGCTTGGCGTCAATTGCAACAACAATGCATTGCGTACCGAACTTTTCTGCCGCCTGCCTTACCAAATCCGGATTACGCACGGCAGCGGTATTAATGGAAACCTTGTCAGCCCCGGCAAGAAGGAGCTTGCGCACATCTTCCACTGAGCGCACGCCGCCGCCAACCGTGAGCGGCATGAAGCAATGCTCCGCGGTCTGGCTCACTACATCGAAAATGACATCCCGGTTTTCATGGCTGGCGGTGATGTCGAGAAAACACAATTCGTCTGCACCGGCTGCATCATAGGCCATGGCCGCATCGACTGGATCGCCCGCATCGCGCAAATCAACAAAGTTGACGCCCTTGACCACACGGCCATCTTTCACATCCAGGCAGGGGATGACGCGGGCTTTCAGCATCAGGCCATCTCCCGCCTTTTCCGGATGAGGGCGAGCGCCTCGTCCGGATCCAGTCGCCCATCATAAAGGGCGCGGCCGGAAATTGCGCCTTCAAGCTTGGTGCAATCCGGCTCCACCAGGCGTTCAATATCGTCCATGGAGGCAAGACCGCCAGATGCGATAACCGGAATGGAAACCGCATCGGCAAGAGCAAGAGTTGAAGGAATGTTCAGGCCTTTCAAAACACCGTCCCTGTCAATGTCGGTGTAGATGATGGCTGCAACACCTGCATCTTCAAACTGGCGGGCAAGATCAATGGCCGTGAGTTCGGATGTTTCCGCCCAGCCTTCCACGGCTACCTTGCCGCCCTTGGCATCAATGCCCATGGCAATCTTGCCGGGAAAGTCCTTACTGGCCTCTTTAACAAGCGCCGGTTCGCGGACGGCAATGGTGCCCAAGATGACGCGGGAAATACCCTTTTCAAGCCACATGGCGATGGTTTCAAGATCGCGAATGCCACCGCCAAGCTGAGCGGGGATGGATATTGCACCCAATATGGCTTCCACCGCATCGCCGTTTACGGGCTTTCCGGCAAATGCGCCGTTGAGATCGACAATATGCAGATACTCAAAACCCTCGCGTTCAAAAGATGCTGCCTGGGCGGCCGGGTTATCGTTGAACACGGTTGCCTGGTCCATGTCGCCAAGTTTCAGGCGCACGCACTCGCCGTCTTTCAAATCAATTGCAGGAAACAAAATCACGGCATCCACCTTAGAAAATTAGCAATGAACGTCAGTCCGAGCTTCTGGCTTTTTTCCGGATGAAACTGGCTGGCGATCATATTGTCCCGGGCAATCATTGCGGTTACCGGCCCGCCATACTCGGATACGGCAACAATATCGGCTTCATTTTTGCAAACGAAATTATAGGAATGCACGAAATAGGCGTGCAGCCCGTCATAACCGGTGCGGATGCTGTCAAGCACTTCGTGCGGGCGCATCTGGCGCAATGTGTTCCAGCCCATATGGGGAATTTTGCACGACATATCGTTTGGCTCGATGGCTTTCACCTCACCCTTGATCCAGCCAAAGCCTTCAGTTTTGCCAAATTCAAGGCCGCGGTCGGCCAAAAGCTGCATGCCAACGCAAATACCCATGAACGGCTTTGCCACATCATGCACCTGCTCTTGCAAGGTCTCCCACATGCCCGGCAGAGCGGTAAGGCCGGCTTTGCAATCGGCGAACGCGCCGACCCCCGGTAAGACAATCCTATCGGCCCGGCGCACATCTTCCGGGTTCGGCGTTACCAGAATTTCGGCACCTATCCCGGCCTCGCGTGCGGCGCGGGCGAACGCCTTTGAGGCCGAGTGAAGATTTCCCAAGCCGTAGTCAACGATTGTAACGATCATGCATCGCCCCCGGTCACGGGAAACAGGCCATTATCTCCCGATGCCGTACCAAGCTTTTGCAAGGGTGGCGCGTCGGCGGGCCTTTTCTGGCGTGGAGAATTTTCGCGCTCTGCAAGGCGCCGGAAAAAGGCCACTTCGCAATCAGCCTTGGTCTTACCATTAACAATATCAATCATTTTGTAGCCACGCCGTTGCAGCGCCCAACGCCTCAGGCCATTGCCCTCCAGCCCCATGAACAAATGCAGGCCGGCATTCAGAACAAGCGTGGCCCAGCTGGAAAGGTTCAGCGATACTGCAACAGCACTCAAAACTACCACGATGGAGAAATAGATAGCCGCAACAATCCACAGGCGCTGAAACAGCAGCCAGAAAAACGGAATAATCAGCGCCAGCCAGCTGAAAGCCTCAGGCACGAACACCAGTTTTTCCGGCCGTGCCGCAATTTCATCAGCATATCCGGTTGGATGATGGACGGTGTAGGTTTTCATCTCGTCCTCACAAAGAGCCCTTTGTTGAAGGCACATCGCCTGCCCGGCGTGGGTCAATTTCAACCGCCTCACGCAATGCGCGGGCAAGCGCCTTATAGCATGTCTCGACAATGTGGTGGTTATTGTCACCATACTCATTGGCAATATGAAGCGTAATGCCGGCATTCTGGGCAAAAGCCTGGAACCATTCACGGAAAAGCTCGGTATCCATATCGCCCAGTTTCGGGCGGGAGAATTCCACATCCCAGATGAGGTAGGGTCGACCAGAAATATCAAGCGCCACGCGGGTGAGCGCCTCGTCCATCGGCAAAAGCTGGCTGGCATAACGGCGGATGCCCTTTTTATCGCCCAGCGCTTTTGCAAACGCCTGGCCAATGGCAATGCCGGTATCTTCGGTGGTGTGGTGCATATCGATATGCAAGTCGCCCTTGGCGCGCACTTTCAAATCAATGAGCGAGTGGCGCGAAAGCTGTTCAAGCATATGGTCGAGAAAGCCAATCCCGGTTTTGACGTCATAAGCGCCGGTGCCGTCGAGATTAAGTTCGACGGAGATTTGGGTCTCGTTTGTATCGCGTTTCAATTTTGCTGTGCGCATATCAGTCTTCTCCTGCACGGCGCCCTTTTATCAGGCTGTTTAGTCAAGCGCCAGCGTCATCATCAGCGCATCTGAACGGGTGCCGTCCTGCTGGCGATAATAGTCTTTGCGCACACCGGTACGGGTAAATCCCAAGGCGCGGTAAAGCGCAAGTCCGGCTGTGTTGGTTTCATCCACTTCAATGAATATTTTCTTTAAACCGGCGTTGGAATTTCCAATCGCGGTCACAAGTTCTGCGCCAATTCCCTTTTGCCTCAGCTCTGGCAGCACGCAGATTGTGATAATTTCAGCTTCCTCAGCTACCCTCTGCGCAAGAATGAACCCTGTCGGTTGGCTGTCGTGCCTTGCAATGAGGCAATCGGCGCCCGCAAGGTTTAGAAGCTTTGCAAACTCTTCCTCACTCCACGGCGCATCAAAGGAGGCTGCGTGCAGTGCGGCCAGCACCGGTACGTGGGCAGCGCCTGCCTTTTCAACCAGTGTCATTCGGGGGTTGCCCGGGCAATGCTCGCGCTTTTTGCCGGCGGCTTTGCATCAGGGGGGCGCAAATAAAGGGGCAATGGCGGTGTTTCGCTGGCAGTGGTTTTTGCTGCTGCGAACCCCCACACCGCAGCCCGCGGTAATTGTTCACCTGAAAAGACAATGGCCTTGCTGCACATTTCAGAAATCTGCTCGCGTGCAGAGCCGAGCACAGTGAAGGGCTCATCAGGTGCACTGGTGCCGATGTCATCAAGATTGATGGCCACCGGTGCGGTCAGCTCTTCAAGGGCCGCTGAATAAAGCGCCGCATAGGCCTGGCCGCGGCGGGCATCAAGTGCTGCCATCACGGGCCGGGCATTGCCATCTATGGCGTTTGCCGCCAGGGCCATTAGAGTGGAAATACCGCTCACTGGAATTTTCAATGTCAACGCAAACCCCCTTGCGGCGGCAACACCAATGCGCGAACCGGTGAACGTGCCGGGCCCGGCGGTAACCGCTATCCGCTCAAGGTCATCAAAACCGATTTGAGCCTCTTTCAGCGCCGCGCCGATGAGCGTGTGCAGAACCTCTGCATGGCCGCGCTGCATCAACTGGTGACGCTCGGCCATAACCGCGCCGGCAGTTGCGTCAAGAATGGCAACGGAACACACATCCAGCGTGGTATCAAAAGCAAGGGTAATCATGGCGTCCTGTTTATAGGTTTGCGGAGCTCTTTTCCATGGCGCAGGTGAAAAGTCCAATATCATCAGCCATTGGCCGCCCTTCATAAGAGCGTTTGGCTCTTGCCTAGGCCCTGCAAGTTGCGCAAAAACCATAGTCCGAATGAAACTTGGGCATTCGCGCCCGCGCTCCACATTTGGCGGGCATCCTGCTTTAGCCAAAAAACCTACGGATGAAAGACTGGTGAAACCCGGCCTTCCCATGCTTATCGCCATGTCGGCCATTGGGCCGATTGCGCTCAATATCTTCATCCCTTCAATGCCAGGGCTCGCAATTGCCCTTGGCACGGACTATCAAACCGCCCAACTCACGCTCACATTCTTCCTGGTGTCGCTCGCCATATCGCAACTGTTTGTCGGCCCGGTTTCTGACAGGCTTGGCAGGCGGCCAGTTTTTCTCGCCGGCATGTGCCTGTTCATCGCCTCAAGCATTTTGTGCGCAATGGCCGGCTCCATAACCCAGCTCATCATCGGGCGGCTTTTCCAGGCCGCAGGTGGTTGCACCGGGATAGTTCTTGCGCGCGCTATCATCCGCGATTTGTACGACAGGGATGAATCGGCAAGCCTACTTGGTTACCTCACAATGGCGATGGTTGTCGCGCCGATGATTGCACCGACCATCGGCGGCGTCCTCGATGGTTGGGCGGGCTGGCGCGCAGGGTTCTATGTGACTGCCATTTTGGGGGCGCTGGTTTTTGCCGTAGCCCTATACAAGTTGCACGAAACGAACCTTGACCCTGACACATCATCAAGTCAGGTAGACTTTTTCCGCAAGTCCGCACAATTGCTGCGCATGCCCGTTTTTCTTGGATACGCGCTCAATTCAGCATTTGGCTCAGGCATCTTCTTCGCATTCATCGCTGGTGCGCCCTTTGTCGTCACCGATGTTATGGGCGGTACGCCGCGCGACTATGGCCTCTATTTCATCATTGTTTCCATAGGATACATGTTCGGCAATTTTCTTTCAGGCCGCTACGCAAGGCGGGCCGGTGCGAACCGGATGATGGTGATTGGTAGTACGGTTTCAGTGCTTGGCATTGCATTATTGATCACCGGAGCATTCGCCGGGCTCATTACACCGTTCTGGTTGTTTGGGTCCATGAGTGTCGTTGCCATTTCAAATGGGCTGACGATTCCAAGCGCGACCGCTGGCGCAATCTCTGTCCGGCCCGATATCCCGGGAACCGGAGCGGGCCTGAGCGGGTTTTTCCAAATCGGCGTTGGCGCGCTTTCAACGTTTATGGTGGGCTTTTTTCACGATGGCACTCATTGGCCGATGGTTGGAATTATGGCCGCGTCAGGCACCATCGCGATTGGATTCTTGCTGCTGGCCTTATCATCATCCAAAGGCAGCTGAATGGATGCTTGACTTGGCGGGGCTGTCCGGCGCATGTTCACGTTATGTCCACAAACGATTTGACTGATCCGGTCATTGTTCTTGATGGCCGCCAATCAGAGGCTGCCGCTGCAATCCAACGCGGCACGGGCCGGATGTTAAGGCGCGCAGGGTTTGCGGTTGTAACCGAACTGCCCCTTGCTTCGGGCCGCCGCGTCGACATTATGGCGGTTAATCCGAAAGGCCTGGTGAGTGTTGTGGAGATCAAGTCGTCGGTGGCCGATTTTCGCGCAGACCATAAATGGCCCGACTACCGAGACTGGTGCGACAGGCTATATTTTGCCGTTGCCATGGACATGCCGCAGGAAATCCTGCCGGAAGATGCCGGGCTGATTGTCGCCGATGCCTACATGGCTGAAATATTACGTGATGCGCCCGAGCACAAGCTTTCAGCAGCGCGCCGTAAGGCCGTATTGCTTCGTTTTGCCCGTGCGGCTGCCCACCGGCTTCACGATTTAAACGATCCGAAAATTCCGATTTAAGGCTATGGCCTAGCGCGGGGCCCGTTTGGCAAGGATGCGCTGCAGGGTACGCCTGTGCATATTGAGCCGGCGCGCGGTTTCCGAAACATTGCGATTGCATAGCTCATAAACCCGCTGGATATGCTCCCAGCGCACCCGGTCAGCTGACATGGGATTTTCCGGCGGCGGTGCCTTGTCGTCCGGGTTCGCCATAAGGGCATTGTAAACATCATCCGCATCGGCAGGCTTTGCCAGATAATCGACCGCACCCAGTTTTACCGCTGTTACGGCAGTGGCGATATTTCCATATCCGGTGAGCACAATGGCGCGGGCATTTGGGCGGGTTTCGGCCAGGGCCTTGATCACATCAAGCCCGTTGCCGTCTTCAAGGCGCATATCGACCACCGCAAATGCCGGCGGCGCGCGGCGCACATGGTCAATGCCAGCGGCGACGGTTTCAGCCATCTCAACGGCGAAACCGCGCCCTTCCATTGCGCGGCCAAGGCGCGTGAGAAATGGTTTATCATCGTCAACGAGCAAAAGTGTCTTGTCGTCGATCTGGTTCAGTTCGGTCATCTGTCAGCTCAAATTTTTCGCCCTTTGACCACAAATAAAGCGTTTGGGCAATATATACACACTTCAGTGTGGCCGATGTGGGGGCAGAAAACGCTGTTTACGCGGACTGGCGAATTAAATCAATCTCCTCGCGCGGCCAGGTGACCGACACCAGCGCACCACGTTCAGGAGGTTGGCTGTTGGCAAGGCTTACTCGCGCTCCGGATCGTTCCAGCAAAGTCTTGGCAATGAAAATACCAAGGCCCATGCCCTCATGGCCTGTTTCTGCCGGTGATCTGAGATCGGTATAGCCGCGCCTGGTGGTAACGAACGGCTCACCCAGCCGGTCAATGATTTCCTGGCCGAAGCCGGAACCGTCATCGCTCAGTTCAATGGCAAGCTGGTCTTTTGACCAGCTGGCATCAATGCGCACTTCAGAACTTGCAAAATCGACAGCATTTTCAACAAGATTGTTCAGGGCAAACAAGATGCCCGGATTGCGGGCAACAATCGGCTCGGCAAGCGCTGCGCCATCTTCGCCTGTTCCGTTGCCTTCAACGGAAATCTCGATGCCCGAGCCGCGCAACGGTTCGATAAGCTCTTCCAGCATTTCCGTGACTTTCACATTGGCGAACATCTGATCGCCTTGTCCATCACGCCTGGTGAGGCGTGAGAGAATTTCCCGGCAGCGCAGAACCTGGCTTGAAAGAAGTTCAAGATCTTCACCATGAGGGCTGTCTTCAGGCATTTCGCGGCGAAGCTCTTTTGAGACAAGCGCAATTGTGGCAAGCGGAGTACCAAGTTCATGGGCAGCGGCAGCAGCAAGGCCATCGAGCGCTGAAAGCTGCTGCTCACGGGCAAGGGCCATTTCAGTTGCCGCAAGCGCTGCCGACATTTGCCGGTTCTCTTCGGAAATGCGCCAGGAAAAGATGGCGGTGAAGACAATTCCGCACAAAACCGCCACCCACATGCCGGCCACATAAATGGGCGGAAGCTCCAAAGGATCATCAGGGTTCCACGGCAAAGGCATGTGCTCGAAGGCAAGAACTGTTGCTGCAAGAAGAGCAAAAAGGCCGAGCAAGATTGTGCGCTCAAGCGGCAATGCAGCAGCAGAAACCGCAACGGGCACAAGAAACAGGAACGCAAAGGGGTTTTCCAGCCCGCCCGTTAGGTAGAACAAAACTGCAAGCTGCAAAATATCATAGCCCAAAAGCCAGGAGGCCTGGTCATAAGTGAGCCGTTGGATTGAACGGTTGCGCAAATCTAGGAATATGTTGAGCCAGGCCGAAAGCCCGATAACCGCAAGGCACAGGCCCAGTGGCAGCGGCCAGCCAAGACCGAAATGAACCGCAAGCACAGCCGCGGTTTGGCCGGCAACCGCCAGCCAGCGCAGCCGGGTGAGGGTTTGCAGGCGGATGCGCTCCACATGGCCACGCGGCAGCAAACTCCGGTGAAAGCTGTCATCGGCTCGGGGGGCGCTGAAATCGCGTTGATTTTCGGCCTCAAATTTCATTTAATCCGGCCTCCGGTCATTGTTTGCCATTTTACCGCTATCGCTGATTTTCGGAAACCAGAACATGCTCGACGCCAGGCCCATCGCCATAAGAGTTAAAGGCCTGGAAAAACGGTTTGCAAATGTGCATGCGGTGCGCGGTCTGGATTTTGAGGTGCGCAAGGGCGAGATTGCCGGCCTGCTCGGCGGTAACGGCGCAGGAAAGACAACAACCATCGGCATGCTCCTTGGGCTTGTGGCGCCAACCGCCGGCTCAATGCAGTTGCTTGGCGTTGACGTTGAAAAAGACCGGCACCATGTACAGCATCTGCTTAATTTTGAAAGCCCTTATGTGGATATGCCTCTGCGGCTGACGGTGAGGCAAAACCTTACTGTCTACGGCAAGCTTTATGGTGTGCGCGGGCTCAAGGACCGCATCGCGGAGCTTGCCGAAGCGCTCGACTTGGTACAGATGTTAGAGCGGCCGACGGGTAAGCTTTCGGCCGGCCAGAAAACCCGCGTCAGCCTTGCCAAGTCGCTCATTAACTCGCCGCGACTGCTGCTGCTTGATGAACCAACCGCCTCACTCGATCCCGACACAGCAGACTGGGTGCGGGGCCATCTCGAGCGCTATTGCCGTGAGGGCGGAGCGACAATGCTTTTGGCATCACACAATATGGGTGAGGTGGAGCGGTTGTGCGATGAAGTTTTGATCATGAAGGAAGGGTTGATTGTTGACCGCGACCCGCCAGGCACCCTTTTGAAGCGCTATGGCCGCGCCAATATGGAAGAAGTGTTTCTGGATGTGGCCCGCGACAGGGGCATAAGGGCAAGGGAGATAGCAGGTGAGTAGCGGAACATACGAGCTGCGGGCGCCAACCGGGTCGGCGTTCGAACGCATCAGCGCGATGGTCTTGCGCCATTGGTATTTGCTGAAATCGTCGCCGCCGCGCATCATCGATTTGATCTATTGGCCCACCGTGCAGCTCTTCATGTGGGGTTTCTTGCAGGTTTGGCTTGCCGAACAATCAGGAAAGTTCGCTATTATTGGCGGTTCGCTGGTCGGCGCCATGTTGTTGTGGGATGTCCTTTTCCGCGGCCAGATCGGGTTCAATCTGTCATTTCTGGAAGAGATGTGGTCGCGCAATCTCGGCCACTTGATGGTAAGCCCCTTGCGCTCATACGAGCTTTTGATGGCCCTTGCCACCATGTCCATAATTCGCGTGCTGATCGGGCTCATTCCCGTCACCATGATGGCGGTATGGTATTTCGGTTTTGATCTTTACGCGCTCGGCCTGTGGTCCGTGGCGTTCTTTTTCAATCTCATGCTGACTAGCTGGGCGGTTGGCATGTTCGTGTGCGGGCTGTTGCTCCGCTACGGGTTGGGGGCCGAGCATTTGGCATGGAGCCTCATTTTTATCCTCCTCACCATTTGCTGTGTCTATTACCCGGTAAGCGCATTGCCGGAATGGCTGCAACCGGTCTCGCTTTCACTTGCGCCAACTTATGTTTTCGAAGGTCTCAGGGCTATTTTGATCGACGGCGAGGCCCGGCCAGATCTTATGCTGGCGGCACTGGCACTCAATGTGCTTTATCTGGCTGCAGGGGCGGTTGCCTTTATGTGGTTTTTCAATGATGCACGGCGCAAAGGTACTTTGATGAATACTGGCGAGTGAGCACTTGCAAAATCAGCCAATCGCTCGCAAATCGTTGCAAATGCTTTCAAAAAAGTGACATTTCAGCGGTTGACCGCAACGATTTTGCATCGCACAATCAACACATACGGGCGAAGGGGCCTTATCAGAGAAAAAAGTTTGTAAACCGCGCAAGTTGTGCGTGGATGCTCTTTTTGGGTTCTGCGCCAGGAACTGACCGCGGCAGCGGAAGGAGTTTTTTGTGCTTTATCATGTTTACGAGATGAACCATGCCCTGCTTGCGCCCATGCGTGCGGCGGCGAATGCGGGAAGGTTCTTTTGGAAAAACCCCATGAACCCGCTGGCGGAAACGCAAATCGGCAAAACGGCCGCCGCCGGCCTTGATATGTTCGAGCGGGTTACCCGCCGGTATGGCAAGCCGGAATGGGGTGTAGAAAGCACTACGGTCGCCGGTGAAAGGGTGGAAGTGGGCGAACGCACCGTATGGTCCAAGCCATTTTGCAATTTAGTTCATTTTGAAAAATCACGCGGCATTACCCGCTATAAGCAGCAGCCCAATCTTTTGATTGTGGCGCCCATGTCCGGCCACTATGCAACCTTGTTGCGCGGCACTGTGCAAACCATGCTGCCGAACCATGAAGTATATATGACCGACTGGGTTGATGCCCGCGAAGTGCCGCTGGCCATGGGCCGCTTCGATCTTGATGACTACATCGATTACATCATCGAAATGCTGCAGCACCTGGGGCCGGACGTTCACATCATGGCGGTGTGCCAGCCATCGGTGCCGGTTCTGGCAGCGGTTTCTTTGATGTCTGAAAACAATGACCGGTGCGTGCCCGCTTCTATGACCTTGATGGGCGGACCTATCGACACAAGACGCAACTCAACGGTGGTCAACAATCTGGCCATGGAAAAGGGCATCGACTTTTTCCGCCGCAACGCCATCGTCAAGGTTCCGTTTCCCAATCCGGGCATGATGCGCGATGTCTATCCGGGGTTCATGCAGCTTACCGGCTTCATGACCATGAACCTTGACAGGCACATTGATGCCCATAAGGAGCTGTTCTGGCACCTTGTGGAGGGGGATGGTGACAGCGCTGAAAAACATGAAGACTTCTACGACGAATATCTTTCAGTGATGGACCTCACCGCTGAGTTCTACCTCCAGACGGTTGAAAAGGTTTTCATTGAGCATGCGCTGCCAGAGGGAACTTTCACTCATCGCGAGCAGTTGATCGATCCATCGAAAATTACCAAGACCGCCTTGCTAACCGTTGAAGGTGAGCGCGATGATATTTCCGGTGTCGGCCAGACCGAAGCCGCCCACGATCTGTGCATCAGTATACCTGAGGAAAAGCGGGCCCACTACCTGCAAAAGGGTGTCGGCCACTATGGTGTTTTCAACGGCTCGCGCTTCCGCGCTGAAATTGCGCCGCGCATTTCAGACTTTATTGCGTCCAATCCAAAAGCCTCGTAACCGCGCGCCCGTTGCGCGATACTTGTTTCCGGATAGGTGATTCGCGGGGAGCAGCACGTGGCTCTAGCAAACTTGCGCAAGCTTATTACGCCCCAGGCAGATGGCGGCGTGAAACAGGCAAGCATCACGATTGATGGCAGGTTGGTGCCCGTTACCTTCCGCCGCAACGGCCGCGCGCGCCGCATCATTATGCGCATTGACCGCAAGGGCGAAGGGGTAACGCTCACATTGCCACCGGGCATTGGCCGCGATGCAGCGCTAAAATTTGCTATCGATCACGCTTCATGGATACGCACGCACCTGGGCAAAAGAATTGACCGGGTTCCGTTTGCAGAGGGCGCGCTCATACCGGTGCGCGGCACGCTTCATCTCATTGATCACAGGACAAATGAGCGCGGCACTGTGTGGACCGAGGAGCATGATAGTGAGCGCCCGCCTCGCTTGTGCGTTGCCGGCGAAGAACCCCATGTTGCCCGGAGGGTTCGTGATTGGCTGAAACGCCAGGCCCGGGAAGATTTGACGAAGGCCTGCGCCCATTATGCAGATGAAATGGGACTTTCCTTCAAGCGGCTTTCAGTGCGCGATCAATCAAGCCGGTGGGGGTCGTGCTCCTCATCGGGCTCGCTGTCCTTTTCCTGGCGGCTCATACTGGCCCCGGCGCAGGTGCTTGATTATGTGGCCGTCCACGAGGTTGCCCACCTGAAGGAAATGAACCACAGCGCCAGGTTCTGGAAGCTGGTTGAAGACTATTGCGCGCACACCGGCAGTTCGCGCCAATGGCTGAAGAAAAACGGTTCCCAGCTGCACCGCTATGGTGACTAAGCGCTTTTAACGGTTATCAAGTTCCCATTGCCGGCGTTCTTCACGGCGGCGTCTGCGTTCTTCACGGCGATGCTGGCGGGCTTCGCGATTGTGCACCCGTTCCGGTGCACCTCCAAATATGCTTTTGAACAGACCGGCAAGGCTGTCGCGCCCGCGGCGCAGGAACTCCCCATCCATTTCAAACGGTGGCAGTTCAAAGCCTGGGTCATCTGCCTCAGGGGAACCGGGCAGAACCTGGGCCGGTAAACCGGCATGGGCAACGGTCATGACATCGTTCCAGATAAGGGCTGGCAAACCGCCGCCAGTTGTGCGCCGCATGGGCTTTGAATTGTCATTCCCAACCCAAACCCCCGCCACATAGTAAGAAGAATAGCCAATGAACCAGGCATCTTTGTAAGACTGGGTAGTGCCTGTCTTGCCGGCAACAATCTGGCCTTTCACCTTGGCCCGCTTGCCGGTGCCTGATGTCACCACTTCAGACAATATAGCATTCATGACACCCACGGAGCGCCCTGACAGAACCCGGCCCGGGCCAGTGCCTTGGCGCTCGTACAAAATGCGCCCGTCCTTGGCGACAATGCGTTTGATGACATGCGCAAACACGCCATCACCGCCATTGGCAAACGGTGCATAGGCGGTTGTGAGTTCAAGAAGGTTCACCTCCGATGTGCCGAGAGCGATGGAGGCATTCGGCGAGATTTTCGAGCGTATGCCCATGGCCCTTGCCGTATCGGCCACATTCCGTGGTCCCATCTCAACTGCAAGCCGTACCGCCACCGTGTTCAGCGAATGGGCCAATGAAGACTTCAAGCTGACCGCGCCGGCATAGCGTTTGTTATAGTTTTTCGGGCACCAGCCGCCGATGCAGAACGGCTCATCATAAACGGTGGTGTTCGGGCGGTAGCCGGCGTTTACAGCCGTCAAATAGACAAAAGGTTTGAAGGCGGAGCCCGGTTGGCGCTGCGCTTTAACGGCGCGGTTGAACTGGCTTTTCTTGTATGACTTCCCGCCCACCAGAGCGCGCACCGCGCCATGAGGCGACATGAGAACAAGGGCGCCCTGGCTTGCCCGCTGCTTTTTGCCAAGGCTGAAGAGTCGCTTGCGCAACGCCTTTTCCGATGCATGCTGAAGCTTGGAGTTGATGGTTGTCTGGATAATGAGGCCTTCAGCCTTGTGGCCCGTATATTGCGGCACGAGCCCGCGCACCCAATCGACAACATACTGTGTTGCCGGCACATAATCGCTGGCTTTAACAGCCGCCGGATTGTTGATTGCCAGCCGCGCCTGCTTGTTTGAAATGTACCCTTGCTCGGCCATGTTACTCAGCACCAGCTTGGTGCGGTCGCGGGATTTCTTCTTTGAGGCTTTCGGGTTGTAGCGTGAAGGGGCCTTGAGCAGTGCGGCCATGGCGGCTGCTTCCGCCAGGCTAAGATCCTGAGCCGATTTCGAGTAATATGCTCTAGCCGCAGCTTCTATGCCGTGGGCACCAGCGCCATAATAGACGCGGTTCAGATAAAGCTGGAGAATTTCGTCCTTTGTATATTTGTGCTCAAGCCACAGTGCCAGAATGGCTTCCTGAACCTTTCTGTGCAGCGTGCGCCTCGGTTCTAGGAACAGGTTCTTTGCCAGTTGTTGGGTAATGGTTGAACCGCCCTGCACAATGCGCCCAGCACTGAGGTTGGCATACATGGCGCGGCCAAGGCCGTACACATCAATCCCAAAGTGACTGCGGAACCTTCTGTCTTCAATGGCAATCAGCGCCTTGGGAACATAATCGGGCAAAGCTGAAAGGCGCACATCATCGCCAAGAAACGAACCACTTTCGGCGAGTACTTCACCATTTTCCGCAAGCAGAATGATACCGTCCTGGCGCTTGGGAAGGGTGTAGACATCCTGGTTGGGAATGGCGAACACCACATAACCGGCTAGCGCAACAAGCGCGATAGTGCCCCACATGGCCAGAACAAGCGACCAGTAGGCAACCCGCATGCCGAGGGACTTTTCACGCTTCAGGCGCCGCTCACGGCGGGTCTGGCGGGTTTCGGTCTGCGGTTCACTGGCCTTTGTGCGTGCAGGTTTGCGCGCTGCCGGCTTCTTTTTTGCGCCGGTTTTCTTCTTCCGCCGTACTGGCGGTTTTTTCTCGGTGGAGCGGAACAATCCCATTAGATACTTTGGCGAATAATCCTGTTAAAGCCGCCTTCTGGCATAAACAGTTTCTAAATTGCGCCGGTTGACCCTTTGTTAACGTTACCCATCCGCCCGAGGGTAAAAGTGGGATTTAATCGGGGCGGTTTTGAGGCGTTTGATCTGCTGGACTATGAGGCAGACTTCAACGGGGCGAGGGCTTGAATGTGTTTAGGCGACAGCCCGCAACAGCCGCCAATGATTTGTACACCGGCCGTTTTCCACTCATCTGCATAGGCGGCAAATTCCTCCGGCGGTATAATGTCCTCAAACTGCCAGCTCGGCATCTTGAAGTAACCGCTATCCGGATAGGCCATGCGGGCTCCGTCAAACTCCTGTGCAATAATTGCATCGCAATCCGAAATCAGGTTGGAGGGGGTATGCATGGTACCGATGGCATCGGGCTTGTGACGTGATGCAAGCGCCACGATTTCCCCATAAGCAATGTCTTCATGGGCGGCAAAGCTCAAAACCGCACCATCATCTGCACGCCGCGCCGACAATCCGGCCCAAACCGGAAGGCCGGTTGCACCGGCAGCTGCAAGGGCAAGTTCCATGCGCCCCGGATCATACATCATCTCCATCAAGATGAGGTCGCAACCTTCTTGCTTGTGGATTTGCGCCAGCTCGCCAAAGGCGTCAGCCAGAGCGGTATTGTCAGGAATTCGGGCAGGGTCGGGCTTTGCAGTTTCTGGGGCAATGGGCACCATATGGGAGAGAGACCCGGCGATAAGCACATTCTCTGCGCCAAGTTCAGCGCATGCTTTATGGGCGGCGCGGACCGCCTTGCGGTTTACTTCATCCACGCTATCGGCAAAACCTGCCGGGGAAAGCATGAGCCTTGATGATGCGAATGTGTTCGCGGTGATAACTTCCGCACCGGCCCTTATGTAATCCTTGTGGACCTCCACCAGGGTTTCTTCGGCCTCAAGGGTTGCAACCCCGCACCATGCTTCAGGGTTCATATCGACGCCGCGCCGCTCAAGCTCAGTGCCCGTGCCGCCATCAAGAATGACAACACCACCTTCGGCGAGTTTGCTTTTCATATTTTCGTAACTCATGGTCTGCTCACTTTCCGGTGCGATTTTATTCCAAATGTTCCTCGCCTGTAACCGCTTGCGGGGTGCGCAGGAAAATAAGCCCGGCAAACGCTGCAGCAACCGGCAACAGCGCAAGAACACGGATGGTAAGATTGGCGCTGTCTGCATAATCAAAGGCAAGCCCTACCGGTAACGGCCCGAGAGATGCCCCCACCACGCCAATCATTTGCCCTGTCCCCTGTATCGCCCCCAAGTGCTTGCGGCCGAAATAACGCGGCCAGATGTAGCCGAACATGGTCATTGTAAAAGCGTTGTTGATGCCAAACAGCACTGCATAAACCATGGCGCTTGCAAGCCCGGTCGCGTAGGTGATTGCAACAAGTGATGCGGCGGTGACGAAAAGGGCGGTCGCGTACACATAGCGGGTGCGGAAGGTGTCGAACGCCTTGCCCACCAGTGGCATGGCGGCAACCATCGTAATCGCCGAAATGGTGAAGGCTCTGGCGGCGGTTTCGGTGGAGATGCCTTGGCTGGTGAGAACGGAAACCTGGTAGAAGTGCAAAGTGGTGATGAGCATGGCGATGGAAAACCACCCTGCTGACAGAATGTAGAAACTCGGTTCCTTCAACGCTTCCGACAAGGTGAGGCCCGAGGCGCCAGCGCCATTGGATTGCTCATCTTCATCGGGGGCTGCACCATCAGGTCGCAGTCCAACCTCCTCCGGCTTGTCGAGAACAAGAAGCGCAATCGGCGGCAGCATGGTGAGCCACGTGAGTGCGCCCATGACAAACCAGGCGTTGCGCCAGCCAATTTCATCAAGAAGATACTGGGCCAGCGGTGGGTGCACGGCCATGGATATACCAAAACCAAGCGCCATTAGGCTCATGGCGAACCCGCGCCCTTTGGAGAACCATTGGGAGACTAGGTTGGCGCACCCCAACAAAAATGAGCCCTGGCCGAAAAACCTGAGCAATGCAAAGCCAACCGCCAGCCACAGGAAGTTTGCCGCTGCACCAAAAAACAAGCAGGCCAGGCCAAGCGCAATCACAATGACAAACAACATGCGGCGCGGGCCATGCCGGTCGACCAGCTGGCCCATCTTCGGCAGCAGAAATGCTGCCGCCAATGTCGCCAGACCATATGCGGTGGCGATTGTTGCACTTGAAATGCCAAGGTCTTTGCTTATCGGCTGCACGAAAACGGAAAAAGTGTGCGACTGCCCCGGCCCGCTCGCGAAAACCCCAAGACTGGCAACTGCCACAATCACCCAGCCGTAAAACAAGCGGCCATTGAGATTTGAAACAATTTCCGCTCGTGCTCCACCTGGCATGGACGTTTCCTGCTTGATGTTGTTGCTGATTGGAATGGGGTTGCTTTCGAGTGCCCGCAATAATTTCTGGGCCAAGAATGCCCCGCCCGTTCGCCTGCGTCGAGAAAAATTGGCGGGCGGTTGTTTTAAGCGGCATGCTTTCCGGGATGCGGGATGATGGCCTGTTGCGATGACAGGTGACAGCCCTGCCGGTTTTGCAGCAATATGAGTTTCTGTTGAAACGGGGCACCTGAGATGAAGATCACCGCAATCAGAACAATCAGAACCGATGCCCGCCCCAGCGTTATCTGGGTGGAAATTGATACCGAAAACGGCCTCACCGGGCTGGGCGAGACATGGTTTGGCGCAGGTGCGGTGGAGGCCGATATCCATGAGCGCATTGCCCCGCTCATTCTTGGCGGAAATGCATCTGAAATCGACGCGCTGAACAAGAAGATGCGCCCCTATGTGGGGTTCGCTGGAACCGGGGCAGAAATGCGGGCCCTTTCAGCAGTTGATGTGGCGTTATGGGATATTGCTGGCAAAGCGGCAGGTAAACCGCTCCACGCATTGCTGGGCGGGGCATGCCGAGAAAAGATCAAGGTCTACAACACCTGTGCCGGTCCGGATTACGTATCAAAAACGTCAGAAGTGAAGCCGGGGAACTTCGGTCTTCCGGGAGAGGGCGGCAAGGCCAGGACATATGAAGACCTTGACGCATTTCTTAACCGGGCCGATGAGCTGGCTTCCGATTTGCTTTCAACCGGCATCTCATCAATGAAAATATGGCCCTTTGATTTCGCAGCAGGCGCAGCCGATGGAATGGATATTTCAGCTGCGGATCTAAAGATGGCGCTTGCGCCATTTGAAAAAGTGCGCAAGGCCCATGGCAACACCATGCGCTTGAAGGCTGAACTGCATGGACTTTGGTCGCTGCCGGCAGCTCAAAAAATTTGCTCCGCGCTGGAACCGCTGGAAATTGACTGGGTGGAAGACCCTGTCTGGATGGACAGGTTTACCGACCTGAGCGCATTGGGCGCATCCACCAGCGCGCCTCTTGCGGGTGGTGAAACCCTGGGCGGTCTCGGCCAAATCCGCAGCGCACTTGAAGCAGAAGCTCTCTCCACATTGATAGTGGATGTTACCTGGGGCGGCGGCATCACATTTGGGCGCGAGGCGGCCGCGTTGGCCGGAAAATACTCAAAGCCCATAGCATTTCACGATTGTTCCGGCCCCGTTACGTTGGTTGGTTCAACCCATCTCGCGCTGTCCTGCCAGAATGTGAATGAGCAGGAAATTGCCCGCGCCTTCTATTATGGCTGGTATCACGAGTATGTGGATGCCCTGCCGCAAATAGAGAAAGGGTTTATAACAGTTCCCAATGGCGCAGGCCTTGGTCTGACGCTGGCCCCAGACCTTGTGAACCGCAAGTGTGTCAGCGTGCGCACGAGCAGTTTCGGCTAAACCAGCTGCGGAGCATTTTTACCGGCAATTTTGCCGTATGCGATTGCGGTGAGCAGGCCGTTGCCGGAGAGGTAGCCGGAAACATCCGGGCCCGATACCCCGCACGCGGCTCCACCTGCTGCAAACAAGTTCGAAAACGGATGGCCTGCCGCATCCACCACCCGCGCAGAACTGTCGATAACCAAACCGCCCTGGGTGTGAAACACAGCTCCGGTGACTTTCACCGCATAAAAAGGCGCCTCCAAAGCCTGTGTTTTTGAAAACCTGCGACCAAACACATCCCTACTGTCGTCTATCGCCAGCTGATGAACTTCTTGAAGAGTTTTGGAAAGAGCAGGGCCTGGCAGGCCGGTTTTTTTGGCCAAGCTTTCGGCATCGGGCGCAGACAATATTGCTCCCATTTCATCTGCGGTGCGATAGTCCTCGAACCCAAGCCCCAGCTCATGGAGACGCTCATCATAAATGCACCAGGCAATGCGTTCGGGCTGGGCGAGCACATGAACCGCCTGTTCTGAATAGCCGCCATGCTCGTTGGAAAACCGCTCACCGTCCGCGTTCACCTGCACGGCCCCTTCCATAATCAGCGCCCAGGTGATGAGCACCGCGTGAGGGTGCGCAACGGACCCATGGCCTTGATATGCACTCAAATGCTCACTTCGCGCCCCCAGCTTTTCCCCCCACAATACTGCATCTCCCTGATTGCCCGCATGGCCGAAGTAAAGAGCATCTGACATTTCAGGAATGTGCTTGGCAATCAACTCACGGTTTCCGCCATAGCCATTGCAGGCGAGAACAAGCGCCTTGCAGGAAATGGTTTCAGATAAGCCTCCGGGACGATTTACCTGAACGCCCTTAATAGCGTGCTCATTAACATAAAGGCCCGTGACATGGCTGTTTACCGCGATGGGTATGCCCGTCCGTTCCACTGCTGCCACCAAGCGCGATAATAGTCCTTCGCCGGTACGCTCGGGTGTGGCATGCATGCGGTGGCGGGAATGGCCGGGATAAAGAAACTCATCCAGCACCACCCATTCCAGGCCATGGGCATCGGCGAGCCACTCAAGCGCTGGGCCGGATGCGCCTGCCACCAAATCGGTAAGGTTTTGGAGGGCCTGGCCCTTGGCCTTGGCCTGAATGTCCTTGGCAAAGAGCTCCCGATTGTCATCAATTCCAAGCGCTGCCTGATAGCGCGTTCCCGCGGCGGGAATGAAACCGGAAGAAAGGGCAGTGGAGCCGGAAGGTACTGCATCCCGCTCCAGGATGAGCACTTCGGCTCCTCTGTCACTGGCGGCAAGGGCTGCGGTGAGCCCGCAAGCGCCAGCACCGATAATCACGATATCTGCGTGGGCATCAAAGTTCACATCTTTGCTGGAAAGAACATCGCTCATTTGACGCCAAGCGCAACTGCCGCATCTTCACAGGTTGCGGTTTCCGAAATGGTTGCAAGATCGGCAGTCGCTGCATTGTGTACTTTTCTCGAAAACGCCCCGCAGCCATCGGTGAGCAATATGGTGTGAAAATCACGCACATGGGCATCGCGCAAAGTAGACGCCACACCGCCATTGGTAACAATCCCGGTAATGAGCAGCGTATCAATGCCGGCCTTGCGCAATACCCATTCAAGGCGCGTCATGAAAAAGGCCGAATAGGCCACCTTTTCTATTCTAAAGTCTGCAGGCTTGAGAGCATCCACCAAATCATGCCCCCATGAGCCTGGCGCAAAATCACCCCGTCCCAAAAAGGGCCGAAGCATTTTCAAATGTGCGGAGATAAGGGGCTCACCGGACCGGCCCGGAATGAGGGTAAAATGTGTGGAAACCACCCAGCCGCCAGCATCGCGCATGGCATCGGCCAGAGGCGCAATTTTTTTGGGCAGTGAACTTATCTGCCTTGATGACTGCCCGGCGCGGCCATAGGCCCCTTTCGGATGCAGAAAGTCGTTCTGCAAGTCAACCAGCAGCAATGCTGATTTTTCTGGAGTGAGTTCAATCATGGCGCCTCCGCACGGGTGATGATCATGTTCCCGAATTCATCAACCCGGCCTTCAAGGCCGCTATCGATGAAAATGGTGGTGTCTGGCTGTTCGGCCAGCGCCGGGCCTTTTAGAACGGCCCCCACTGGCAGATCCAGGCGTTGATAGCGGTTCACCTCAACCCAAGTTCCGGATTCATAAACCTGCCGCGTCCCCAAATGACAGTCATCAACTGAATTTTCGGTCTCCGGCATTAGGGACGACAAGTCGATTTCCGGCCGTTTGCCAATGACCGCGATGCGCATGTTGACAATGCGCGCTGGGATTTTTTCCAGCAACCGGCCGAACGTCTCTTTGTAGGCTGATTGAAAAGCGTTGAGGATGTCTGCCTTAGTCAGCGTGTCCGAGTTCATCTCAACGGGAACGGCAACGGTGTGTGTCTGGCCAAGATAGAGCATATCGAGCTCGTAGACCTTTTCGATGAATTTAATTGTGGCGCCCGAATGTGAAAGGGCCGCCTGGGCCCTGTCAGCAAGCGCTGTCATTTGGCTGCCGAGTTCATCGGCATCCACATCATCCAGCATTTTGTTGACTGTCTTGACGATATCGTGACGCATATCCGCCACAACGCAGCCAAGTGCCGATGTAACGCCGGGATAGCGCGGTACAATTGCGGACGCCAATCCGATATCGTTCATCAGCGCCCCGGTGTGCAGCGCCCCACCGCCGCCGAATGGCATTGCCGAGAATTTTTTGGGGTCGTGGCCCCGTTCAATGGAAATCAGCCTGATGGCGCCCGTCATTTTGGCATTTGCGACCCGGACAATGGCTTCAGCTCCGTCCATCGGGTTCAGGTCAAGGGGCTTTGCGATGTGTTTTTCAATGGCCTGCTTCGCCGCCTCCACATCAAGGCGTTTCAGTTTTCCGCCAATGGGCCGGTCAGGGTTGATGCGGCCCAGAACCAGATTGGCATCGGTAACCGTTGGCCGGTCATTGCCAAGGCCATAGGCCACGGGGCCGGGATCAGAGCCTGCGCTTTCCGGGCCCACTTCAAGAAGCCCGCCCTCGTCAATCCTGGCGATGGAACCGCCGCCTGCACCGATTGTGGTGATTTCGATCATAGGCGTGCGCACCACCATGCCGAAATCTATCTGCGTCTGGGCGGCAAGGGCGCTGACGCCATTTGCAATCAGGGAAACATCGAACGAGGTGCCGCCCATATCGCAGGTAATGACATTCTCAAGCCCTGCCGCGCGGGCAATATGCTGACCGGCGATGACGCCGGCTGCGGGCCCTGAGAGGGCCGTGCGCACCGGAAGTTCTTTCGCCATTTCGATGCTCATCACCCCGCCATTCGACTGGACAATAAGAATTTCACCAGGGCACGAGCGTTCGCCAAGCGCTCCTTCAAGCCGGTCGAGATAGCTGGCAACGACAGGCTGCAGATAAGCATTCAGCGTACCGGTGGAACAACGTTCAAACTCCCTGATTTCGGGCAGAATTTCCGTTGCCGCGGCCACATATGGTGTCGGCCAGATGTACCTGACGGCTTCGGCCGCTGCCCGTTCGTTAGCGCCGTTGGCATATCCGTTGATAAAGAAAATGCAGACAGCTTCGCACCGGGCATCAAGCAGCTGTTGCGCTGCGGATTTTACCTCTTCAATATCAACGGGAGTGCGGATTGTTCCATCAGCAAGTGTGCGCTCTGAGACTTCAAGACGCAAATTGCGTGGCACCACCGGCTCGAACATGCCCCACAAGCCCCAGGTGTTGGGCCGGTCGCGGCGGCGCATTTCCAAAACGTCGCGAAAGCCCTTGGTCGTGATGATGCCGGTTTGCGCGCCCTTGCGCTCAAGCAGGGCATTCGTGCCAACGGTCGTGCCGTGAATAACCGTGGAGATATCGTCAAAGCGTTCATTGGCCTTGCTGATGCCTTCGATGAACCCTTTCGACTGATCGCCCCTGGTGGACGGGACTTTGGCAACCCTCACCGAGTTTGTCTGTTCATCCAGAACGAACGCATCAGTGAACGTTCCGCCCACATCAACACCGATAACTTTGCTGGCTTTGCTCACGGTTTGTCCTCCGTGACAAAGCCAAGAACGAGGTCGCGCGCGCGGGCGCTGTCTTTGCGCTCCGCTGGCGGGCCATAGCCGCCGCCGCCCGGTGTCTCAAGGCGGACTTTCTGGCCGCGTTTCAACTTGATGCCAACCATTTTGGAAATCATTGGCGGGTTGGCGGGACCGGTTTCTGTTTCAAACGTGAAAATGTTTTTTGCGCCCCCTTCACCACCGGCAACCCCGGCGGGGGCAAACTTGCCGCGCTCGCCGAACAGAAAAACATCTGCCTTTTCTTCAAGCAATTCGATTTCGTAAACCGCTCCCAGGCCGCCGCGATGCTTGCCCATGCCGCCTGAATCCGGGCGCAGCGCCCACTGGGTGAACATGACCGGATAGGCCGCTTCCAATATTTCCAGAGGCGGAATGGTGGCGGTTGAGATAGGTGCGTTGCCATGGTTGAGACCATCGCCATCAGGGTGGCCACCATGACCGCCACCAAAGAACGAGAACATGACCCAGCGCTGACCATTTGCCCGGTGACCGGCAAGCGACAGGGCATTGATAGTACCGTACGCGCAGCCGTTTGAGCGTTCCGGTGCGATTTGCGCAATGGCCTGAAACACCACGTCAATCAACCGCAAAATGGTTTCGGTGTAACCGCCAACCGGTTTGGGGGCGTTTACCGCCAGGATTGATGTTTCTGGAATTTTAAAGCTCACCGGTTCCAGGACGCCGGCATTTGCAGGCACATCGCCAAAAACATGCTTGAGCGCCACATAGCAGGCGGCAATTGTCGTTGAGCGGGCAATGTTTACCGGGCCCTGGCAGGCAGGTGATGAGCGGGAGAAATCCATCTCCATGGTTTCGCCGTCAATATTAAGATCAAGCGCGATTTTAAGTGGCTCGTCGGTAATGCCGTCATTGTCGAGATAGTCTTCGGCGGATATGGAACCATCCGGCAAGTCGCGTATGTGGGCGCGCATGAGCATGGAGGCGCGCTCGCGCAAACTCAAGAACGCTTCTGCAACGGTATCGTCTCCATATTCATCCAGCAGGGCGGTGAGGCGGCGCACACCAAGGTCGAGAGCATTTATCTGACCATTGAGATCACCATAAAGGGAGCCGGGAAGTCTGGAATTTGCCGAAAGAATGTCAACGATGTCCTGGCGTAGTTTGCCTTCCTCAAAAAGCTTTACCGGCGGTATCAGCATGCCTTCCTGAAAGCTTTCGGTGGCCACCGGGTTGTAGTTGCCGGGCACATTACCGCCGACATCATGCCAATGGCCAACCGATGCCAGATAACAGAAAACCTCACCATTCCTGTAGAACGGGCGCACCAGCCGGAAGTCGGAAAGATGGGTGCCGCCATCGTAGGGGTCATTGAAAATGTAAACGTCGCCTTCGGTCAAATCGCCGTCCCGTTCGGCCTTTTCAATCACGGCTTTCACCGCAAATGCCATAACGCCCACAAAAATCGGCAGCCCGGATTTGCCTTGCACCAGGGTTTCCCCGCTCACCGCATCATAGAGCCCGTGCGATGCATCATGGGCCTCGGCGATGATTGGGTTGAATGCGGTTCTGAACAGGGTTGCGTCCATCTCATCGGCAATCTGTTCCAGGCGCCCCTTGAGAATGGCCAGTGTGACGGCATCAATCATTGATCATCTTTTTCATATTTTTTGCCGAGGGAGAGAAGTTCATCCGTGCCGATAAGCGCATTAACGCCGGAAAAGTCTAGCATACGATCCTTGAACGGTTCTGTTGTGCCGGCAGAGATCAGGACTTCAAAGAATTCGCTTGTTAGTCTTGCTTGGGCGCGCACGAGACCTGCCGGAAAAATCACCATGCTGTAGCCCAGTTCCTGAAGCTCCTTTGCACTCATCAAAGGCGTCTTGCTCCCCTCTACCATGTTGGCAAGGAGAGGCGCCTTTCCGCCGAGCCTGGCCGTTAACTCCCTCATCTGCTCAATGTTTTGTGGCGCTTCCACGAACAGAACGTCAGCGCCTGCATCCGCATAGGTTTCAGCACGCTCAAGTGCTTTTTCGAGACCTTCAACGGCAATGGCGTCTGTGCGGGCGATGATGAGTGTTTCATCGTTTGAGCGGGCATCACATGCAGCTTCAATCTTGCCGGCCATTTCGCCCTTACCTATGAGGGTTTTGCCGGTGAGGTGTCCGCACCGTTTCGGATAGGCCTGATCTTCAAGCTGCAATGCGGTGGCCCCGGCATTTTCAAACACCCGCACCGTGCGCTGAACATTGAGCGCGTTGCCATAACCATTATCCGCATCGACAATGACGGGTACGGAAACCCTGTCGCATACAAGAGACAAAGTGTCTGCTACCTCGGACATGCTGACAAGGCCGATATCTGGCCGGGCAAAGCGCGTATAGGCAATGCTGGCGCCGGAAAGATAAACAGCTTCAGCACCAGCCATTTCGGCAATATGGGCGCTCAAGGCATCGTAAATGCCCGGAGCGAGCAGAATATCCTTGTCCTGCAGGCGGGGCTTCAGGGAAGGGCTGTTATTCATTCGGGCGTGGCTCTTTTAAACTTTTTCTCAAGATGTGGAACCAGACCACCATCATGCAGCATGTGAAGAAGAAAGTCAGGCAAGGGTTCCAGATCGATTTTCTCACCGTTCGATGTTCTTGTAAGCGAAGGTGCATCAATGTCCATCACCACCTTTTCGCCATCTGTTATTTCAGAGAGATCATCTGACCGGAAAACGGGCAGGCCGAGGTTCAGGGCATTGCGGTAGAATATACCGCCGAACGAGCGTGCGAGAACCGCCACAATGCCGAGATGGCGAAGGGCTTCTGCAGCCTGTTCGCGCGATGAGCCAATGCCGAAATTCTTACCTGCAACCAGAACATCGCCAGGGCGGGCCTCTGATGCAAACTCAGGGCGCACGGTTTCCAGGCAATGTGCGGCGAGGCCTGAAAGCCCTCCTTGCATATATTTTCCCGGCGCAAGGACATCGGTGTCGATATCATCGCCCAGAACCCACGCGCGGCCAGGCTTCGTCATAAGGCCACCTCGCGCGGGTCGGCGATGTATCCGGCAATGGCGGATGCGGCAACCGTATAGGGCGAACCCAAGTAAACCTGAGATGATGGTGCTCCCATGCGGCCCTTGAAATTGCGCGCGGTTGAGGAGATACACACCACATCTTCGCCCAGCCTGTTGGCGCCGTAGCCTGCGCATATTCCGCAAGATGTGGGCAATATGCGTGCGCCAGCATCTTCAAAGATTTTCATCACACCCTCACTTGCCGCAATCTCCTGATCCTGTACGGAAGCAGGAGCCACCAAAATCTCTACGCCCCTGGCGGGATTGCGGTTTTCAAGAACCGATGCGGCGTTTCGCAAATCATCAAGCTTTGCACCCGTGCACGCGCCGATATAGGCAACGGAAACCGGCGTTTTGTCATAGGCAGATATATCCCTGGCATTTGCCGGGGAATGGGGCGCTGCCACTTGCGGGGCAAGGCGGTTGGCATGGAACCTGTGATGGGCAAGAAGCCTGGCATCCGCATCCGTTCGCCAGTGGTCGGTGCTGCCTGGTGAGACGCCACGTTCCTCAAGAAAGTCCAGCGTAACCCGGTCCGGTTCAATGAGCCCGGTTTGCCCGCCAAGTTCGGCTGTCATATTGGCAAGGGTCATACGCTCGCGCATGGAAAGTGCAGAAATGGCGCTTCCGGAATACTGAACCGCCTGATATCCGCCTCCATCCATACCAAGCGCGCCACACAGGAAGAGCATAATGTCTTTGGCGGTGACATAATCCTGCAGCGCTCCGCGCCACTCGATCATGATCGTTTCAGGCACCATTATCCAGATTTTGCCGGTTGCCATGACGCCGGCCATTTCCGTTGCGCCGATGCCGAACATATAGGCGCCGAATGCTCCACCGGTTGGCGAATGGCTGTCACCCCCGACAACAAACATGCCTGGCTGCAGATGGCCCTGTTCGGGCAGCACCACATGACAAATGCCCATTTGGTCGTGGAAGGCGCAGATATTCTGCGCGCGCACCCAGTCTTTTGTCAGCGCCTGTATTTCGCGTGTGCCATCATCATAGGCGGGAACAAAATGATCTGTAATGACGGCAATCTTGTCAGGGTCCCAGACATCTACCCCCAGCCGCTCCAGAACTGGTTTCAGGCGGCGCGGCCCGCTTGAATCATGCACCATAGCCAGGTCCACATTGGCGGTAACGATCTCACCTGTCTCAACGCGCGCGCGCCCGCAGGCACGGGCGATTACTTTCTGGGCAAGGGTTTGGCCGCTCATTTGTTCACCTCGCCGGGCTTAGGGACCAAATCCATGTGCTTCAGGAGTTCTACGAAAGCCTCCAACCGAGCGCGCTGGTAGGCCGGCACATCCATGTCGTCGTAGTTAAGGAAGCCCTTGCCGTCGCGCAAACCGTTTCGCCCTTCGGTCATGTTGCGCTCAATAATATTGGGCGCTGCAAACCGGTCTTCACCAGTGGCCTGGGTCAGGTATTTGCTGGCGTAGTAGAGAATGTCGCCGCCGCCCCAGTCGATAAATTCTAGAAGGCCTAAAATCGTGAACCGGAATCCGAAGCCGTACTTTGTTGCCTTGTCTATGTCTTCTGCCGAAGCGACACCTTCCTCGAACATGCGCGCGGCCTCATTCATCGTCAAAGCCTGCAGGCGCGGGACGATATAGCCGGGGCTGGAAGAGCAGATAACGGGCACTTTTCCGATGCCTTCCAAAAGGTTCTTGAGACCAGCGGTAACTTTTTCACTTGTGGCAGAGCCAGGCGACAGCTCCACCAGCGGAATAAGGAATGCGGGATTGAGCCAGTGGGCATTCAGGAACCGTTCGGGGTTCGTGACGAACCGTTCCAGATCGGTTGAGAGAATAGTCGATGTGGTCGAGGCGATAATCGCATCCGGCTGCGCGCCCTGGCAGATGAGATCAAAAGCGGCCTGTTTTGCTTCCAGGGTTTCAGGAACGGCCTCGAAGACATAACTGGCATCAGAAAGGGCATCCGCCATATCTGCGCAAGGGTGGATGGTTACAC